>DATMCL010000111.1:0-12720 GCA_035558375.1 Polyangiaceae bacterium
CCGGGCGTGGTGGCGCCAATCACGAGGGTCTGCTCGGCACCGCCGAGCTTCACCTTGAGGGTGCCCTCCGGCTTGTCGAAGCCGAACGCCTCGGCCTGGCCGCCCGCGAGCGGGCCGATCTGCCGAACGGCGACCAGCGGCGCCAGCTTTTCGGCAAGCTCGCCCACTTCCTTCACGCCGATGAAGCGGGTCGTCACGCGCTTGCCGGGCGTGACCTCCGGGGGCGGCGCGCCGGCGTCGGGAGCCGGGCGCGGCTTGGGTGTCTCGTCCTTGTCGACGACGCCGACGTAGTAGCGGCCCGTCGCGTCCGAGCGAGCGTCGAGCGTGACGGTGCGCTGGGGTGTCTCGTAGCGGATGCGCTCGACGCGGTCCTTGGAGCCGCTCCAGACTTCGACCTTTTGCGCGACGTCCGAATCACCGGCCTTGTCGCCGCGCGACCAGACGACGAGCGCGAGCGCCGACGCAAAGGCGAACGCCGCAACGTGCGGGAGCAAGCTCTTCATCGGCGGGCTCCCTTCGCGCGCGAGCGGCGGCTCATGAAGAGGCCGGCTGCCAGGACCAGGCCGGGCGCCCCGAAGATGGTCGCGTAGAACCAGCTCAAATCTTGCTGTTTCGTGTGTTGAATGCGCTGATCCTCTTCGGTGTTGGGCGGACCCGAGAAGCTCTCTTCACCGACGAGCCAGCGGATCGCGTCGGCGAACAGGGCCAGGTTCGCTTGATCCTGCGACATCACGAAATCGCCCACGGCGTCGGAGTCGGCGACCACGAAGGCGCGCATCTCTTCCGGGTTCGATGCCTTGTCCTTGCCCTTCTCGTCTTTCTTCGCGTCCTTGGCTGCGTCGTCCTTGGACGCCGGCTTCGCCTCGGTGACCGCGGCCGCAAGGTTATAGGTGGTCTGCTTTTCGGTGTCGCGGTCGAACTGGTAGTTCCGATTCTTGTCCGCGAAGGTGCCCGAGGGCGACCGCACGGCGAAGTCGATACTCTGCGTCGCGCCGCGCGCCTTCTCGAGGTTGCCCGAGCCGAAGAACGCAACGGCGGCGCGCGCTGCGTTCTTGCTCAGCGTCGAGACGGAAGCGTGGGAGGAGAAGCTCTGCGAGACGAGGCGCGTGCGATCGGAATCGTCGTTGCGCATGCGCACGTGCGAGCGCTCGTTGGCGAGCGTATCCGTCCCGTAGGTGAGGCCCACGAGCGCGGCGAGAGCATTGAGCGGGCCGGAGGGAGGCGCGGCAGGCGGTTCGCCCGAGGCAGGCGGCTTCGCAGAGCCCGAGGCGGCGGGAGTCGGGCCCTTTTCGCTCGCGGGCGGAGCCGGGCTCTTCGCGCTCGCGGTGGCCTCCGGCAAGGGCACACTCTCGCGCGTCGAGATCGCGTCGGCGTCGAGCGAGAGGAAGAGCTTGCCGTGGCGCTGGTCGAGGTAGCGCTTGAGCGTCGCGACCTCCTCGTTCGAGAACGGATCGGTGGGGCCGAGCACGAGCACCACGTCGGCGTCGTCGGGAACGTCGCGTCCGAGGCCCTGAGCGAGGCCCAGATCCTTCACGAGGTAATTCTGGCGCTGCAGGAGCAGGCGCACGATGGAGCCGCTGCGCAGCGTCGGATCCGTCATGCCCGGCGTCTTGGTCTCGCCGAGCTCGCCGTGGCCGACCGTGATGTACGCGGTGCGGCGCGTCTTCGCGAGCTTGGTGAGCTGCTCCTGAAAATCGCGATCCAGGGTCTTGAGCTTGCTCTTCGAGGTCTCGAGCTCCGTCCCGATGACGATCGACTGCGTGGTCGTTCCGCGCGACAGGATGAGCACGCCGTCCTGCGTCGCCTTGAGATCACGGGCCAGCTTGGGTGCGAGCAAGCGATCCTGCGCCTCCACCTGGAGCTTCGGGGACGAGGCTTTGAGCTCGTCGAGGTAGCGCATGACGTGCGTCTTCACCTCGCTCACCGCGGGAAAGAACGCGACGACGCGCACGGGATCGCCGAGGCTCTGCGCGAGCTTCTTCGTCGACTCGCTCGGCCGCGACGTCTTGAAGTACGAGAAATCGACGTTGAGCTTCACGCTCGAGGCCGCGTACACGAAGAGCGCGCCGTAGACCGCCGCGAGGGCCAACGTGAGGCCGGCGCCCGCCGCGGCCCGCACGCGACGGCTCTCGGGCCGCTCCGCCGTGCGCATCGGACGGAGCGCGGTCTCCGCGAAGATCATCGGGAGCGTCGCGATGACGATCAGGATGACCCAGGAGACCTGGAGGAGGTCGCCGGCTCGCGAGCGCGTGGGCTCCTGGAGCTTGCCCAGGAAATGGTCGACGCCCCAGGGTGTCGTCAGCCCGTAGAGCACGAGGCCGAGCAGGCCGGTCGCCGACAGGATGGCGAGCAGCGATTCGATCGATTGGCGATCGCCGCCGGCCCGAAAGCGCGGAGAGAAGCGGATCAGCGTCGTGACGACGACGAGCACCACGCCGACCGCCGTGAAGAAGCCCGCGCCCTTCTCGAGCCCCGAGAGCACGCGCTCGCCGAAGTACACGAGGACGAGGCCGCCGAGGTAGCCGCCGAGCACCCAGCCCGGGGCGCTGCCGGCACCGGCGCGGAGGCCCGAGGTCGCGGCCGGTACCGCTGCCTTTTTTTCGCTCACCGCCATCGCCGTGCCTCCAGCGTCTTCGTGGCTGCGAGCAGGAAGAAGTACGAGATCGAGACGTAATAAACGACGCCGCGGAGCTCCAAGATGCCCTGCATGAAGGGTCGGAAATTCTCGTGGTGGAGCGCGAGGCGCGCGATGAACGTGTTGAGCGGCGGCTCCACGGCGCGTGCCACGAGCCAGAGCAGCAGCATCACGACGAGGATCGCGGTGCCGATCACGGCTGCGATCACCTGCGAGCGGGCGAGCGCCGACCCGAAGAGGCCGATCGACGTGGCCGCCGCGCCGAGCAGGAGCAGCCCGAGGTAGCCGACCCCGACCTGACCCCAGCTCACCTTGCCGTTCACGAGGATGAGGAGCGGCATGTAGATGGTGAGCGCCGTCATGAGGGCGATCACGGAGAAGGCCGACAGGAACTTGCCGAGCACGATCTCGACGTCGCGCACGGGCGCGGTGTTGAGCAGCGTGAAGGTGTTGGTCTGGCGCTCTTCGGCGAGCAGGCGCATCGAGAGCACGATGGCCGCGCCCATGGTGGTGCCGCTCGCCCCGTTGAAGAACTCCTGCAGGACCTCGGCCGACAGCATCGGGCGCGACATGCCCTGCAGGTGGAACCACAGGCCGTCGATGACCAGGGCGGCCGCGATGATGGAGGAGCCGAGCGGCGACCGGAGGTAGGCGTAAAATTCGCGTCGCGCGATCAAAAGGACGGAGCTCATGACGTGGACCCCTCGAGCAGGGCGCGGAAGGTCGTTTCGAGATCGCGGAGCCGTGACACTTCGAGCACGGCGGCGTCGGCCGTGACCAGGGCGCGGCAGAGCGCGTCGCGCACGTCGGATTCGGCCGCCACTTCGACGCTCGCGATGCCCTCGCCGCTTTCGGTGGCGTCGCGCGGCTCGACGGCGCGCACGCCTGGCACCGCGATCAACAGCGCGGCCAGGCGTTCGCCGGCCGCTTCGGGTGCGGTGCCGGCCACGCGCCCCGTGACGCGGATGCGCATGCCCTTCTCCACCTGCGTGGAGAGATCGGCCTCACGTCCCGACCAGAGGATTTCGCCGTTTTGAATCACGAAGATGCGGTCGCAGGTCTCGCTGATCTCGTGAAGGATGTGGCTCGAGACGACCACCGTGTGCTCGCCGCGGAGACCCCGCACGAGGCCGCGCATCTCGACGATCTGGATGGGGTCGAGGCCGCCGATCGGCTCGTCGAGGACGACGAAATCCGGCCGGTGGACGATCGCCTGCGCGATGCCGAGGCGCTGCCGGTAGCCGTGCGAGAGCGTGCCGACGAGCTGGCGGCGGACGTCGCCGAGCTCGGTCATGCCTTCGACCTCGCTCACGCGTTTCTCGACGTCGTTCGGGCGGACGCGCCGGAGGCGAGCCGCGTAGCCGAGGTACTCGTGCACCGTCATGTCGTCGTAGAGCGGTGGGCGATCGGGCAGGTAGCCGACCTTGCCGCGCACCTCGTGCGGCTGCTCCACGACGTCGAACCCGCCCACGCGCACCGTCCCGCTCGTCGGCAGGAGGTCGCAGGCGAGCACGCGCAGCGTCGTCGTCTTGCCGGCCCCGTTCAGGCCGAGAAGACCGATGATTTCGCCCTTCTCGATCTTTGCCGAGAGGGGGCCCACCACGCGGCGTTCCCCGTAGTACTTATAGAGGTCCTGAATCTCAATCACGGTGCGGCTCCGCCCGTTACCACAATCCTCGCGCCCCTGGACCGTGGAACGGGGCGGAGTATTCCCGAGGTCTCGTTTGACCGCTACTCGTCCTTCCGAAACCGGCCCGCCGACCCAGGCGGATCTCGCTCGCCGCATCGCGGATGCAGCGCTCGAGCTCGGTTTTGCACGCGTCGGATTCGCGCGTGTCGAGCGCTTCGACGAAGCCGGCGCCCGCCTCCGCAATTGGCTTGCAAGCGGTTACCACGGAGCCCTCTCGTACCTCGCGGAAGGCGGAGACCGCGCGGATCCGCGCGCGCTCTTGCCGGGGGCGAAGACGCTCGTCGCCGTGGCGTTGTCGTACGCGGAGCCCCGCGGGACCACGCCGCTCCGCAGCGAGCGAGAAGGACACCCGCTGACCGGGAGCGTCGCCCGCTACGCGCGCGGCGAGGACTACCACCTGGTCATGAAAAAGAAGCTTTCAGCCCTGGCTGAGCGCTGCGAGGCACTGCTCGGCCGGCCCATCGTCGCGCGAGCCTGCGTGGACACGGCGCCATTGCTCGAGCACGAGGTCGCCCGCCGCGCCGGGCTCGGCTTCTCGGGTAAGTCGACGCTGACGATCGTGCCGGGGCTCGGCAGCTGGGTGCTGCTCGGGGAGCTCTTGCTCGACGTCGAGCTTCCACCGAGCGAGCCCGTGCGCGCCGGGTGCGGCGGCTGTCGGCTATGTCTGGACGCCTGTCCGACGGGCGCCTTCGTCGATGCTCACGTGCTCGATGCGCGGCGCTGCATCTCGTACCTCACGATCGAGAACGCGGGCCCGATCCCGCGCGAGCTCCGCGCGCCGATCGGCACCCGCGTGTTCGGTTGCGACGTGTGCCAGGAGGTGTGCCCCTTCAACGCGTCGGAGTCGCCGCGCGAGCGGGCTCCCGAGCTTTCCCCGCGCGAGTCGCTCGCAACGACCGAGCTCGTGGCGCTGCTCGAGCTCGGCTCGGCCGGATACCGCAAGCTCGTTCGACGCACCGCGCTCCGGCGCGTGAGTCGCGACACGCTGGCTCGCAACGCGGCGGTGGCGCTCGGCAACACGCGCGATCCGCGCGCCGTCCCACCGCTCTGCCGCGCCCTGTCGTCGCACACCAGCGCTCTCGTCCGTGCGCACGCCGCTTGGGCGCTCGGGGAGCTCGCCCTCTGCGAGCCGGAGGCCGAGCGTGCCCTCGAGCTCGCCGAACGAAGCGACGCCGACGACGCGGTGCGCGAAGAGGCCGCGCTGGCGCTCGGTCGCTTACGCCAAGCGCCCGCGGCGGACGCTGCTAGGGTACGCGCGTGATGACCTCCGCCACGCCGGAACAGAGCCTGATCCGGCGCATCAGTCTGAAGCAATTCGGGCTCGTGGTTCTGATGGTGTCGATGTCCGTGCTCTTCACGGCGACCCTCGTCGCGTACGTGTGGACGCGGCTCGTGAACCCGATCTGGAAGACGCCCGAGATGCCGGAGTTGCCGCTCGGACTCTTCGCGAGCACCGCGATGATCGGCGGGATGAGCGCGTGCATGCATCTCGCCATGCGCGACGCCCGGCAAAACAAGAACGAGTCGCTCGAGCGCCATCTCTGGCTCGCGCTCGCGTTCGGCATCGCGTTCCTGCTCGGTCAGGCTCAAAACTGGCGCACGATGGCGCCCGGCATGAACGCGCCGGTCCCCCACCCGCTCTATCCGTTCACGTTCTACATGCTGACGGGGCTGCACGCCGCGCACGTCCTCGGCGGCTTCATTCCGCTCGGCATCGTGCTCTTCAACGCCCGGCGTCGGCGCTACACGAGCTCCGGGTACGAAGGCGTACGGCTCTGCCGGCAGTACTGGGATTTCCTCGGCGTCGTGTGGCTGATCCTGCTCGCGGCGCTCTTCATCCTGACTTAGAAGCCGTTTCCGCCGATCGGGCCGTCTTGCACGTTGGGGTCGCCGCCGAAGCCCGTGTTGACCGAGCCTCCCGTCCCGATCCATCCGTCGTTGCCGCCGTAGTTGCCGTCGCCGCCGCCGGGCGCGCCGGCGCCGATGTACTCACTGCCTCCGATCCCCGGAGCGCCCCCCGCGGGCCTGCCGCCGAGGCCGATCGCGTGGCCGCCGCCGACGCTGCCGCTGCCGGAGACGCCGACACTGCCGCCGGTTCCGATGGTGCCGCCCGAGCCACCGAACGGCTGCGTTCCGATGCTGCCACCGGTGCCGAGGTTGCTGCCGCCGGTAGCCGCGCCGCCGGGCAGGCCGGGCGTCCCCGTGCCGCCGTAGCCCGCTGAGCCCGCGCCGGTGGAGTCGGTGCCCCCGGCGGTGCCGACGCCACCCCCCACCGACGAGCCCCCGCTGCCACGCCCCGCGCTGCCGTTGGCGCCCGAGCCCTCCTCACTGATGCTCTGCCCGCCGCAGTTCGCGAGCGCGCCTCCCACCACGAGCACACACCCGATCTCCAAGTACCTGCGCGCCATGCGCTCGCACTAGCAAAGCGGATGCCACGCGACGGAGCCGCGAAAATCACCTGATTGTGACCGTGCGTTCGGCGCCTGGCACCGTTTGGCACAGCGCAGCCTGCCAGGCATGTCAGCTCGAGCGTCGCCCGTTCAGGCGTCCTCCCACTCGGGTGCGGGTAGCGGGCGAATCAACGCGGCGTGTCCGAGCCACGCGAACAGATCCGCCAGATCCGCCGGCGCGAAATCCTCGAACCGTGCGCTTGCTTCCGCGAGCGTGAACGCGCGACCCAGATCGAGCACCCAGTCGAGCACCGGACGCGCTTCGGCGTTGAACGCGAGCTCGACCCGGGTTTGGGGGCGACTCGTGGGCCCGCTCGAGACGATGCAGCGCAGCTTGCCCGGAGTGTCGCTCGGCTCGATGCGCGCGGACGAGTTCGGTAGCCGAATGAAGCGCGCGAATTCGAGGCCACGGGGGTACTCCGCGAGCGACCCCGTCGCGAAGCCGTGCGCGCTCCACGCTCCGTACGCGGCGCGCGTGTCCAGCGTCGCGAGTCGCGCGCCGAGCTCGACCGTCAGGCGTTGGAGAGCTTCGTGCTCCGCCGCCGTGCTCGCGTCGTTCGCCCAAGCGCCGTACGCCCGCGCTCGCCACTCCGGCGCTTGTCCGGCGTAGTAGTCGAGCAAGTTCAGGAGCAGATCCAGGCGCGACGGCGCCCTCACCACGGCGACCATGGAGAGCGATTCCTCGTCCTGCTCCGCGGTCGTGTGCCACGTGCCGGCGGGCATGAAGAAGGCCGAACCGGGCTCGAGCACGAGCGTCGTGAGCTCCTCGCGCACGAGCTCTTCCGTCGAGCGCGGGAAGCCTGCGCGGTAGGCGCGTCCGAACTCGATGGGGGCCGCCGCGATCGGACTAAATTGCACGTCCGGATTCTCGGCCCAGCGGTTCGGCGCGTAGCGAAAGCGCTTCTTGCCCTTGAGCTGAAAGAAGAGCTGATCGAAGCGGTCGTGGTGAAGCGAGAGGCCGGAGCCTTCGGCGTTCGCGAACGCGGCGAGCGAGGTACACTCCGGAATACCGAGCGCGTTCTCGAGCGCTTTGAGCCAAGCGCCCGCGAACGGCAGCGCCCGGCGGAGCTCGGTAAAGTACACCGTGAGCCCGAGGCGAAGCAGCGCCGCGGCGTGCACGTCGCGCACGGGCACCTGGATGCCGTTCTCGGGCGTGCCTTGCGATACCTCGAGCGGCCCCGTGTACGAGCGGCAGAGGCTGTCGACGCTCTCCATCGCGCCCGTGCGCATGAACGTCGGCAAGCGCTCGAGCGGGCCGTGGGTCACGAAGAGAGCGCGCTTTTGGAAGAGCTCCCGCGTCGAAACGCCGAAAATCGAAGCAAGCGGATCCTCCACGAGTCGAACGCTAACCGCTAACGCGGCGTCTGACGAGGGCCGCGGCTACGGCGAAAGGCGCTCGATGCGCCACCCGTCGCCTTCGCGCGTGTACGCGAAACGATCGTGCAATCGGTGCTGCCCGCCGAGCCACAGCTCGACGCGCTCGGGGATGAGCTTCAAGATCCCCCAGTGCGGCGGGCGCGTCACGGGGCCGCCGTCGAAGCGCGCGCGCACTCGCTCGAGCTCGGCGATGAGCTCCGCTCGCGACTCGATCGGACGGCTCTGCGCCGAGGCCCACGCGCCGAGCTGACTTTCGCGATCGCGCGCTGCGAAGTACGCGTCGGATTCGCTCGCGGGCGCCGGCTCGATAGGGCCCTCCATGCGGACCTGACGATCGAGCGCCGGCCAAAAAAAGACGAGTGCGCCGTGCGGGTTCAGCGCGACTTCCTCACCCTTGCGGCTTTGGTAGTTCGTGACGAGCCGAAGCGCGCCGTCTTTGATGCCCTTGAAGAGCACGATCCGCACCGAGGGACGGCCGTCGGCAGTCGCCGTGGCGAGCGCGAAGGCGTCGGGCGCGGGGAGCCCGCGCTCAGCGGCAGTACGCTGCCATTCGAGGAAAATTCCGAGAGGATCGGGTCCGGGAGCCTCGGTCGCGGGAGTTCCTTGGTTCATTTTGCGGGGGAAGGTCGTTCCGGGTCCGAGCGTAGCATTCTGGGAAAGTGTAGGATCTTGCCATGCACGAACGCACCCCCACCCGACGCCTTCGCCCGAGCCCGCCCTTCATGATCACGCTGGGGCTCGCCGTCGCGTTCGTGTCGGGTGCCGCCTGGGCCGCCGACGCGAAGCTCGACGAAGCGAACGCCAGCACCGCGAAGGCGATCGCGCTCCTGAAGGCGGCCGAGGGCTCCCCCGCTGGTGAAGCCGATGCGCACCGCAAGAAGGCGATCGACCTTTTGACGCGCGCGCAAGGCGAGATCCTCAAGGCCAAAGGCGAGTGAGACTAGGGCCCTTCGGGGTCGCCCTCGCACTCCTTCAAGCCTGCGCGACCACGCCAACCAAGAGCACGAGCTTGCCGGCTGCCCCGGCGACCGAGGGCGAGGATCTGCCCGCGATGAGCGCCGCCGTGCCGGAGCAGGCCGAAGCGGAGCACACGGAGGCGGAAGACCCGAGCGACGACGCGGACGAGCCCGATGACGGCAGCGAGGAAGGCGACAGCGAGCCCGTCACGGGCGTCTCTCGTCCGCACCCGCTCGACGGCGTGAGCGAGCAGGAGATCGCGAGCGCGGTCGCGACGCACATCGCGACGCTCGGCGCGATGTCGGTGGGCACGCCGAGCGCCGGCATGCTCGTCAACGGTCGCAACGCGCAGAAGAGCGAGCTCTACGCACCGGTCGCGCCCGGCACGGCGTGGGGCACCGACGAGACGCTCGGCTACCTCGACGCCGCGCTCACGAAGGTGCACGCCGCGATCCCGGGGACTCCCCCGCTCCCGCTCGGAGACATCAGCGCCGAGCGCGGCGGACCGATCTCGCCCCACGTGAGCCACCAGGCGGGGCGCGATCTCGACATCGGCTACTTCTACCGGGGCGAGCAGCGCTGGTACCGGCGCGGAAACGCGCAAAACCTCGATCTGCCGCGAAACTGGGCGTTCGTGCGCGCCCTCGTGACCGAGACGGACGTCGATCTGATCTTCATCGATCATTCGATTCAGGCGCTCCTCAAGGACTACGCGCTCGAGAGCGGCGAGGATCGGGCTTGGGTGGAAGGGCTCTTCGGCGGCTCGGGGCAGCGCGCCATCATTCGCCACGCGCGCGGTCACGCGACGCACATCCACGTGCGATTCTGGAACCCGATCGCCCAGGAGACGGCACGCCGGAGCTACAGCGCGCTCGTCGCACGCGGCATCGTGCCACCGGTTCAGAGCTACCTCTCGCATCGCGTGAAGAAGAACGAGACGCTCGGCAAAATAGCGAAGAAGTACGGCGTGAGCGTCGAATCGATCAAGCGCGCCAATCGCCTCAAGAAGAGCTTGATCCGCGAAGGACACGCGTACCTGATCCCCGTGGCGCATCCGCGGCCGGCTCCCCCGTCGCAGCGCCTCGCCTTCCCCGCGCGCCGGTTGCCCCCCGACGCGCCGCGACGCGCCAGCGCCGAACCCGCCACCTCGTCGCGCTAAGCGCCGTGGTTCTCGGCTGCGGCGGCTCGACGTTCTCGCCCCGCCCCGCGTCTGCTAACACGCACCCTCCATGATTCCCGTGGGTTCGGCCCGCTGCTCGGTCTGCTTGGCTTTGCTGCTCGTCGCGACGGCGTGCAAGGGAACACCGCCCGAGCAGGTGCGGCTCGAGCTGCCGGAGCTCGTCTTTTCGACGGATCCGACGCGCGCCACCGTGCACGTCCGCCGCTCCGGCTCGTCGAGCGTGTCCCACGAGAAGATGGAGTTCAGCGTCGAGCCCGGCAACGTCGCGACCATCACGCCCGACGGCACGCTGACCTGCGCGAAAACGGGCGACGCGAAGGTGACCGTGAGCGTGGTCGGCGTGAAGGACGACGAAACGCTCCGCTGCCGGCTCGTCGAGGTGCTCGACGTTGGCGAGCTGCCGCCGTTCGACCTATCGAAACCGCCCGTTGCCCTCGCCGTGCACCCGCGCACGAAGGCCGGGGCCGAGCTCAACGACGTTCCCGTGACCCTGACCGCCGAGAGCCCGCGCGTGCTCGGCGTGTCCGGCACCACCCTCACCCCGCTCGTCGTCGGCGAGACCAAGCTCACGATCCAAGCCGGCTCGAAGGTCCAAAAGCTGCCGATCCGCGTCGTTCGCACGGTCGCGACCGAGGCCCTTCCGCTCGAAGGCGGCCGGCGCATCTACTTTAGCTTGCCCGAAGGTAAGTACGAGGTGGAGGTCAACCTCGCGGTCGACAAGGAGCTCGCGGTCGAATGGCGCGGCGCGCCGTACTGCAGCTACAAAGGCCGCGGGCGCACGCAGCGCTCCTCCTGCGTGCTCCAAAACAAGGGCGGCGCCGTCGTCGACAATCCCGCCTTCCTCGCGAGCGGCGATACCACCGTCACGGGTGCGGGCGTCGTGATCCGTGAAGTGCCGTAGGCGACTCCGCCGAGGCGTGAGGAGCGCTGGCCGGTTTCAGCGCACGGCGCTCGGCGAGCCTTCGAGCTTGTCCTCGAGCAAGGCGTAGAGGATCGCCATGCTCGTCCAGAGGCGATTCTCGGCTTGATCGAAGATGACCGACTGCGGGCCGTCGCACACGTCTGCGGTCACCTCTTCGCCGCGGTGGGCGGGCAAGCAGTGCAAAAACAGAGCATCGCTCTTGGCCAGGCGCATCGCGGCGGCGTTCACCTGGTAGGGCGCGAGCACGCGGTGCCGCTCGTTGCGCTCGCTCTCGGCGTGGCCCATCGAGAGCCACACGTCGGTGTAGACGACGTCCGCGTCGCGTAGCGCCTCCGCCGGGTCCTCCGTGATGATCACCTTGCCGCCGTGGCGGTCGGCGAGAGCGTGCGCTTCTTCGACGACGCCCGCGGGCATGCCGTAGCCGGCGGGGCAACCGAGGGCCATGGTGCCGCCGGCGAGGGCCACCGCTTGCGTGAGGCTCACTGCGACGTTGTTGCCGTCGCCAAGGTACGCGAACTTGAGGCGGCCGAGGGCGCCCTTGCGCTCGGTCACCGTCAGGAGATCGGCGACGCTCTGACAGGGGTGGTGCCCGTCCGTGAGCGCGTTGATGATCGGAATGCTGGCCGCCCGGGCCAGACGCTCGACGTGCTCGTCGGCGAAGGTGCGAATCACGAGCGCACGCGAGTAGCGGCTGATGATGCGCGCCGTATCCTCGAGCGTTTCGCCGCGACCGAGCTGCAGATCGTTCGGGCCCAGAAACAGCGGCGTACCGCCCAGATGCACCACGGCCGTCTCGAACGAGATGCGCGTTCGGGTCGACGGCTTCGCGAAGTAGCAGCACACCGTCTCCCCCGCGAGGACGCTGCGCCGGCCGAGCGGCTTGGCCTTGAACTTCGCCGAGCGACGCAAGAGGTACGAGAGGTCGTCAGCGGTCAGATCGGTGGTTTTCAGAAGGTGCTTCATCAGCGGAAGGGGGCGAGGCTAGCCTATTTCGGCCCCCTCGTCCGTGACAGAAGGCCCCGGAGTTTCAACCGCGCTAGACGCGCGGGACCCTCAGGAACGCTATTTCGCGCGCGAGCAGCCGCGGATTGCAGCTTCGCGCGCAGTGCTCTAGCTTCTCTCCCCGATGTCGAACCCCACTGCCACTTTCTCCACCTCGCTCGGTGATTTCACGGCCGAAATCTTCGCGGACAAGATGCCGAAAACGGCCGCGAACTTCATCAAGCTCGCCAAGAGCGGCTTCTACGACGGCCTGCATTTCCACCGCGTCATCGACGGGTTCATGATCCAGTTCGGCTGCCCGCACAGCAAGGACCCCGCGAGCCCGCGCGCCGGAACGGGCAACGGTCCTCAGGGCACGATCGAGGACGAGCATCCCGCCGACGCGAAGATCTCGAACGAGCCCGGCACCCTCTCGATGGCCAACACCGGCCGCCCCAACAGCGGCAGCTGCCAGTTCTTCATCAACACCGTCCACAACTCCTACCTCGACTGGTTCACCCCCGGCGC
>DATMCL010000112.1:0-9113 GCA_035558375.1 Polyangiaceae bacterium
TAGGCGAGGAACCGGCCCATCGAGATCGCAAGCAGGACACCGAAGATGACGCGGAACGCGCCGAGCCAAGCCGCGTCGACGGGCGCGAGCAGGTGAGCGCGGAGCCGCGCGACTGGCTCGCGCAGCGCCCGGCAAGCGAGAGCAGGCTCAGTCCGTATCACCTTGCACCGTCATCGGGAGCTTGAGGTTCAACGGACTCCCGGCCCCGAACAGATCCGACTTCAGGAGATTCGTGAGCGCCTTGACCGTGAAGTAGAAGGACTCGAGCTCCGCGGGCGTGGCGGCATCGAGCGGCGGAAAGCGCTGCGCGGCAGCTTCCGCCGCGTCGAGCGCGCGCAGGATGTCCGTGCCGAGCTCGCCGTGACCCGCTGCCGTGAGCCAGTCGTCGAAGCCGAGCCCCTCGCCCGCGGGGCCGCAGCCCTGAAAGAGGCGCCGAAAGCCGCGAAGATTCTCGACGATCGCTTCCGTCCCGTCGCGAGCGAAGACGGCCTCGGGACCGTTCACGGGCTGGCTCAACGTGAAGCCGGCGGGGATGCCGAGCTTCCAGTCCTTGACCTCGCGCTCGACGTAGAGGAGCGCCCAGCCGAGCACCGTGAGCGCCTGCTGCTCGTCTTCGTAGCCGGCAGCATCGACGAACGTCGCGAGGAAGTTGCCGCCGGCGGGATTCCAGCGCTCGACCAGCCGGTACGCGTTGGCGAGCACGTCGTTCGACACGGCGCCGAGGTACGCGAGCTTGCGGGCCGCGAGCTCGTCCCCAGCGAGCGATGGGAACACGTTCGCCGTCGCCGTGCCCGGCTTGCACGCCGTGTCGTTGCCTTCGTAGAAGAGCAGGACCTCGAGTGCCGTGAGCCCGCGGCTCGAGACGAGCACGCTCCCGAAGCCATTTTTGTAGGCCTGGCTCGCGAGCTGCTCTTCCACGCGGCAGCGCGTGTCGAGCGGCCAAGCGTAGACGAGATCGCGGATACCTTCGCCGTGGACGCCATCACGTCCGGCGCTATCGGCGCTCGACGCGAGTGGTCCGAACTGAAAGAGCTCGACCGTCGACCAGATGCGAAATGCGTCGCGCCAGGCGGCGCGAGCGTGCTCGAGCGCAGCGATGCTCGGCGTGGTGACGTGCGCGCTCACCGCGGCATCGAGCGCGGAGGCGCGCGCTGCGAACCTGCAGTAGTGCCAGAGCGCGCACTGGCCGGCAGCAGTGCGCAACGCGCGCTTGCTGAACGGCTCCGTGGAGACGGGCGGGTCGCCGCAGCCGTCGTCGGGCGGGGAATTGTCGGCTCCCGCAGCGCCGAGATCGCCGCCTTCGCCGGCGGAGCCTAATACGGCTCCGCCGGACGCGCCGGAGCCGTTGCCGCCCCCGAGCGGTGCCGCGCTGCTGCCTCCAGTTTCCTCCGAGCCGGGTGTAGCGCCCGTGCCGGGCGAGCTGGTCCCGCCCCGGCTGGAGCTCGCGCCATCGCTGCCCCCGCGGGGAGAGCCCGTGGGGTCGCGGCTCCCGTCGCCGCTGCCGCTCGGGCCGTTCGAGCTGCCTCCCCGCCCGACGCTACTGGACGAGCCGCCGCTCGCGGGGGGCCGGGCCGCGCTCGCGTTGCGATAGACCTCGCGCGGGTTGTCGGTGGTGCACGCGCCGAAGCTCGCGAGAGCGAGCACGGTGGCTCCGGCAAGCACCGAGCCCTGTTTAGTGCCGCGAGGCATGGAGCGCTTGGCGTGCGAGGGGAGCGACGACGTGGGCAAGTCGGCCTGGGGTGTACCGTGGCCAATCGAAATTGAAAATCAAAATCACAAATCGAAAATGATTTTCATTTTCAATAAAGTTCGGTAGAGCGCATTTGGCGCCGGGAAAACTGCGAGAGGCGAGTCCCGGCTATCGAAAATGATTTTCGTATTCAATAACCTCTCGCGAGGAATTTCGACCCATGCCGACCCCCATGTTCCCCATGACTCCCGCGCGCCGGAGCGCTCTCCGCGGTCCCATCCTGTCGATCGTCCTTCCGTTCCTGGGGCTCGGCTGGACGGTCGGCTGCGGCGACGACAGCAGCACTCCGACGGACTCCGGCGGCAGCGCCAACGGCGGCTCGGGTGCCAAAGCTGGTAAGGGTGGGAGCTCCGGCAAAGGCGGAGCGAGCGGCAAATCGGGAAGTAGCGGCACCGGCGGCAGCGGTGCCAAGGGCGGCAGTGGTGCAACTGGCGCAACGACGGGCGAAGCGGGAGCTGGCAGTGGCGGCACGAGCGGCGGAAAAGCCGGCAAGGGCGGCAGCGGCGGCAACGCGGGTGAAGACGTCGCAACGGGCGGCACCGGCCTCACGACAGGCGGAACCGTCGGTAACGCTGGCGAGAGCGGCGCGAGCGGTGAGCCTCAGGCCGGGGCGGGCAGCGGAGGCAACGCCGGCGACGGAGCGGGCGGAGAAGCCGGCTCGGATAGTCCTGGCGCCGCGGGCAACGCCGGCGAATCAGGCGGCGGTCCCACGCCGCGCGTCACGATTCAGAAGGTATTTCCGCTGTCCCCGACGGGTCCCGACCGCTTGTTTGGCGTGACCTACGGCGCGGACGGCTCGATCTTCGCCGTCGGTCAGATCGCCATCTCGAACGATTCGAATGCCGATCAGGCCATGCTGCTCGTGAAGCTCACGCCCGAGGGCAACCTCGACACGAGCTTCGGCGCGGGGGGCGTCGTCGTGCGCAACGTCGCGAGCGGAACGAACGGCGAGCTCTACCGCGGCGTCAGCGTGCAATCGACGGGCAAGATCGTCGTCCTGGGCAACGCGGAGCACCCTGGTGCGACCGACGCGCGTGATCGCGACATCGTCGTGCTCCGCTTCAACCCGAACGGCACGAAGGACACGACGTGGGGCACGGACGGCGTCGTCACGCTCGACCTCAGCACGGGCGTCGTGAACGGTACCGGATTTTCGGCGGACAGCGCGTGGGGCCTCGAGCGCTACGCCGATGATCGCCTCGTCATCTCCGGCGGGCAGGTGCGCTCCGGCGCCACCGACACCGATTTTGCGCTCGTGCGCCTGAATGCGGACGGAACGCGCGACACCACGTTCGGCACCAATGGCGTCGTCACGCTCGACACGCAGCTCAACGGCTCGACGAGCGACACCGCGAGCCCGCGCAACGTCACGATCCTGCCCGGCACGGACGGCGTAGTCGGCGCTGGGTACCGGCCGCTCGCTGGTCACGACACGGCGCCCGTCTTGTGGAAGGTCACCGACGCGGGCGTGCTCGACACGAGCTTCGGCGTGAACGGCGTGTTCAGCGACGCCGTGCTTCCCGAGCAAACGGAGGCGTATCAGGCCGCCCTGCAGCCCGTCGACGGCGGCGGCTACAAGCTCGTCACCACGGGCTACGGCAAAGGGCTCGCGGGCGAGACGACGGATTTCGTGTCGCTGCGCGTGACCTCGGCCGGCGTGCTCGACACGACGTACGGCTCGAACGGCCTCGCGCGCGTCGACATCGGCGGCTTCGGGGACAACTCGCGGCGGCTGCTCGTGCTGCCGGACGGCCGTATCGTGCTGGTGGGCGGGGGCCGGCTCACCTCGGCCGATGTGGATGGAATCGTCCTGGTGCTCACGCCCGACGGGCAGGCGGACAGCTCCTTCGAGTTCAGCGGCTGGCGGCGCTTCGATCTCGGCGGCGTCTCGGATTTCCTCTGGAGCGCCGCGCTCGCGCCCGATCAAAAGACCCTCGCGCTCGCCGGCATCAAGGGCGTCGGAAGCACGCCGACTCCGCCCTCCGCCAACGACGACGCGGCGCTCGTGCTCTTGCCGTTGCCCTGAGCAGATCCTGCGTTTCAAATCGAGGCAGCGCGCACTGGGTGGAGGTCCCACATTGTGAGACCTCCGCGCAGCCGCTCCGGACGGGCGAGGACATGCATCTCGGAGTAAGCTCGAGTGTTCATGGCCGCTGCCAAACTCGCGCGCTGGTCGTCGGCTCGGTCCCGTCGTGCGTTACTCGAGATGTGCGCGGTGCCGCTTCTCATTACGGTGGGTTGTCGGTACGGCTACGGCCTCGCGACCACGTCGCAGGATGGCTCGGCGCTCCCCGGGGCGGCTGGTGAGAGCTCGGGGGCCGGCGCCGCCACGAGCGTGGGCGGCGGGGGCGCGGGCGGAACCTTGTCCGGCTTGGGTGGCTCGCTCGGTGTGGGCGGCGACACCAACAGCGGCGGCGCGAGTGGCGACGGATCCTCCGCGGCGGGGCCCGGAGATGCCGGCAGCTCGAGCAGCGGGACGTCGGGCTCGGTCGGTGGGAGCAGCTCCGTCGGCGGGAGCTCGGTGGGCGGCAGCTCGACGGGCGGGAGCTCGACGGGCGGCAGCTCGATGGGCGGCAGCTCGGGTGGCGGTGCCATCGGACCCGGTGGCTCATCGAGCAGCGGTGGTGCAGCGGGCGCTGCGGCGGCTGCCGGTGCTGGTGGCTCGGGCGGAACCGGCACGGTCGTGGATCTGATGGATGGCTACTGGGAGCTCACGGCGTCGGACTCTGGCGGGCAGGACTGGACGCCGAGCACGCTCGTCTTCACGAGCGCGACGACGGATCCGAGCGGCGTCGTGACGCTCGACTACCGGATCGATTGGTTCGAAAACGCCGGCGGAAACTTCGGGGTGCTCCTCGCCGGAGAGGAATACGGAGTCGGCACGTACGACCCCGGCACGGCTCATCTCGTCCTGAATCAGACGGGCGGGTTCGATGCCGATGTCATCGACCAGTACGAGACCGACTACGACGTTCCGACGCAGGGTCTCGTGAACGGCTTCTGGAACACGGGCGTTGGGGGCACGTTCACCGGCGCGCACCGTCTCAGCGGCCACGACATCACGCCGCTGGTCGCCTCCGCGAGCACCTCGCGCGCGTCGCTCACCCCGGACAAGGCGATCGACGTCGACATGATGACGTACTGGAGCAGCGCCAACGGCAAGACCATCGGCGAGACCTTCACGCTGACCCTCCCCGCGCCGACGGTGTGGAAGCCGGTCTCGATCAGCGCGAGCGCCGTGTCGAGCATCGACTTCGAGGTGACGGAAATCGATCCCGTGGGCGGGAACCGCATCATCCTGCAGAGCATCGAAGTCTTCGGGCTCCCGTAGCCCGACCTCGCTCTCCGTTACGCCGCGCCGGCGGAGAACGCGAGCACGGCCATGCGCACGGCGACGCCCGCCTCGACCTGGTCGAGGATCGCGCTCGTGGCGCCGTCGGCGACGTCGTCCGACACCTCGACGCCGCGGTTGAGCGGACCCGGGTGCATGACGATCGCGCCCGGCTTCGCCAAATCGAGGCGCTTGCGACTGAGCCCGAACTCGCGCGAGTACTCGCGCAGCGACGGGAGGAGCGCCGCGCCGAGCCGTTCCTGCTGGATGCGCAGCATCATGACGGCGTCGGCGCCCTCGAGCGCGGGCTCGATGCGATCGTAGGTGCGAGCCCCGAGCGCGTTCGGCACGTGGGGCAAAAGGGTGCGAGGTCCGGCCAGGCGCACCTCGGCGCCGAGCAGGGTGAGCAGGAGCACGTTCGAGCGCGCGACGCGGCTATGCAGGATATCGCCGCAGATCGCGACCACGACGCCGTCGAGCTCGCGCCCGAGGCGCCGCCTGATCGTGAAGGCGTCGAGCAGCGCCTGCGTCGGATGCTCGTGCATGCCGTCGCCGGCGTTGACGACGGGTGCGCGGATGCGGCTCGCGACGTAGTGGGGCGCGCCCGACGCCGTGTGCCGGATGACGATGGCGTCGGCGTGCATCGCGTCCACGGTCGCGACGGTGTCGAGCAGGGACTCGCCCTTGCTCATGCTCGACGACGACCCGCCGAGGTTCACGACGTCGGCGCCGAGGCGCTTGCCCGCGAGCTCGAAGCTCGTTCGCGTCCGCGTCGAGGACTCGAAGAACAGGTTGATGATGGTCTTGCCGGTGAGGACCGGCACCTTGCGCACGGCGCGGCGACTGACCTCGTGATACTCGGCGGACTTGGCGAGCAGCGCGAGCGCCGTCTCGCGCGAGAGACCCTCGATGCCGAGCAGGTGTCGCTGGGAGGACGCCAAGGCGGCACCGTTGGTAGCACGCTCCACGGTGTGGGGAAGCGACTTTCGGAAAACGCCGGCGGCCCCGGGATTTAGGCGCCTGGCGCGCTCACCGCACTGGATGGTCTGGCGTTCGTGGTCGTGACGGCCGGTGTCGTTACCCACCACGCAGGATCTCGTCGAGTGCGTAGAACGCCTTCTGTGGGAAGCGTTCGCGCGGGTAGTAGCGCGTGATGATCTCGACGGCCGTGTCGTACCGCTCGACGTTCAAGTAGCGAAGCAGGAACCTTACGTCCGCTTCATCGTGAAATTCGGGACCAAGCCGGAAGGCGAGGCACTTCATGGCGAGGAGGTACTCGGGCCTGGCGACGAGCACGCGCAGATGGGGCAGGTCGAGAAACGGCTGGTACTCTCCGTGTGGGCTCAGGAAGCCCTTCACGGCGTCATTGAGCCAGTCCTCCCGAACTCCGCGTTCGGCGGCGACGCGAGCCGCCGCGCGCCGGATTGCGCCCGCGGGCTCGAAATGCGCGGCTACGTCGAGCGTTGCTGGGCGCGCGTGGAGGGCGAGGCACAACACTGCGCCCCCCACCACGTACAGCTCGCCAATCACGGAGCTTTGCCCGAGCTCGGCGTCGAGCGCCACGAACAGCGTTTCGATGCTTTCGCGGTCGAGAGCTACGCCGGTCATACCCGGGCGCCCACGGTGGCGTCGATGAAGAGATTGCGCGTCCGAAAGGGGGGCGGTGAGCTCGTGAGCAGGTGCAACCGGACCGACGCGAGGGTCGAGGCAAACCACGGCACCGTGAGCGGCTCGACCTGCCGTACCCAAGCCGGGGGTACGGCGCGCAGCCGCGCGGCCGTTGCCTCGACCATGGCGGCGAGGTAGTTTGCACGAAACGGCTCGAGGCTGCCTAGCGCGAGCCCCTCGGTGACGACTCCAAAATCGCCCCGATGCAGGTCGGCGAGCAGGTCGTGGATCGCAGCCAAGGCGAAGCTTGGCGCGCTCGCAGACGCCAGCGTGTGTACGAGCTCCTGCAATCGAGCACGCACGGGCGGGACTAATCGCCCGAGCATCCATGAGGTCAAATCCATGCCTTCCGCCCGCGCGCGGCGCGTAAGGTCTTTCTTCTGGGCTGGCGTGACGCGCAGCTGGATTTGAGAGGTCTTGTTCACGGCCCCACTCCAGGGTGGCACGCTGCCGGTTAATGTCAATACGCGTGTAATGACATAACGTTCCCGCGCGACAGTGCTTGCTTCCGCGCCATCTGCGCGAGGCGCTGGCCCCATGCAGGGCGTCCCTGGAGGTCTGGTTCCCGCCGCGCGGCGCTACGCCCGAGCGGCTATTCCGCGGGCTTGCAGTCGAAGTCCTGCTTCCACTGCAGGAGCGTCGGGGAGGTGTTGCCGGATGGGTTGATGGTCATCGAAACCCGGAGCCAACGCCGCGAGGGTTGCGCGGGGGAGAGGGCGGCGAGGCGTGTCGCAACGGTCTGCGTGTCGCTCGTCCAGCCCGTCGTGTTGGCTGCGGCGGTGCCGGCACTGACCGAGGTCGCCGCACCCAGCGCTCCTTGCGTGTCGGCGGTCTGGGCGCTGAAGACGATCGACGTCGAGGCGGGCACCGTCGCTTGCCAGTAGAAGTACTCCCATTCGGGCTGCGTCCCCATCGGGCATGCGGAGTCGTAATCGACGGTGTACGTCGCGGGGGAGAGCGGCGTTGCGGGTGCAGGCGGCGTGACGAGGCCGACGCACTGGGTCGCGTTGAAGAGCAGGAACTCGAACGCCTTCTCTTCGCCGTTCATGGCGGTGGTGTCGCACGTGCTCGGGAACGCGGTGTTCTGATCCGTGCCGGTCGATTTGGAGACGTGACTCTCGGCCACGACGACGCGGCCGCACTGATTCGCGGCTGGGACGCCCCACGGCGTGTCGAACTGGTAGGCGGCTACCATGTTGCCACCCCAGCCGTAGCCGGTATCGTTGCAGTCCATCGTGCCGGCGTTGGGTGTCGCGTAGGGCGACGTGCCCGTAGCGGTGCACGTCGGATGGTTGACGGGCGCGGCGCGTGAATCGCCGTACGCCAAGCGGACCGTTCCCGTGTTTACCGAGTCGACAAGGTGACGCCAGTTGCTGAACGTGACCGTGGTGCTGCCGAGCCAGGACGAAAGCGAGGAACCGACCACGTTCGTCGTGTCGATCGTGTAGGGGAACGGGGTGCCGCCGGTCGGGTTCGGGCCGTGACGATCCTTGTCGACGAAGTCGCCGTACAGGTAGTTGACGGCCCCAGGGTAGGTGTCCCGCGTGAGGAAGTTCGCCATCCAGTGCGTGGAGAAGAGCCGGCCGCCCTTGTTGATGTAGGTTTTCAGGTTCCCCGTGTGGGTCGTGTTCGGCGTGCCAGTGAGGGCCGGGATCCCGGAGTCGGGTGCCGTGAGGAGCGCGGGGTAGGCGGTTTCCGCCGGGTTGGTGTTGGCCAAGTTGCCGTAGCCCGTGTACGGGTTCGGTGCGGCCGGGTTGCCGCCGTACGGGTTCTTGTCGCAGGGCGCGATGATGGCGCTGTACGTGTCGAGCTGCGCGGGCGACGCCCAGAGGTCGATGGCGCACGTGCCCGTCGGGTTCGTCGTGCAGCTCGCGCCGGTGGTCGTCGCGGCGCCGGTGCCGGCGAAGGTGAGCCCGTTGTACGCGTAGAGGTGGACGCGGCCCGTGCCGTTCTTGTTCGTGAACTCGGCGTCCTCGATGCCGATCTTGCGGAGCAGGCATTCGAGGTGATCGCCGGCGCTGAGCGAGAGCGCCATCTTCGGGATGTTGCCTTCGACTTTGTTGCTTGGCAGGCGCGAGTTCTCGTGGACGCAGCAAGTCGTTGACGGCGCCGACGTCGCCGTGCAGCTCGCCGGATTGGCGCTTGCCGAGCAAGGCGGCACCGGCTGCGGCATCGTCGTCGAGCTCGCCCAGCGGGTGAGCGTGGCGGACGGCGTTCCGGAACCGCAAAGGCCCACGATCGCGGGCTGATCGATCACGCGGCGCCAGCGCCCGATTTGAACCACCACCTTGAAGGCGACACCGACGGGGACGTTGGTGAGCACGAACTTTCCGTCAGCGTCCGTCACCGCGGACGCGATGGGTG
>DATMCL010000113.1:0-27173 GCA_035558375.1 Polyangiaceae bacterium
GCACTCTCGACGCCGAGCTCGCCCCCGAGCTCGAGCGCCTCGCCGCAAAGCTCCGCGAGACCCTCGCTCATGGCTAACCCGAGCGTCCCCGCCCCGCCCAGCAGCTCAGCAGAGCCCGACGACGCGCTCGACGACGACGACGCGCCGGAGTCCGAACGCCCCGCTCTCACGTGGCGCGGCGTGCGGCTCAACGTGTTCCTGTTCGTGCTCACGGTCGTGAGCTTGTTCTGGACCGGCATGGAGCCGGGCGAAGGTTTCCTGTCCGGGGCGCTCTACGCGGTCCCGCTGCTCGCGATCCTCCTCGCGCACGAATTCGGCCATTATTTCGCTGCGCGCTACCACGGCGTTCCGGCTTCGCTCCCGTACTTCATCCCGCTCCCGAAACTCGGCTTCGGAACGCTGGGCGCCGTCATCGCCATGCGTGATCGCATCCGCTCCCGCAACGCGCTGCTCGACATCGGAGCGTCGGGGCCGCTCGCCGGCATGCTCGTCGCCATTCCGGTACTCATCGTCGGCCTGATGCACTCGCCGGTGTCCGTCTCCGTTCCTCCCTACTACCAGGAAGGGCAGAGCCTGCTCTATCTGGCGCTCAAACGGCTGGTGCTCGGACCCATCCCGGCGGGGTCGGACGTTCATCTGAACGCCATGGCCAATGCGGGCTGGGTCGGCCTTTTCCTCACGATGATCAACCTCTTGCCGTTCGGCCAGCTCGACGGTGGCCACGTCGCCTACGCGCTCCTTGGCGAGCGTCAGAACCGCATCGGCCCCTGGGTCCGGCGCGCGACGCTCCCGCTTCTGGCGCTCAATCTCGCCTGGTTCGTCGGGCCGCAGCTCTCGCACCCGAGCACGATGGGAATCATCACGGCCGTGAACAACTCGTTGTTCTGGCTCGTGTGGTTCGGAGTGCTCGGGCTCCTGCAGCGCTTCTCGGGGAAGGGTCATCCACCCTACGAGCCCGGCGAGCTCGGACTCGCGCGCAAGATCATTGGCTGGGTGTGCGTCGTGCTGTTCGTCGTGCTCTTCATGCCGACGCCGCTGTCGACTGTGAACTAGCGCCGCGTCTCAAAAGTAACGACTCACTTCTTGGGGGACGGAGCCCTCTGCGTCGGTGTCTGCTCGCGACAGCGGCACTTGACGAGGCTCTCCTCGGAGACAAATGGTATCTCGTAATCTCGGTAGGGCCCGTCCGCCGCCAGCGGCGTGATGATGTAGATGAGGGAGCGACAGATCGCGAGAGCCTCGTCGTTAGTGCGGCTCTTGCCAGCAAACGTAACGTCGGCGTTTTGACGACAAGCGGAGCTTACCTGCGCGCTTTCCGTCGGCGGTCTCACGGTGGCGACGGGTGCGGCGGTGTCCGATAGCGGCGGCAGCCAGACTTCGATATTCCCGGGGCGAGCATTCGGAAAGCTCTTCTGCGAGAGCTTGATCACGCTGATGTGCAGCACATACCCCTGGCTCGCCAGGTTCGTTTGCACCAACCAAGCAATCTGCTCGGCGCTCCGTTGATCCTCGGGAAACGCGTAACGCACATCTCCGCTCGTGGAGGCAGACTGCACGAGGTCAGAAGCCTGCACGGTAAACCGCTTGGCGATGCCGCTTCTGAGGTTCTGAACGGCCTTCTCGTCGGACGCGCGGCTGTATTGAATGTACACGTACTGTTTCACCGCCGTGGGGCGCTCGGTGGCTTCCACCGCGACGTTCAGCTTCTTGAGGCGTGCGTCCGCCGCCTGAAGCGTCGTCGGATCCGCCTGCGGCGAGGACACGACGCGCTTGAGGTCCTGAATCGCGCGGTCGCGCTGATTGGTATCCGCGTAGAGAGTGCCGCGCAGAAAGTAGGCGTCGACTCTGCTCGGCGCTGCGGCGATTGCCGCCGTGTACGCCGCGATGGCCCCGTTGGCGTCGGACTTGCCGGCAAGGATTCCACCGAGAGCGATCTGAGCCTCGACGTTCTTCGGCTCGTCGCCGATCGCTTTCTGAAGGTCCAAAAGCGCGCCGTCCACGTCCTTCTGCGATGTCTTCAGCGCGGCGCGTTTGACCAGCGCATCGCCTAGCTTGGGATCCAGCAAGAGCGCGCGGTCGTAATCAGCGACCGCCGCCTTCAGTTCGCTGGCGCTGCGTTCCGCATCGGCGGTCGCGGCGCTCTTGCGGTGTGCATCTCCACGCGCCACGAGCAAGGACGCGTCGTCCGGTGCAAGCAGGATCGCCGAGTCGTAAGCGCTGATGGCGTTATCCGCTTTGCCGCTCGCCAGGAGCTCGTTGCCGGACTCGCGAAAACGCCGCACGAGGGTCTGCACGTCTTCCGGAAGCGCGGGGGCGGCGTCGCTCGCCCCGGCGTCGACGCTCGCGAGCGGACCGGCATCGACGCCAGGTACCGGCCCCGGCGTCGCAGGTTTGAGCGCAAACACCATCAGCAGCACTGCCGTGATGATGGCCGCCGCAGTTACCCACGCGCGCATCGTATGGCTCTGCCGCCCAGGGGTTTCGACCGTGCTCGACCCTTTCGCAAGAACCGAGAGCCGAATCAGCGGATGCATCTCGACCGAGCCCCGCTCGCCGAGGTCGAGCAGCGACAGCTCCGCGAGCCTCCGCACTTCCGTGTCACACTCGCTCGCCGGCATCTGCCAGTCGTGAGCGAGCTGATCGATGCGGATCGGCCCGGACGGCTTGCGCGCGATCACTGCGAGGCGGCGGAGCTGGTCGCCTGAAAGCTTCTCGAGCGTGCGCTCGACGCTCGCCTGGATCGACTGGTTCTGATCGAGGGCGCCGGCTTGGTCGAGAGCGGTTGCGCCGCCCCGCTCGACGCTTGCCTTGAGCGCTTGCATGGCGTTTACCGGCGCATCGCCCTGGGCGACTCGCCGCCGGAGAGCCTGATTCAGCACGGTCAAGCCGAGCGACGAGCCGCCGACGAGCCCTGCCGCCCAGTCCTGCACTTGCTTCCGATCGGCGTCGGCGAGCTCCAGGTCGCGTGTCAGGATGTTCCGCCGCTCGTTCGCGTCGAGCTCCCCGACGGCAATCGTGCGAGTGCCGAGCCCGATCGAGAGCCCGCGATTGCGCGTCGTGACGATGAGGGCACAGGCTGGGCCGGCGGTGAGGAAGCGTGCGACGTGCGCCTCGTCCCAGACGTCGTCGAGCACGAGCAGGCAGTGCTTGCTCGCGAGCTTGTGCTCGAGGGCCGTCCAGGCCTCGCCGGCATCCCTGACGGCGCCGTCCTGCTCGGAAAAAGCGCTGAGCACCTTGCGCAGCACCTCCAACATGTCCGGCGACTTCCCCACGCTCACCCAGACGATACCGTCGTAGAAACGGTCGATCGTCGCCTCGGCGCAGCAGTAGGTCGCGGCGAGCACGGACTTGCCCGAGCCCGGGCGCCCGGACAGCACGACCGCGGGCAGCCGCACGGACGGTGTCTTTCCCGAATCCGCGCTCGGCGGCGCGAGCGCCGCGTCGATCGCCTCGAGCTCGGCCCCGCGCACGACGACCGAGAGCGGCGTCGCGGGAGCCATGCTCGGAACCCGATCGGGACGCAGCGTCGCCTTGAGGGCATTCGTGAGCTGCGGCCAGAGGAGCTCCAACGTGGGTGTGTGCTCGAGCTCCATCCAAGCGGGCAGGACCGTCCTCTGCTCGATGCTGCCGCTCGAAACCGGAAACACGCGCAGGCCGCGCGCTCGCGCCGCACGCCAAGTGGACTTCACCCAGCCGGAATCGAGCCCCGGCTGCGTGATGACGAGCAAAGCCACCTTGGACTGCTCGAGCTGCGCCTGGAGCTTCCCTGCCCAGTCCGCTCCGGCGCCCGTCTCGTGCAACAGCGGCCACAGCGGCACGCCGGCACGGCTCGCCTCCGCATGCACCTGTGCAGCGAATTCGCGATCGCCCGAGCCGTAAGCCACGAATACCTCCGGCAGCAGGCGACCGAACACGCGCTCGATATCGGACTGAACGGCGCGTGACAGACGGCCGTCGTTCGGCGCGAGGACGGCGAGATGCACCGCGAGCTGCTCGTAGGCATGCACGAGATCCGGGTCGGCGCCGGTATCGCCGACCGCAAGGTGCTCGCGATACGCGTAGCTCGACAGATACGGTATGCGGAGCGCCCAGAAGTCCGACTTCAATGTCTTGAACTTGTCGGGCGTGTGTGCGCTGAATCGCTCGTCGAACCAGCTTTTCAGCGTGGTCTTGAGCTCCGTATTGTCGAGGTCGACCCGCGACGGAACCATGACGGTCTCGACCCGCCGCCCGCGCCGCGTCACGACATCGGCGTGATTGAACGACGAGGCCATCCGCGCGACGCCGTCGAGATTCTGTGCGTTCGGCGCGCACAAACAGACGACGACGTCCGGCAGCTGCCGCGTGCAAACGCCGCCCATCTCGGTAACGCCGGTGCGGCTGTCGATGATCACGACGTCCGCGAGCTCCGGATTCGTGAGCTCGCGCCGCATCCACTCGAAGAAGCCCTCGCCCTCGTAGCGTGCGTAGAACTCCGCCCAGTCGAAGCGTTGAACCGCCTCGGCGTACGAGCCGAAGCGGTCGCCGCTACGCCACCCCGACGGCAAAAGCACGATGCTGCCGCCGTCCTCCGACTGCCTCACGGGGTAGAACGAATGCGCGAGCGGCGCGAGCACCTTACCGAGCGTGTCCGCCACGCGTTGCGAGCGAGCCCCCCCGTCCCCCTCCTTGGTTTGCGGTAGCTCGAGATTGGAAAACTTTCGCTTGTACCCGCCGAGGAGGTCGATGATGCCCGCGGTCGAACGGATCTGCTCGCGCTCCTCCTCGTTCTCGAAGAAGAAGCTCTCGAGGCCGGGCGCTTCCAGATCCCAATCGAGCAGCGCAACACGCAGGCCGCGCTCGAAAAACCAGGTGGCGATGTTGGCCACCGCCATCGAGCGGCCGACGCCGCCCTTGTACGAGTAGAACGTGTAGATCACGGTCAGGTCCCGACGCGCATGTACACGGGTTGCGTGACCGCCTTGTTCTCGGCCACGAACTGACCCACCGTGACGAGCAGCCGGCGGCGCATTTCTTCGGTGTCACCCGAGCCGAGGCCGCACTGCGCGGAGAGCAGGCGTTGCAAGGTCGACAACGGCCGAAAGTACGGATCGAAGTAGGGCGCCCCGCGCTCGTCGAGCCATTTTTGAAGCTGGACGTAGCGTTGATCGGCGGGAAAGGGGGGAACGACGAGCGTCGCTGTCTTGCGATTGGTGAGCAGATCCTGGAAGAACAGGAGCCGCTGGAACGCCTCGCGCTGGATCAGCGCGACGGCGTCGAGCACGACGAGCGAGACCTGCGCGGCGCTGAAACGCTTCGCGTGCGCGCGCGCCGCCTGGCTATCGGACCAGAACTCCGTGCCGACCGGCTCCCAGCGGAACTGCACCGGCTGCCCGCCGCCGAGCTCGTCGCGCGCGGCCTTGTTCATATCGGCCTGCAGCGCACTGAGCAGATCCTTGATCGTTGCGTCCCCTCCGAAGGGCTTCCAGTCCTCGCGGGTCGCGCCGTAGCGAGCGCTCAAATCGGCTTTGGAAACGCCGAGTTGCGTCAGGGCCTTCCAGTCGCCGTCGTCGAATTGCGCGAGGTCACCCGCCGTCAGCGTCAAGACGACGAGCGGGATGGGGATCGCGCCGTCTTGTCGCCGAACCGCCTGGTCGAGCTTGTCGATGACCCCGCGCAAGGTGGCCGGCGGCAACGCCGTGGCGCCCGCAGCGTAGTCGGGCAGGAGATCACGGATGGATTGGAGGGAGCTGTATGCCGACGGCGCGTCGTCGAGCGCCAGCACGATCAAGCGATGCTCGCCTCTGTCCTGGTCGCCATGGAGCACGTCGAACGTGACACGCTCGCGCGAGACCCAATCCGAATCCTTCGCATTCTTCGACCACACGACGACCATGTGGCGCGCAGCCTGCACCGCAGCCTTGAGCTGGGGCTCCCACGCCTTTCCCGCTTCGAGGCGCGCGGCGTCGAAGAAGACGTTGAACCCCCGGTTCGTCAGCTCGTCCGCTACGAGCTTTGCCCACGGTCGATCGTTCGAACTGTAGGAAACGAATACATCGTACATGCCCGCACCCTGGAGAAGACCTCCAAGCTTAGACCGTCCGAGCCTGCGCGCCCCAGTCCTAAAGAAATGACTATGCGCGAGCACTTGGCCCGCGGGCCGACACCGTCGCACATCCGCACCCTCTTCCCCACACTTGCCCGCCCCATACCGTTCAAGTCACGGCGCGGCCTGATACTTCCGCTTCAGCGCTTCGCACACCGCGGCCGGCGTGTAGCGGCTCACGTCGCCGCCGTAACGCGCAATCTCGCGCACGAGCGACGCCGAAATGAAGCCGTACGTCGTGCGCGTCGGCAAAAACACGGTGTCGATCTCCGGCTTCAGATCCGCGTTCGCGTGCGCAATCTGAAGCTCGTATTCGAAATCCGAGCCGACACGGAGCCCGCGCACCACGACGCGCGCTCCGACACGC
This sequence comes from Polyangiaceae bacterium, assembly GCA_035558375.1. GTDB lineage: Bacteria > Myxococcota_A > Polyangia > Polyangiales > Polyangiaceae > PMG-095. Next base: position 6,453 of record DATMCL010000113.1, read on the forward strand.
TTGCCGTAGTCGACGAGCAGACCATTGAAGCTTTCGACCGTGACGTTCGGAAACGGCGCGCAGATTTGCGTTAGGAGGTCGAGCCGCTCGGCGACGCTGAACAGCGGGTTGCGCGTCGGGTTCGTGCCGACGGCGACGATCAGGCGGGGAAACAGCCGAGCGGCGCGCTCGACGAGGTCCAGGTGACCATACGTCGGGGGGTCGAAGCTGCCCGCGTACAGGGCGAGATCGACCGCTTCGCTCATGGCTTCTTGGCCGCTCCAGCCGGCTTCGGCGCCTTGCCCTTGCCCTTCGCGGGCGGCGTGTCGTCCTCTTCCTCGGCCGCGGGCTCGCCGGAGTCGTCGTCGGTGATCACCTCGGACTCGGCGGGCAGCACGATCGGCTGCGGCGGAACGAGCGCTTCGGGCGGCATGTCCTCGAGCCACATGCTGCGACCCCCGTCGATGAGCGTCATGCGGAACGTCGCGAGCAGCCCCGAGCCGAGCAGGCCGTCGACCCTGACGCCAAGGCCCTCGCCGCGCTCCTTCAGCACGCCATCGCCTTGTAGGCCCGGCACGTGCGGCACGTCGAACGCCCCGAGCCGGAGCGACGGCAAAACGCCCGCCCGAAGCGAGCCGGAGTTCGGAACCTCTTTCAGGCTCGAGAGCGGCACGCCCGCCTTCGTCCACGCCGAGCCCGCGAGGGCCATCGGGTAGGTGAGCGACGTGTCGATGAGCAGCGAGCACGAGGGAGCGGCATCGCCCGTGCCGAGCGCGCCGCGCACCATCATGCCGCCGCCGCGCGCGTAGTTGAGGCGCACGGTCGTCGCCGCGGGCGGAGGCGGCGGCTCGAAGCTTCGCACCACGAATTGGCCGCCGGCGAAATCGATCGTCGGGTGCAGGTGCCGGAGCAGGTTCACGCCGAGCAGGATCTTCACCGGCGCGTTCACCGACTTCGAGAGCCCGGACAGATCCTTCGCGAGCACGGGTACGTCGCGCACCTCGATGCGCTCGCCGAAGCGCAGCGAGACCCACGACGGCTCCGCGCCGGCCGTCGCATCGATGACGGCTTCGGCCGTCCCCGTCGCGATCATTCCGAGCGCAGGGCTGCCGTCGATCTCGAGCGGGACGATCATCGACGCCGAGCCCGTGCGCGGCATATCGACCGCGGCGAGCAAGCCGCCAGACATGTCGAAAGGCTTCCGCCCGACGCCGCGGCGCGCGAGCTTCACGATCTCGACGGCCCAGCCGTCGTGCACCTGCGGGTCACGCAACAGTGCATCGAGCTCGTCCGCGGCATGCTGCACGTCGCCGCGGTACCAGAGCGCGCGACCGCGGACGCCGCGCGCCTCCGCGGAGTCGAGCCCCTTCAGCACCTGCACGGCGCGGTCGTAGTCGAGCCGCGCGAGCGAGACGCGTCCGGCGAGGAGCTTCGTGTCCGGGTGGTTCGGCGCGGCGCGCAGGGCGTTCGCAGCCGCCAGCTCGGCGTCCTCGAGGTCGCCCGCTTGGAAGCTCGCGTTGCCGCGGTCGAACCATTGCTTGGCAACGGGCGGAAATTGGGCGTCAGGGGTGGCATCGCCGCAGCCGGCGGAAAGGACGGCGAGCGGCGCAATGAGCAGCGCGGCAGGCAGCCGGAAAAAGCACGGTTTCGTCACGGAGGCGCCGGGGACTTAGCCCACAACCCGGGCGACGCCAACGCCCGGGGCCCCGGAGGGCCTGAAGCCCCTGGAAATGCTAGCCTGTACACCCGTGCACGTGGAGAGTCCGAGTCAGTCAGAGGGGCGCGACGTGCTGAGCCTCCCCGTCTTGCTCGTGAACCGGCATTTCGTGCCCGTCAGCGTCGCCACCGTTCGCCGCGCCTTCGTCTTGCTGTACGGGGGCGCCGCGCGCGCTCTCGACGACGACGGCGACGCCTACGATTTCGACACCTGGTTCCGGCTGCCACTGCGCGAAGGCACCGACGATCCGCTGCCGGTCGTCGGCGGCGCCGTGCGCGTGCCGCGGGTGCTCCACCTCACCCGGTACGATCGCGCGCCACGCTTCACGGTGCGACTCACGCGTCGCAACCTGATGATTCGCGATCAGTTCCAGTGCCAGTACTGCGGGCGCCGGCCGAACCAGCGCGATCTGAATCTCGATCACGTCGTCCCGCGTTCGCGCGGCGGGCAAGAGTCGTGGGAGAACCTCGTCGTCTCGTGCCGCGCCTGCAACCTGAAGAAGGGGCGACGCACGCCGGCCGAAGCAGGCATGAGCTTGCTTCAGAAGCCCCACGTGCCGCGCTGGTCGACGGCGACGCAGATCCTGCTCGTCACCCGCCAGCCGTACCGGCAGTGGGAGCCGTTCCTCAAAGCGGGCTGACGAGGTCCGCGCGCCGCGCGGCCATTTTCCGGGGGTTCACGCGGGTGGCATCGGGCGGCCGGGTTCGCCTACCATCGTCTCCATGACTGCCCTCCGTCACGCCTGGTCGTTCGGTCTGGTTCTCGTGGCCTGCGGCGGCTCGGCGCCCGAAGCGCAGGCCCCCGCGAGCACGCCCGAAGCCGCCGCCGCGCCCGCGGCTGCTGCCGCCGCGCCCGCCGCCGCCGACAAGCCCGGCGCCGACGGCTGGGAAGGCGAAGGCGAAGCGAAGGGCAGCGCCCCCGCCGCCGAGGCGAAGCCAGCAAAGCCCGGCGCGAGCGATGTCGAAGAGACGCGCACCATCGAAGTGATCCAAAAGATCGTGAAGGAGCGGCGCCCCGAAGTGCGCGAATGCTACGAGAAGGCGCGCAAGGACATCCCCTCGCTCCAGGGCGACGTGATCATCCACTTCGTCCTCGACCCCGAGGGCAAGGTGAAGACGATCGAGCTCAATCAGGAGCGCTCGACGCTGAAATCTCCGGTCGTCACCGACTGCGCGATCAAGACCATCAAGAGCCTGAAGTTCCCGCCCTCTTCGCGCGGCATGGAGACGAACGTGAACTACCCGTACAACTTCATGCCGGGCGGTCCGCCAGCGCGCCAGCAGCCCTGAGCCCGGCATGATCGAGGGCGTGCCGCGTCGTTCTCAGCCGTCGGCCACGGGCGGTGCGGACGCCTACGCCGACCTCCTGAGCGGCACGCGCAGGCTCCAGCGCGAGCAGCGCGCCGCACGCGAGGCGTGGCTCCAGACGCTCAGCGTCGACAGCCGGGACGAGCTCCTTTTCGAGCTCGAGGTACTGCTCAAAGCCGCCGCCTGCTTCTCGAACCCGCGCAATCATCCCGGCCCCCCGCGGCGCTCGGCGGTCGTCGCCCACGACTTCCGCCCGGCGCTGCAGGTGTTTCATGACGGCTTGCAGCGCGCGGTCGCTCTCGCGCGCCAGCTCTTGGGTCCGCTCGACCGCGCCTTCGTCTTCCACCGTTACCTCGAAACGGTGCTGCCCGAGGACGGCACGCGAGCGCGCCTCCTCGCCGAAGGCACCGCGCAGGCGACGCCCGCCGGTAGCCTCATCACGCTACGCCAAGGGCTCACCGCCTCACTCGAGGTGATCGAAGGCGTGCTCCGCGTCCAGCGCGTCCCCTTCCGCCTTTTCCACGCCCTGCTTTCGACCGTCTACCGCGAGGTCGACCGCAGCACCTACTTCAATCCCCTGAGCGCCCTCGAATTTCGCCCCGAATTCGATCGCATCAAATCTGCGCAAGTCCTCGACCTCATTCGCGGCATGCCCGGCGTCGAAGCGCATCGTCTCGTCGCGCTCACGTTTCTCTCGCTCTTCCGCATGCTGCGCTACCTCTCGCTCCTCGACCACTTCGCGCGCGAGCCGTCGCTTCGCCGCCAGCAGATCGGCAGCGCGTACCTCGTGCTCAGCGTCCTCCGCTCCGACGCTCGCGCGCTCAGCGACCATCTCCGCCAGCGTGCCGGCTCACTCCTCGCCGAAGGCTTCGAGCGCGACCTCCTCAAGATCCACGCGAACGATCTCCGGCAGCGCGGCCCCGGCCTCCGCGCCTCCGGCCATCATCTGGTCGGCATCCGCAGCGCACTCGAGGGCATCGCCGGCAGCCTCCGCCTCGAGCTCCGCCGCGCCTTCCAGCACGACCTGCCCGAACCGCTCGCCCAGAGTGGCCCCGAGTTCCGCGCCGCGCTCCTCACCACCGTCGAAAACCTGCGCCCCGCCCTTCAAAACTCCATCCTTTTCCTCGGAAAGTCGCTCGGCGTCAGCCTCCAACAAGGCGGCGTCTTCGACGACCAAGCCGCCCGCCGCGAAACGAGCGAGCGCCTCCGCCGCGACGTCTGGATGTTCGCCCAAATCGTGCGCGCCTTCTCATCGAAGGCCCAGCACTCGCCTTCCGAAGACGGCTGGGCCCCACTCCACGGCTTCCAATACGTCCGCGAGTTCCTCGCCTACTTCCGGGCCATGGGCTACCCGCTTCTCCGCGCCGCCGACTACCCCCGCATCGACTTGTTCATGGCCGCCATGGCGCGCCTCGAGGATACGGACTTGGTCGACCCGGCGCGACTCGAAGACGCGATCGACGAGTGCGTTGCGTTTCACGGCTTCTTGACGCGACTGTTCGACGACATTTCCAAACGCGACGAGTTGAATGGAGTGGTGTTCGATCGCAGGGCAGCGGCGGGGGTTTTGAAACTGTATTTGGGGGATTAGAGCGTCGGAGTCGCTGCTCGGGTTCGTCACGCCGAGGGGTCGCGGTAGAGACCGAGCGTCGTGATGAGCGCTGCGAGCGCCAAAAATGTGAAGCCCATGATGCCTGGCGCCAGCGACTCGGCGATGCCCTGGAGTGTCGCGGCGAAGAGAGTGGTCCCCGGGTGGCGCTCGACGTAGCCGGGGACGCCGTGTCCGACGGCCGCGAGATCGACGCAGATCCCCATGAGCGTCGTGAACGCGGTCGCCGCGCCGAGCCCGAGCGTGATTCGAAACCCCACGCGCGTGACACGCCAGGCATAGCGGGTGGCGGCGACCAACGTCGCGACCCCGAACGCCAAGAGGAAGAACATCGCGAAACCGCCCTCGGTGAATAGCTCGACCATGATTGCCTCGCATGGACAACGCCCGAGCGCGCCCGGCGTGACCGCGGTCACGAAATCAGGCGTCGCGCGTTATCCTGAGGCGTGAGCTCGCGGTCCGACGAAGAAGCGATTCGCCTGTTGAGGCGTCGCGATGCGCGCGGATTCGAGCTCGCTTACGCGGCGCACGCTGGGCCTCTGCTCGGCTTCCTCCGGCGTCTCAGCCGACAGCCGGAGCTGGCCGACGACCTGCTGCAGCAAGCCTTCCTCCGCTTGGCCGAGCGAGGGCCGGAGCTCCGATCGGACTCCGATCTGCGCGCTTGGCTGTTCGCGGTCGCGCGCAACGCGTACGTCAGCCAGCTACGCCGCGCGCCGGCTCTTGCCGACGAGGCGACGCTCGAAACGCTGGCGAGCCCGCCGCCCGACATCGAGGCCCGACTCCTGCTCGGCGATGTCGAACGCGCCCTCGGTGCGCTCCGGTTCGACGACCGCGAAGTCCTGCTGCTCGTTGCAGGCGGGCTCGAGCGCGAGGCCGTGGCCCGCTTGCTCGACCTCGACGCCGCGGCGCTCCGCCAGCGCTTGTCGCGCGCCCGCTCCCGGTTGCTCGCGGAGCTCGAACGGACCGAAGACACGACTGCCGTTGCTACCCGGAGGGTTCGCTCATGACCGACGACGATCCCGTGCTCGCGCGCCTCGCCGCGCTGCCCATGGCTCCTCTCGACCCCGAACGCTCGCAACGGATCCGCACGGCCGCCCTCCGCGCGCTTCGCCCGCGCGCTCTGCATCCCGCCTGGGCGATGCTCGTTGCCGGTTCGACGCTCTGCTACCTCGTCTGCTCGCTCTGGTTCACGCTGAACCTCTTTTGAAGCGAGTCGCGGTGCATGCCCCAGTGCCCCGATCCCCCAAACAAAAAAAAAGCCCCGTGAGGGGCGGAAACGAACAGCGCGCTCTTTCTTAGTTTCTTGCCGGGCACGCGACGCGAGATCTGAGGAATCTCTCGATCGCGTGCCCGGCGCCAAGGCGGTTCCGGCTTGCGCCGTCACCTTGGTGGTCCCCGTGAGGGGACACTCACCAATTGGCCCAGCGAGCCGCGGTCAGACCGCGGTCGCCGGAAAGGCTCACTTGGCCTTCTTCTTGCGCTTCGCGCGACGCTTGCCCTTCTTCTTGGCAACCTTCGGAGCGGCCTTCTTGGGGGCCTTGCGAGCGGACTTCGAACGGGTCTTCTTTGCAGCCATTTTCTGATTCCTCCCTTTAGCGGGGCCCGTAACGAACCGAACCCCTAGGGTATGTTGCAAGACATATATTGCCACGTAGTGGGGGTTGTCAACGAAAAAACTTCAGGAGCGTTTCGGACTCCGCGTCCGACATGTAGTTTTGACCACGCAATGGTTGCGTAGAGAGCGCTTGTACAGTTCCGGTCACCCGGCCGTTCTTGTGGTCGTCGCACGTTGGGACACAACGAAAAAACCCCTGGCTCCTCGGGCACTTGACGCGCTGCCCCAGCGTGATCTCTAAGGGGCTCGAGGCGCTTCTCGCCTCCACGAAAAATCTGAGGACTTCTCCCCATGCTCGACGTGCGTCGCCTCTCTCAACGAATCGCTCTTGCGCTCATGATCACCCTGCCCGCGTGCGGCTACTCGCAGGAGGAGTGGGACGCGAAGGTGCGCGAGAACGACAGCTTGCGTGATCAGCTGACCACGGAGCGCCAAGCGCACAAGAAGTGCGAGGCCGACAACACCACCGCGAACCAGCAGATCGACGAGCTCAAGAAGCAGCTCACCGAGCGCGGCGTGAATCTCGAGAACATGAGCGCGAGCCTCGCGGAGCAGAAGAAGGCTCTCGACGAGTACGCGCGCCGCACGGAGCAGCTTGACGCGATCCGCAAGCGCTTCGAGCTCCTCTCCGCGAAGCTGCAGAAGCTCACGCAGCTCGGTCTGCAAGTCGAAGTGCGCAACAACCGCATGCTGATTCGCCTCCCGGGCGACGTGCTCTTCGATTCCGGCCAAGACAAGCTGAAGCCGGAAGGCGCCAACATCCTCATGCAGGTCGCCGACGTGGTCCGCACCGACGCCGACCTCTCGAAGCGCAACTTCCAGGTCGCCGGTCACACGGACTCGAAGCCGCTCGCCGGCGGTCCCTTCCGCGACAACTGGGGCCTCTCCGCGATGCGCGCGCGCTCCGTCGCCGTGCTGCTCACGACGCCCCAAGACCAGAAGGGCGGCGGTCTCACGCCGTCGAACTGGAGCGCCGCCGGCTACGCCGACACCGATCCGGTTTCGACGAACGAGACGGACGAGGGTCGCAAGAAGAACCGCCGCGTCGAGCTGGTCGTCCAGCCCAACGTGGAAGAGATGCTCAACCTCAAGAGCCTGGCGAAGTAAGCGCCCGGCGCCGTCGCCGGCAGTCGTGCGCGTCGCCACGCTCGATATCGGCACCAACTCGGTGCTGCTCCTGATCGCGGAAGCGGGGCCAAATGGCCTCGTTCCGCGCTTCGAGCGCGCCACCATCACGCGGCTCGGCGAAGGCGTCGATCGCACACGGCGCCTTGCACCGGCGGCGCGCGAGCGAACGCTCGCGTGCATCGAAGAGTACGCGCGCGAGATCGCGGCTCACGGCGTGACGCGCGCGGCCGCCGTCGGCACGAGCGCGCTCCGCGATGCCGACGGTGGCGCAGACTTCACGGCGGAGCTCGCGCGCGTGCTCGGCTTCACGCCGCGAGTCATCGACGGACGGCGCGAGGCGGAGCTCACCTTCCGCGGCGCGCTCTCGGGGCTCACGCTCGCCGACGGTCCCGTGTCCGTCTTCGACGTCGGCGGCGGCAGCACCGAGATCGTCGAGGGCACGCTCGCCCAGGGACGCGCCGAGGTCGGGAGCGCCGGGAGCCTCGACATCGGCAGCGTGCGCCTCTTCGAGCGGCACGTCACGAGCGATCCGCCGCGGAACGACGAAATGGCTCGCGTCGACGCCGACATCGCGTCAGCGCTCGCTACGGCTCCGCCTCCCGTGGCGGGCTCGACGCTCGTCGGCGTCGCGGGCACGGTGACGACGCTCGCGTCGATCGCGCTCGAGCTCGACGTCTACGATCCCGCGCGCGTGCACGGCGCGCGCCTCACGCTCACGAGCGTGACGGAGCTCTCGGACAAGCTCGCACGCTTGTCGCTCGCCGAGCGACGAAGCCTCACCGGTCTCGATCCGCGACGCGCGGACGTCATCGTCGTCGGCGCCGCCATCGTGCGCGCCGTGATGCGCGCGCGGTCTCAGACTGAGCTCGTCGTCTCCGATCGCGGGGTGCGTTACGGCCTCGCTGAAGAGCTCGCTCGCGCGTGAGCGAGGCGTTCCTGTAGGGCCGAGCCGACGCAGGCCGACGCATACCGAAGCAAGACTGAACAGTTGAGCGGATCGCTCAACGACTCGAAATTTTCGCGGCTGGAACCGATTGCAAATCAGGCTGGTGCGGCTTGCGGAGGCTCGACTTTCGCGTCAAAATACTAAGTCCCCGGAGTTGACAGATTCGCGTCCTCTGATTAGAGTGCCGCCCCTGGCGAATTCTGGCCCGCGCCTAGGCAAACGCCTGGGGCCGGGGCAGGAAACCGGGCCGTAACACTACGGTGACCTCGGGAACGCCAGATTAGGAATGAAATCATAGCCTCGGCCGTTCAAGCCCCGTTCGCGGGCGAATCGGTGTGACGAGACGCTTGCCTTCTAGAGCCAATTTTCGGGAGCGGACCATGACAACAGCCAAATACGGCCAAGCCGAGCCCGCTCAGCTAGTGAAAGAGGAGACCCTCATGCAGTCCAGCCAGGAAGAGTTCAAAGTCGGCGACAAGGCGGTCTATCCCGCGCAAGGCGTGGCCGAAGTGATCAGCATCGACGAGAAGGACATCGCCGGGCAGCGGCAGCGCTTCTACGTCCTCCGGATCCTGGACACGGACCGCAAGATCATGGTGCCGGTCTCGAACGCCAACGCCGTCGGACTGCGTCAGGTGATCAGCGAGCAGGAGATTCGCGAGATCTTCGACATCCTGCGCGAGCGGACGATCGGTTTCGACACGCAGACGTGGAATCGCCGCTACCGCGGCTTCATGGACAAGATCAAGACGGGCTCGATCTACGACGTGGCCGAGGTGCTCCGTGACCTCTACCGCCTCAAGGCGAACAAGCAGCTCTCGTTCGGCGAGCGCCGCATGCTCGACACCGCGCGCACGCTGATCGTCAAGGAGATCGCGATCGCCCGCAAGCAGACCGAGGACGCGGTCAAGACGGAGATCGAAGCGATCTTCTTCTCGAACTGATTCTCGCGTCCGTAGTGAGCGGCGCGTGCCACCGGGCGCGCGCCGTTCGCGTTTTGTGTACGCGAGCGGAGCGAGCACGCCGAAGGCGGCGGGGGAGCGGTCGCGAAGCGAGCCGCGGGGGCAAGGCCCCCTTCAAACTAGAGCGGTCGCGAAGCGAGCCGCGGGGGGCAAGGCCCCCCTTGAAACCAGCTACTTCGGCGCCGGGGGCCGCGGCAGGTCGGGACCGTCGGGACCGTCGTCGCGGCGCTGGAAGGGCGGCATGGGCGGGATCTGGAGCACGACGCGCCAGTGACCGTCCTCGCGCACGCACTTGATGTCTTGACGCTGAGACGGCTCGTCGCCGATCGCGGTCACGACGGCCCAGTCGCCGTCGATGTGCGCCGAGTAACGCCGCGGCAAGAAGCTCAGCCAAAAGCGGCTCGGCGCGAGCATGCTCTGCGGGGCAAGCTCGCGGCCGGCGACGGCGCTCGCGCGCTTGGCGCGCTCGGCGAGGGCGCGCTTGGCGTCGTTCCAGAGCAGGTCGTACGCGGCGCGTGCCGCCTTCGGATCGCCGTGCACGCGGCCGAGGCGCTGCACGAGCTCCTCGACGACGGCGTCCGGACCTGCGTCGACGCCGTCCGTTTGGCAGGCGGGTCCGAGCGTCGCGAGGACGACGACGAGCGCTCGGAGCCGGAGGAAGCCCGTCACACGCGGATCTCGCCCGAGGTGAGACCCATCGCGTGCCGGACCTCGACGAGCGTCTTGTTGGCGAGCGAGCGCGCATGCTCAGCCCCGTTCTGAAGCACGGTGAGGACACGCTTCGGCTCGGCTTTGAGCGCGAGGCCGCGCTCGCGAACGGGGGCGAGCTCGGCGAGCATCACGTCGCGCAGGCGCAGCTTGCAGTCGCCGCACGAGAGCGCTCCGGAGCGACAGCCGCTATCGATCTCGGCGATAGCCTCCGGGGTCTGGAGCGCCGTGTGCATGGTGAAGACGTTGCAGATCTCCGGACGCCCAGGGTCGCCGAGACGGAGCTTCTGCGGGTCCGTGAACGCGCCTTTCAGCTTCTTTTCGATGGCGCGCGGCTCGTCGAAGAGATCAATCGCGTTGCCGCGGGTTTTGCTCATCTTCGCTTTGCCGTCGAGGCCCATGATGCGCGGCGTGGTCGAGAGCTTCGGCTGTGGCTCGGGGAACGTCTCGCCGTAGCGCGCGTTGAAGCGCCGGCAGATCTCGCGCGCGAGCTCGAGGTGCTGCACCTGGTCGTCGCCGACGGGGATCACCTCCGCCTTGTAGAGCAAGACGTCTGCGGCCATCAGGATCGGGTAGGTGAAGAGCCCCGCGTTGAGGTTGTGCTTGTGCTCCTCGCTCTTCTCCTTGAACTGCGTCATGCGCGAGAGCTCGCCCATCGGCGTGACGCTGCCGAGGTACCAGGCAAGCTCCGCGTGCTGCGGGACGTCGCTCTGAAGGAAGATGGTCGAGCGCTCCGGATCGAGACCGCAGGCCATGTACGTGAGCGCAACATCGAAGCTCCGCGGCCCGAGCTGCTTGATGTCGTATTCGACGGTGATCGCGTGCGCGTCGACGACGCAGAACAGGCACTCGTAGGCCCCGCTGTCGAGCATTTTGGCCCAGTTCCGCAGCGCTCCGAGCCAGTTGCCGACGTGCAGGCCGCCGGTCGGTTGCATGCCGGAAAAGAGTCGCTTCTGCGCGGGCATCGCCCCCGCTCGTAGCAGAGTTCTTGGCCGTGCACGATCTCCCCTCGGTACGATCGCGTTTACCCAGCATGCTGCCGTCCCGCCTCGCCGTGCGCCTCGTGTGGCCGGGCCGTCCGGAGCCGCGAACGCGGCCGGTCGGCGAGCTCCTCCCGCGCCGCGGCTCGGACCCCCGCGCGCGGCTCATCCACGGCGACAACGTGCAGGCGCTGCGGACACTCGCGGCATCCGGCGTCAAAGCCGCGCTCGTCTACCTCGATCCGCCGTTCTTCACGGGGCGCGAGCACACGCTCGTCGAGCGCAAGGACGGTCGCACCGACGAGCGGACCCGAACGGCGGCGTTCGACGATCGCTGGGAGAGCCTCGAAGCGTACCTCGAGTCGCTCGTGGAGCGCGTGACGCTCGCGCGCGAGCTCTTGCTGCCCGAGGGCTGTCTCGTCCTGCACGTCGATCCGCGCACGAGCCATTACCTCAAGGTCCTGTGTGACGAAGTGTTCGGCGCCGACTGCTTCGCGAGCGAGATCGTGTGGCGCTATCGGCGCTGGCCGTCGAAGACGCGGAATTTCCAGCGTGTTCACGACGTGCTCCTGCGTTACGTCCGCGATCCGAAAGCCGAGCCGCGCTTCCGCCAGCTGTACGAGCCGCTCGCGGCGTCGACGCGAGCGACGTGGGGCGACAAGCGACAGCGCGCCGTCGTCGACCCGAGCGGCCGTCGCGTGCGCTCGAGCACGACGGAAGACGCTTCGCCCGGAACGCCGCTCGGCGACGTTTGGGAGATCGGCATCGTTGCCCCCGTCGCGAAGGAGCGCACGGGCTACCCCACGCAGAAACCGCTCGCGCTGCTCGAACGCTTGCTCGAGAGCTGCACGGAGCCGGGCGATCTCGTGGTCGACCCGTACCTCGGGAGCGGCACGACCGCCGTCGCCGCGCTGCGCCTCGGCCGCACCGCGATCGGCATCGACGTGAATCGACGCGCCGTCACCATCGCGCGCAAGCGCCTCGACGAGCTCGGCATCGACGCCGTCGAAGAGCGCCTGATCGAGCCCGAAGAGTCCGAGTCCGCGCCGTCCCACGCGACCGCGATTCGGCAGCCGCGCGGCTTCTCCGAAGTGGGTTAGCGGCGGGCCGGCGAGCCGGGTCGCGCCGGCCGGATCCGTGGTAGATCGGCCCGGCATGTCGAAGAGAACCTTCTCCTTCGTCCTCGCGCTCACGGGGTCCCTCGCCACGAGCGCGCTCGCCGCGGATCAGTCGCCGGTGCTCATCACCGTCGGTAGCGCGACCATGACGCAGGACGCCGTCACCCGGCGCCTCGCCGCGTTGCCCGCCTACCAGCTCACCAAGTACGGCAAGACCGCCGCCGAGCAGAAGAAGAACTTCGTGGAGCAGGTGCTCGTGCCCGAGATGCTCTACGGGGAAGAAGCGCTCAAGCGTAAGATGGACGAGTCGCCCTCGAACCGCGACAAGCTCCGCGAGGCCCTGCGCGACGCGATGGATCGCCAGATCCGCGCCGACGCGCTCGCGAAGGAACCGGTCACGACCGAGGAGCTCAAGAAGTACTTCGAAGAGAACCGTGCGCGGTTCGAGACGCCGAAGCGCTTGCGACTCTGGCGCATTCAGGTCGCGGACGAGGCCACGGCAAAGGACATCATCGCGCAGTCGAAGGGCACGGACGGTCCCAAGCGCTGGAGCGATTTGGCCCGCGAAAAGTCGCTGGACAAGGCCACGGCGCAGCGCGGCGGCGAGCTCGGCTTCGTGCGCGCCGACGGCAGCACGGACGTGCCGCGCATTCAGGTCGACGCCGCGGTGTTCGCGGCGGCAGACAAGGTTCCCGACGGCACGCTCGTTCCCCAGCCGCTGCACGAAGGCGACAAGTGGTCCGTCATCTGGCGGCGCGGCAGCGTGGAAGCGACCAAGCGCACGCTCGAAGACGAGACGCCCTCGATTCGCCAGATCCTCGAGCGACGCCGCATCGACAAGGCGCGCCAAGAGGCGATGGCGGACCTGAAGCAGAAGAACGTCACCGACCTGCACCCCGAGCTGCTCGCGAACATCGACTCGGGCGCGTTCGCTCCCGCGAAGCGTGAAGGTCGCGACGGCGGCGCTCGCCGGCCGCGCCGCGAGGGCGGACCGAAGCTCCCGCACCCCCCGAGCCCGGGCCCCGAAGCCGACGACAAGCCCTGAGCACGGCCCGGCCGCAATAACGCGTACCCGCGCTGATTACGGCGAATCCGGCAAAACCCAGCCGAGCGACTTCAGCACCGCGCGGAACGTGCGGTCCTCGTCCTGCGCGCGCTGGTAGTACGTCATGAAGCGGTCGACCTCGCCGCGCGTCGCTGCGTCCGTCGCTTGCTCGTAGCTCTCGAGCACGAGGAGCAAGTGGGGGTGGGCCTGTGCGACCTCCTTCGGCACCGTCATCGCGCCGGCGGCTGCCAGGCGCGCCTGCGCCAGCCGGTGGATCATCGCCGCGAGCTCGCGATCGGCGACGCGAGCGCGCAGGTACGACCCCTCGCGCAGCGCGCCAGTGAGCAGCACGACGGCGCGATTCAGGTACGTGCCCGCCCACGCGGGGCTCGCACCGAAGAGCACCGCCCCGCAGGCAAGCCAGCCGAGCTCACGACGCGAGAGCAGGCGCCGCGTCACGGCGCCCCTCGGCCGAGCTCGGACTCGGCCGGCCCGGCGCCGGCGTCCCGAGCCAGTGTTTCCAGGGCAGCGGCTGCGGCAGCCTGCTCCGCCGCGCGCTTGGAGCGTCCGTCCCCTTCGCCGAGCGGGACGCCGGCCCCGGTGACGCGCACGCGGAAGCGCCGCTCGTGGGCGGGCCCTGTCGCCTCCACGAGCTCGTAGCTCGGCGCGGCCTGGCCAAGCGCTTGCAGCCGCTCCTGGAGCTCGCTCTTTGCGTCGCGGGCCGCGTTGGGACCCACGGCGGCCATGCCGTGGCGCACGATCTCGGAGCTGAGGCGCCGCGCAGCGTCGAGCCCCGACTCGACGTACGACGCCGCGATGAGCGCTTCCACCGCGTCGGCGAGCACGTTCGTGCTCTCGCGGAGGCCCGCGCCCGCGGCACCCCGTCCGACACGAAGGACGCCCGGAAGCCCCACGGCGCGGCCCCAGGCTGCGAGCGCCTCGGCGTTGACGAGCTGCGCGCGGAGCCGCGTGAGGGCGCCTTCGTCCGCGTCGGGAAACGCGCGGTAAAGCTCTTCACTCGCGCACAGGCCGAGCACGGCATCCCCCAAAAACTCGAGCCGCTGGTTGTGCGAGAGGCCGGGGCGCTCGTTGGCGAGGCTCGGGTGCGTGAGGGCCTGCTCGAGAGCGGCGGACGTCGGCTCGAGCGCAGCCAGCGCTGCGACGCGCTCGAGCAGGTCGTTCTCGTCCATCCGCTACGTCGACGGTATCATGGCCGGATGGCGACGCTCCTCGCCTGCCCGTTCTGCCGCACGATGTACCGGCGCGGCGAAGGAGCGAGCTGCGCCGTGTGCGGCGTTCCGCTCGTGCCCTTCGCGAGCTTGCCGCCGTCGGCCGACGCGCTCGCCGAAGAGCCGCCCCTCGCGCCGCTCCTGCCCGAGGACGAGCCGCTCCCGTGGAGCTACTGGGCGCGCGGGCGCGGCCTCTTGCTCGTGCTGTCCGCACTGGGTTTCGGCCTGTTTTTCGCCCCCTGGGTGCGCATCGAGTTGCCCGAGATCGCCGTGCGCAGCGGCTTCGAGCTCGCGCGCGGCCGCGCCGGATGGCTGTGGGGCGGGGCGACGGGGTGGCTCGTGCTGATCCCGCTCGTTTGGACGCGACGAACCATTTACAAGCTGCGCGGCATTCGCCCGATCGCAGTGGCGTTCTCGGCGATGACGCTCGGCGAGGTCGCGTTGATGGTCGCGATGCCGCCCCAAGGGCGCTACGTGCCTGTCGAGATCCATTGGGCTTTCGGTCTCTACGCGTCCGCGCTCGTGAGCGCCGCCGCGACCGTCACCGCGTTGCTGCTCGGCGGCTCGCTGCCGCCCCTCCGCGCAGCCCCGAGCCCGCCCGCGGGTTCCGACGAGCATCGAATCCTTCACTAATTTAGCACTGCCGAAATGGACGTCGGCTCGCCTGAAGGGCCGCCACGTGGTACCGCTCGTAGATGCAGCGGGCGCGGCGCACGCCGGTCCCGGACGAGCTTTTGCCCCACGGCCTGAGCGTCGCGGGCGAGCCCGATGACGGAACGCTCGATTGGGCGGACGTTCCGGCGGCCGTCGTCTGCGCGTCCTGCGGCAAGCCCGATTGCCAGGGCTGCATGGCGGTGGAGGAGCCGACGAATGCATCAGGCGTCGTCGCCATCGTCCCGTGGGAGCGCCCCGGCCTCGGGTGGCTCACGCGGCTGTGGGCGACCGCACGCATCGCTACGCTCTCGCACCGCGAGATGTTCGCCGGGCTGTCGGAGGGCGCCGTCAGGCCCGCGCTCACCTTCGCATGCCTCGCGGAGCTCTCGGCGGCGCTCGGCTTGTCGGTGTGCTTCGGTGCGGCGTTCCTGCTCGCGCCGGATTTCGCGAGCACGATCCTTCACGACGCTTATCTGCGGAGCCTCGCCGCGCGCGCAACCCTGTTCGGCATTCCGGGCCTCGCAACACTCATGATCGCGCTGCACTCGCTGCACGGGCTGCTCGTCGATCGCGCGGCGCGGCTCGCCGGCTCGCGAAAGCGCGGCCGCGGGCTCCGGTTCGGCCTCTACGCCTGCGGCTGGGACCTCGTGACGCTGCCGCTAGGCCTGCTCGTCGTGCTCGCGACGGAAGGGCTCTCGGCCACGCGACGGGCCGCCGGCCTCGCCGTATCCGTGCCGCTCCAGGCGACGAACGCCTACCTCACCGGCGTCCACGCGCTCGATCCCGAGCAGGCCAAGCGCGCTACCAAGCGCGCCAATCGCGAGACCGCGCTCGTCTCGCTCGCCGTGCTCGTGAGCGCGGGCGTGCTGCTCGTGCTCGCGCTGCGCTAGCCGAAGCCCTCGGGCGCGCACGGAGCGATGCTCTCGAGCCGGGTCCCGCGACGTCTCAGAACATCGCGCCGAGCTCGAACACGAAGCTGTACTGGCGGTCCTCGCCGCCGAGGAAATCCTTGTTCTTTTGCTCGGGCTGCGCGCTCGCGGGGGGCACGAGGTCCATGATGAGCTGGCCGCCGACCATCACCATCTCGTAGCGGTAGTTCACGCCGGCGAGCAGGCGGTGACGCCGGAGGCGCACGGGGTCGAAGACGGTGTTGTTGTTGAAGTCGTAGGGCTGGCCGCCGCGGCACACGGGGCTGCCGTCGTAGACGTGCGTGCCGCTGCCGTCGGGCTGCGTGGTCTTCGTGGGATCCGGATTGCCGGGGACCGCGGGACCCGAGTAGTTGCACGACTGAATCGCGTCCGTGCCCGGCGTGAGATCGATGAGTCCGGAGTCACCCCAGATGAAGAGGTACTGGTAGCCGACCCACGGCGTGAGCACCGACGAGTCGGCGATCGCGAAGGGCTTGGAGATCACCCCGTCGAGGCCCATCACGGTGAGCTGGAATTGCTGCGTGCCCGTGATGGTTCGGACGCCGGAGCCGACGGCGATGTCCGGCAGCACGCCGGGAATTCCCGTACGAAACCCCTCGAGCAGCGAGAGCCGCACGTCGGCGCCGCCGTTGATGATGCTGGTCTGCGGCACGAAGCCGACCACGCCCGTGATCTCGAGACCGAAGCCGAAGCCCTTACGAAACTTCAGCGAGTAGTTTTGGAGCAGCGACGGCGGCGAGCCGTTGCGGTCGGAGAAAGCGCCCGTGTTCGGGTTGACGGGACCTTGGGTGCCCGCCTTCCAGTACTCTTTGCCGCCGCTGATGGTCGTGTAGTTCGCTTCGATCGACAGATTGAAGCCGCCGAAGCCGGTCGTGCGCGCCGAGTGCATCGCCGTTGGCGCGAGCGCGAAGCCGAACTGGTTCACGAGCTTCGCGAAGCTTGCCTGGTCGGCCTCGCACGGGTTGCTGCGACCGCTCGAGAACCCCTCGGGCGTGTAGACGCCGCTCGCCGTCTTGCAGCCCGGGTTCGTGACGAACCGCTCCAGCGACGGATCCAGCGGATCGGCGTGAGCCACGCGGGACCCGCCGAGCACGGAAAGCCCGAGGGCAAGGGCAGCGGCTAGACGGACTCTCATCGTGCGCGGCACCGGCACCGACCGGCGAGGCTACTTGCCGGCCGGGAGCGCCGTCAAGCAAGCGGAGAGACTCACCCTTGCCGCGGGTCGCTGGGCCGACTGACGAGTGGTACTCTTGTGCCGAGCCCCAGAGGCCATGGACCGGATCGCCTTCATCAAGCTCGGGATCACCGTGGTTGCGACCGAGGCATGGCTTTCCGGCTGCGCCGACGAAGGCGACGACGCTCAGGCAAGCGGCGGCGCCGGGGCGGGCGGGGCGACCAACCCGGCGAGCGGTGGCGCGGGCGCCGGGGCAGGTAGCCCGGCGACGAGCGGTGCCGGTGGCGCTGCGGCCGGGGTTCCTGCCGGCGCGGCGGGCAGCGCCGGGGCGGGCGGCACGGGCACGGCCCAATGCACGACCGATGCAAACCTCGTCCAGACGAGCATGGAGAGCCACGATCACCTCCCGCTCACGACGCCCATCACCGCCGACCAGCTGAACGCGGGCTCACCGACCGAGTACGCGCTGCCGCTCGAACAGAACCACATCCACACGCTGACGTTCACGGACGCCGACTTCGAAAAGCTTCGCTCCGGAATGATCTTGAGCAAGCGTTCGAGCACGATGATGGGTCACACTCACACCTATTCGATCAAGTGCGTGTAGAGCGACTGCGCGCGGTCCCGAAGGCTCGACCGTTCCACGTCGTGCTGGTCGAGCCGGAAATTCCCCCGAACACGGGCAACGTGGCGCGCCTGTGCGCCGCCACCTGCTCGCCGCTGCATCTCGTGGGCAAGCTCGGCTTTCGCATCGACGAGCACGCCGTGCGGCGCGCGGGGCTCGACTACTGGCACCTGGTCGACGTGCGACAGCATGCGACGTTCGATGCCGCGCTCGATGCGATCGCCCGCTCGCAGGGTGCGCCGCCGCGAAAGTGGCTTTTCACCGCGCACGCGCCGCGGAGCTACCTCGACGTGAGCTTCGAGCCCGGCGACGTGCTCGTCTTCGGCAAAGAGAGCGTGGGACTTTCGCCCGAGCTCGTCGAGGCGCACGCCGATTCGGCGGTCGGCATTCCGACGCTCGGCCCGGTGCGCTCGCACAACCTCGCGAACGCCGTCGCGATCGCGCTCTACGAAGCGCTCCGCCAGACCTCGCAGCTCGCGGGCGCGACGCTCAGCGAACCGTGATCGCGGGCACGGCGGCACGGAAATCCGCGTGCACGCTGCGGTGCACGCCGGGCGCGAGCGCGACCTGCGTGGCGACGGGCGCTCCGTACGTCTCGCTGCGGAACGTCACCCGGTAGTTTCCCGGGGGCAGGTTGAGGCCGCGCACGGGGGTCGAGCTCGTCTGCGCGACACCGGCGCCCTCGACCGTGACGACGCTCGGTGGGTCGGACGTGACGCGCAGCGTGGCGTCGACGTCGGGAGCGACGGCGGGCGCAATCGGCACGGGCTCGCGCGCGGCGCTCGGCGCGGGAGCAGTCGGCGCGAGAGCGGCTCGCGCCGTGGAGTGTGACGGCGTGGGAGCGCTCGGCGGAGCCGGAACGTCGCGCGAGGCGCCGTGCCGGGCCGCCTCGACGGCGCCGGACGGCGTGGGGGCCACGGCGGCTTCGACCGGGATCTCGGCGTGAACGGTCGTGGGCGCCAGCGGGAGCGCGCTCGATGGTGTCGGGGCGCTCGGCGTGCGCGGCGGGTTTGCCGCAGTGCCGAACATGAGCCGCGCCCCGAGGACCGCGAGGACGCCCGCGAAGAGGGCCGAGACGACGAGGCCAAGCCAATAGGCCTTGGTTCGTTGCGGGGGGCTCGGCGCTGCGCTCGGACGCGTCGAAAGCCGGCGCGTCGAGGGTCCGGCGGCAGGCGCATCGAGGGGCGGCGGAGCGCTGCTGAACCGGCGCGTCCACTCCACCATTTCGTCGCGCGCGGCGAACGTCGCGGTCGACGGCGTGAGACCCGTCGGAGTGACGAGCGGCGGCGTGGAATCCGGCGCGGTGCTCGCGCCGTCCGAGCCGGTCGCACCAGGCGCCGAACGCGGCACCATCCGCTCGTGCGCCGTGCGCACGCGCGCGGCGAGACGACGACTCACCTCCATGCTGTCCGCGGAGCGCAAGAAGTCGCGGAGCCCGCGCCCGAGTTGCTCCGCGTCGGCGGGGCGGTCCTTCGCGGAAAAGGCGACGCTCGACTGCACGAGCGCGGCGACCGGCAGGAGCGCTCCGTGCGTGCGATCGAGTGGAGGCGGCGACTCGCGCAGCGCTTGGGCGCTGGCCTCGCTCGTCGCGCGCCGAAACGGCGGCTTGCCGGTCCACGCCTCGAACAAGAGCGCGCCGACCGCGAAGACGTCGGTCTCCGGACCGAGGGGCTCGCCACGCAGCTGCTCGGGCGGCATGTGGCCGGGCGATCCGAAGACCTCTCGACGCCCGCTGCCGCCCGACTCGGCGGGCGCCGCGATTCCGAAGTCGATGAGCCGCACGCCGCCTTCGTCGTCGAGCAAGACGTTTCGCGGCGTCACGTCGCGATGCACGATGCCCGCGCGCCGGTGCGCATACTCGAGCGCGCGGCAAATTTCGGCGCCAAGGTACGCGCCCTCCTCCGGATCGAGCGGGCCCGTGTGGACGAGGATGTCCGCGAGCGTCACCCCCGCGCAGTGCTCCATCGCGATGTAGTAGACGCCCTGCTCGACGCCCAGCTCGTAGACGGGCACGATGTTCGGGTGGCTGAGCTCGACGGCCGTCTTTGCCTCGCCGATGAACCGCTTCACGAAGGCTTCGTCGACCGCCAGCTCCGGGCGGATCTGCTTCACGACGAGGCGCTTCTCGAAGCCGACGGCGCCGCGTAACGTGGCGAGGAACACCCGCGCCATGCCCCCAGCCGCGATCTCGCGCTCGAGCACGTACTTCCCGAAGATTTGCGGGAACATCGCGCCCCTTCAGCGTAGCGCGTTCCGGGCGTTCTTGCCGCTTTTTGCGTGCCTCGCGTGCGGCACGCCCGACGCCCGCGTGACGACGCTCGGGATCGCGACGCACGAGCTCGGTGGACCTTGTGCGGTTTCGGACGCGGGTGGGAGCGCTGACTACTCGCTGTCGCTCACGGCGCTCGGACCCTTTCCCGCGCGGGGCTCGGACCTCGCGACCAACGTGCCGCTCGATGCCTCGGGGTGGGAGCTCGGGTTCGATGCGCGCACGATCGGAGTCGATGCTGTCGCGGCCGAGGCGGCGAGCGGCGGCGCGCTTTCACCCCAGTTCACGGGGCACTCCGAGCGCCGGCGACCGAGCGGTCTCGACGTCCTCCTTTGGCCGAGCGGGCGCGCTTGCTCGCTCGCGGACGGCCCGTACCCCGGCGCCAACGGGGGCCAGGCGCTCGGTTACTCGCCGCGCTCGGGTCTCGCGCTCGCGGCCGGCGAAGACGTGGGCGACAGAACGAACGAGCAGGGCGCCGGCGCCGGGAGCACGCTCGTGTTCGACGCCGATCGCGGTAGCGCGAGCCTGGTTCCGCGCGATGGGGCGCTCCAGGTGCCGCGCGCGTTCGCGACGGTGACGGAGCTCGGCGAGGATCTCCTGGTTGCGGGCGGAGAGAACCCGCTCGGTGCGTCGACGCTCGACGCGGCGGGGAGCGCGGAGCTCTACTCCGCGAAGGACGGCGCATTCACGACGCTCATCGAGCTCATCGTGCGGCGCTCGCGGCACG
>DATMCL010000114.1:0-37122 GCA_035558375.1 Polyangiaceae bacterium
CGCCGCTCCCGGCGGGCAGCGGCGAGCCGCAGAGCCGCACGAGCTTGCCGCACAACGTGCGCGCAGCGGCGAGCGACACCTGCTGGCCGAGGATCGCCCGCACGCCGAGCTCGAAGCCGTCCCACGCTCCGGCTGCACGCAGCCCCGGCCGCGCGGCGACGAGTGGTTTCAGGAACGGGTCCCCCCCGAGGTGCCGCGTGACGGCTTCCACGTCGACGTCGACATCGAAGGCGCGGCGGATCCGCGCAATCACGCCCGGCAGCACCCGCACGCTCGGGAAGCGGATCGTCGCGGCAAGGCTCGACTCCCGTGGCAGATGCGCGATTTCGACGCTGCCGAGCACACCGTCGTGAAGCAGTGTGCGGTGGTAGCGCTGACTCTCGACCCGCTCGACGCCCTCGACGGCGCGCGCGGCGAGAAACGCGAGCATGGCTTCGAAATCGTACGGTGGCCGATAGCGGAGCCGCACGGTGACGGCGCCCGCGACGGAGCGCTGCGCTCCACTCCGTGCGCGCCGGAGCGCCGAGGGCGGTCGCGCGTACAGGCGTTGAAACGTCTCGTTGAAGCGCCGCACGCTGCCGAAGCCGGCCGCGAGCGCCACCTCCGCCATGGGGAGCGGCGTCTCGTGAATGAGCTGCTTGGCGAAGAGCACCCGGCGCGTCTGCGCCACCGCAATCGGCGAGGCGCCGAGGTGCTGCTGGAACAAGCGCCGGAGCTGCCGCTCGCCGACGCCGAGCCGCTCCGCGAGCGACTCCACGCTGGCCTCGTCGCCGTCGAGCGAGCCCTCCGCAATCAGCGAAAGGCCGCGCGCGACCGTGTTCGACGTGCCGTTCCAGGCGCCGTGTGCCGGCGCCGTCTCCGGGCGGCAGCGCAGACAGGGTCGAAAGCCAGCCTCCTGGGCGGCCGCGGCGCTCGGAAAGAAGCGGCAGTTCTCGCGCTTCGCGAGGCTCGCCGGGCACACCGGGCGGCAGTAGATGCGCGTCGTCGTGACGGCCACGAACAGCCGCCCGTCGAAGCGCGCATCACGCGCCTTCAAAGCCCGGTAGCAAACATCGGGGTCGAGCACGACGAACCCGAAATAGCACCGTGCCCGCACCCGGGCTGGCGGTTTTCGGACATGCTCGATTCACGCCCACCCCGGGGGGCGCCCGATGCCCGTTCGCGCGTCTACTTGGCGCTGTCGAAGGCGCCGATGAGCTTCTTGGCCTCGGCGGGGTTCTGCTTGCACTCGAGGAGCGCGCTCAGGATGAGCGGCGCGACGATCGTCGCGTCCGACTCGAT
Source organism: Polyangiaceae bacterium (assembly GCA_035558375.1). Taxonomy (GTDB): domain Bacteria; phylum Myxococcota_A; class Polyangia; order Polyangiales; family Polyangiaceae; genus PMG-095. The sequence continues at coordinate 1,282 of DATMCL010000114.1, forward strand.
CACGAACATCGGCGTGTCCTCGGTGAGCTTGTCCCAGGTGATCTTCTCGTTCGGGGTCGCGCCCGAGTACGAGCCGTAGGACGTCGTCGAGTCCGAGATCTGGCAGAAATAGGCCCAGGGCTTCGCCTGCTCCTCGAGGTCGTACTTGATGGAGGGCACGACGCAGATCGGGAAATCGCCCGCGATGCCGCCGCCGATCTGGAAGAACCCGACGCCCGCGCCGGTCGAGAGCTCGCGGTACTGGTCGTAGAAGGTGGCCATGTACTCGATGCCCGACTTCACGATGCTCGCGCTCGCGTCGCCGAGCTTCACGTGCGAGGCGAAGATGTTGCCGAAGGTCGAATCCTCGTGTCCGGGGACGACGACCGGCAGGCGCGCCTTGGCGGCTGCGAGCAGCCAGCAGTCGTCCGGGCTGCCCTGGTAGAGGCTCGACGGAATCGTCTGAATCAGCTCGTAGAAGTACTCGTGCCAGAAACGCCGGTCGCCCTTCTCGGTCGCGCTCTTCCACATCGGGACGATGAACTTTTCGACGGCGCGAAAGGCCTCATCCTCGGGAATGCTCGTGTCCGTGACGCGTCGCATGCGGTCATTGAGGATGCGCGTGTCGTCGCCCTTGGTGAGGTAGCGGTAGTCCGGGAAATCCTTGTAGTGGTGGTTTGCCACCAGCCGAAACAGGGACTCTTCGAGGTTCGCGCCCGTGACGGACAGCCCGTGAATGAGCCCCGCGCGGATGGCCGGCGCGAGTGTGATGCCGAGCTGCGCCGAGGACATGGCCCCCGCCACGGCCCAGAACATCTTCCCTCCCGCGTCCATGTGGCGCTGATAGGCGAGCAGCGCATCGCGCGTCGCGCGCGCGTTGAAGTTCTTGTAGTTCTTGAGAACGAATTCGAGGGTAGGAAGCGTCGTCACGCGCGGACGCTAGCACGTCCGTTCGAGCGCACTTCCCGCCTCAAAGGCTCTGGCGGATCTTGCGGCCGCCCGACGGTTGGCTCACGGGCTCCGGCTTCGGCGCGGGCTTCGATGCCGGCTTCGGCGGCGTGGCAGCCGCTGGGCGGGGCGGTGACGCGGGGCGCGGCGCGGCCTTGATGGGCGGCGCAGCGGCGACGGTTTTAGCACTCGCGCTCGGCTCCGGGCTCGCGGGAGCGATCGCGACACTCGGCGCGGCGCGCGGTGGCTCGGGGCTCGGGGCAGGCGCCGGCGCGGGTGGCGCCGGCGGTGTCGTCGCTGTCGCTGGGGCCGCAGCCTCGCTCGATGTGGGCGCTGCCGCGGGAGCATGCGAGCCCCGCGTGAGGAGCAGTGCGCCGCCCCCGCCGAGCAGGACGACGGCTGCGGCCACGGCTGCGATCAGCCCGACGTTGCTTTTCGGCGGCGGCGGGACCACTCCGTCGACGGCGGAAGCGCCGGCCCAATTGCCCGGCGTCGAGCCGAGCATGTTGGCTCCCGTCGCTGCCATCGGCTGGGCCACGGCCGGCACCGGTGCGACGCCGGTCGTGGCGGGGGCGGTCACGGCCGGCGCATGGTGCCCGTGCTGCGAGGCCCAATGATCGAGCGCGTCGCGCAAGGCTTCGGCCGTCTGAAAGCGCTCGCCCGGCTCACGCGCCATCGCGGTTTCGACGATGCCGGCGAGGACGGGATCCACGTGCGGCGCGACCTTGGCGAGCGGCTCGGGCTTTTCGAGCACGATCTTGAAGAGCAGCTCGTTGAACGTGTCGGCGAGGAACGGCACACGCCCCGCGAGCGCCTCGTAGAGGATCACGCCCGCGGCGTAGAGGTCGACACGGTGGTCGATGTCCTTGGCGCCCTTCGCCTGCTCGGGCGCCATGTAATAGGGCGTGCCCATCACGGCGCCCGTGCGCGTCATGCTGAGGCCGCCCGGTCCGCTCGAAAACTTTGAGATGCCGAAGTCGAGCAGCTTGAGGAAGTCGGGCTGGCCGCGCCGGCTTCTGAGCAGGAACACGTTGTCCGGCTTCAGATCGCGGTGCACGATCCCCGCGTTGTGCGCGGCAGAGAGCGCGTCGAGCAGCTGGCGCGCGACCGGATAAAGATCCTTCGCCGACATGCTTCCGCGCTGGCGGATGCGCTGGGCGAGGCTGTCCCCGTCCATGAACTCCATCACCATGTAGCGATCGCCGCCGCGCAGCGTTCCTAGGTCGAGCACCTCGACGATGTGCTCCGAGCCGATGCGACCCGCCGCCTGCGCCTCGCGCTCGAAGCGAGCGACGACATCGGGCATCTCCGACACGCCGGCGTGCAAGACCTTGATCGCGACGCGCCGATGGATGCGCGTGTTTTCGCCCTCGTAGACGGCGCCCATCCCGCCTTCGCCGATCAGCCGGACGATGCGGTACTTCTCATCGATGAGCTCGCCCGGCTGAAGGCCCATGCACCTACACCGTAGCATGGGCGCGAGGCCCGTTAAAACGCCTCTCCGACCGGCGTTCCCCGCGCGCGGAGTTCGAGTAGAATGGCAGGGGTGACTCGTCCTTTCGCGTTGGGGCTCTGCTTCTGCTTGGCTACGATCGCACCCGCCGCCCTCGCGGCAGAGGTGACCATCACGGAGGAAGCCCGCGCGCACTTCAGCGCCGGCGTGAGCTTCCTCGAGGATCCCGACGGTGCGCGCTACGACGACGCGTACCGCGAGTTCAGCGCCGCGTACGCCGCGTCGCCGTCGTGGAAGATCCTCGGCAACCTCGGCATCTCCGCCATGAAGCTCGAGCGCGACGGCGAAGCCATCGACGCGTTCAGCAAATACCTCTCGCAAGGCGGCAAGGAGATCGACAAGGACGAGCGCCAGCAGGTCGAGCGCGACTTGAAGACGCTTCAGGCCGGCGTCGCGTACCTCACCCTGTCGTTCGACCCCCAGGGCGTGACGCTGACCGACGAGCGTGTGCCTCAGTCGGGCAGCCCCGTCGTGAACCGCTACGTGTTTGCCGGCGCCACGACGAAGCTCGGTCTGCACCCGGGGCACCACCGCCTGACAGTGGAGCTACAAGGTTACGACAAGGCGGTGTGGGAAGTGGACGCGGTCGCGAAGCAAGAGCAGTCGCATGCGTTCACGCTCGCGCGTGCAGCGGACGCTGCGCCGCCGCCTGCGGTCGTGGCTCCCACCACTCTGCCGGCCGAGGCGCAGCCTCCTCCTCCCGAGCCGTCCGGAGGCGGAAACGGTCTGCGCGTCGCATCGTACGTGGTGCTCGGTGTCGGTGCCGTCGGGCTCGGCGTCGGCACGGTGTTCGCGCTCACCGCGAACGGCAAATACTCCGACGCCAACGACATGTGCCCGAGCTTCCCCTGCCAGCTCACGAGCGACGACGCGAAGAAGCGCGAGGACCTCGGTAAGGAAGCCGATTCCGCGAAGACGATCTCGCTCGTCGGTTTCATCGCCGGTGGGGTCGGCGTTGCCGCAGGCGCCACGATGTTCATCCTGAGCGGCAAGAAGAAGCAGCAGCAGGGACTCAGCGTGTCGCCGTTCGTCGGTGTCGGGTCCGCCGGCCTCAAGGGGAGCTTCTAATGAGCCGCACACTATGGGCCGTCGCGCTCGGTCTCGTCCCCACCGTATTGCCGCTCGCGTGCGGCAGCCTCAACAAGGGGGAGGTCGTGATCGTCGACGAGGCGGCGGGAAGCCAAAACCTCGGCGGCAGCACGAGCGGTAGCGCGGGCAAGGCCGGCGGTACCGCGGGGGGTCGCGGCGGCACCGCGAACGGCGGAAGCGGCGGGTCGAGCGGCGACTCGGGCGAGGCCGGCGTCGGCACCGGGGCTACCGGCGGCACCGGCAAGGGTGGCACGACCGGTAAGGGCGGCACGACCGGCAAGGGCGGATCGGGCACGAGTGGCGATGCGGGCACGGGTGGTGGCGGCGGCGAGCCGCCGAGCGGCTGCACCGAAAGCTCCGAGTGCGTGGCCTCCGCGCCGATCTGCGACGACGGCACCTGCCGCGCCTGCGAGATGAGCACCATGCCCGACGAGTGCAGCGACTTCACCAATAACCCGTACTGCAACGACGCGGGTCGCTGCGTCGCCTGCCGCACGAGCGACGATTGCTCTGCGAGCCGGCCGGTCTGCGAGGACGGCGTCTGTCGTGGCTGCAAGACGGGCTCGGAGTGCGACTCCGGCGCCTGCAACAGCGGTCGCTGCGCCGACGAGACGAGCGTCGTCTATGCGCTCGCCGTGACGGGCTCCTACGACGCGATGTGCGGAACCAAAACGTTGCCGTGCATCAGCGTCACGGACGCCGTGGCGAAGCTGTCGAACTCACGCCCGTTCCTCGTGCTGATCGAGACGCCCGGCACCTTCGACTCCACGAACGTGACGTTGCCCGGGATGATCGACATTTCGATCTTCGGCAACGGCGTGCTCGTCGGTGGCTACAACGCGCCGGTTTTCGCAAAAACCGGCGGCAACCTCTTACTCGAGGGCGTCGTCGCCATTGCCGCCGAGAGCGGCACGGCGACCACGGCTTTCGCGGCCGTCGATCTGACGAACGTCACGCTCAAGATGGTCGCGAGTAAGGTCGGAAACTCGTCCGACAACTACCAGAGCACCGGCCTCAAGCTAACCGACTCCACCGCCGACATTCACGTATCGGAGTTCGTGAGCTCGAAATTGGGGCTCCTTTCGCAATCGACTCTCCCGGTGCCGGCCCAGGGGCTCGTCGTCGAGCGCTGCCTGTTCCAGAACAACAACGAGGCCATCCACGTGGACGCGGATCACTTCGTGATCCGCAACAACCTCTTCATCTCGAACGGCAACACCTCCTACGTGCGCATCATCCAACCGAACGGGCTGAACACGAGCGTCTTCGCGTACAACACGCTCTACAGGAACGACAACAACTGCAGCTACGAGGGCGGGCTCATCGCGTGCAACGGCTCGGGAAGCTGCGGCATCCACAGCAGCAATCTGTTTTGGGGCAACATGTACAACGGGTCCGGTGGCACGGCGTGCTACGACCAGGTCTACGGGTATCCGACCGGGATCTCGTACACGTTGTCCGAGCTGCCCTACGCTGGGACGGGCAACATCGGCGGCGAAGATCCGCTGTTCGTCGACGCCGCATCCGGCGACTACAACCTGTCCCCGGGCTCGCCGGCCATCGACGCCGGTGACACCGATCCCAACGTGGTGCCCGCGGTCGATTACTACGGCCACCCGCGTCCGCTGGGCGGCGCGCCGGACATCGGCGCCGTCGAGTCCGAATAGTCGGCAAGAAGCATGGCCGCTTGGGCGCCGCGTGACGCCCGCGCGCGGCCCTGATAGCCTCACGGATCGAGCATGCTCTCGACGGAGCTCGATGGGGCCTTGCACGCGCTCGGCGCGGCGCTCGCGACGAACCCCGCGCTCGAGGCAGAGCTCGTGGCGCGCTGGCTGCCGCGCGTCGTCGCGCGGCCGAAGCTCGGTGAGCTCCCCGCGGAGCTCGTCGCGCCGTGCAGGCGGCTGCTCGAGGAGCTCCCCGCGATCACGCAGTCGCCGGCCGGCGTCACGGCGCTCGCGCCGCTCTTCGCCGACGTGCGCGGTATCCCGCTCCTCGCGTTCTGTGCCGCCAGCACGGCGCGCCGCAACGTTCGGATCGCCCCGCTGCTCGTCGCCGCCTCGCGCGAGCCGGTGCTCGCCGAGCGCGCCGTGGCCGTCGCCCGTGACCGCGTTGTCCAGGGACCGCTGCTCGACGCGCTGAGCTCGGCGCCGCTGCTCGGTGACGGCAGCGAGCTCGCCGACCCCGTGAACGCCCAGGCGAGCGCGAGGCTCGAGGTCCTGATCTGGGAGGCCGGCGCGAGCGCGCTCGAGGTGCCGGTGCTGGGCGGGTGGATCTGGGGCTCGAAGAGCACCTTCGAAGCGATGGTGAAGGGGCCGGCGCACGGCTCGCTGCGCGGGCGCGTGATCGCGGCGCGCTGCCTCGAAGTGGCGGTCGGCGGGCTCTCGCCCATGGCGGATCCCGAGCTCATCGGCATGACGCTGCAGGTGCTTCAGCCGCTCTTGCTCCATCCGGAGCCGCTCGTCTGGGTGCATGCGGCGCGCGCGCTCGGTCGCCTCACGGGTAGGCTCGAGCAGCTCGAGGGCACGCTGCTCGATTGGGTGCTCGGCGAGTCGCGCGTGCTGCGCCAGCGCGCCGTGACGGCGTTCGCGTCACTGCCCGCCGACCGGCTGAAGTTTTTGGCGAGCCAGCTCGTGTCGATGCTCGACTCGAAGGACGAGGAGGATTGGGTGCTCGCGGCCGTCGCGGCGGCCACGCCGTATCTCTTCTTCGAGCGCCGGCCGCTCTGGGATCGCCTCGCGCAGCGCATCCTCAACGGAGACGGCGGAGCCGTCGCGGCGCGCGCGCTCGCGCGGGGCCTCGCCGTGCTGTTTCGCCGCGACCACCGGCCGGCGGAGATTGCGGCGCCGCTCACGGCTCTGCGCGAGCTCGCCCGCGCGGCGCGCCCGAGCTCGCTCGACGAGCTCCGGCGCTGGATCGAGGTGACGGCGGCGACGGATGCCGTGGACGACGCCGAGCGCGATCCGCTCGACCTCGAGCTCGGCCTGGAGAACCTCGTGCGCATCGCCGCGCAGTACGACGACGAAGAGGCGGACGCCCGCGCCGCGCGCTTCGCGACGGCGCTCGCCCCGACCTTTCAGGAAGCGCGGCGCATCGCCCTCGGCGACGGCCGCCTGCGCCAGCGTGCCGCCGCCATCAACGCGCTCGAGGGCTCGGCGCGCGCCGTCGCGCTGAGGCTCTGGGCGCCACTGCTCGCGACGCGCCCCGCCGGTGAGCCGACCGACAACCCGGATCTCGCCGAGACCTGGAAGATGATTGTCCACGCGCCCGCGGCGATCCTCGATCTCGTGAAGGAGCGACGCCAGGTCGAAGGCGCGGACCCTGCAGCCGACGTGCCGCTCGAGGTGCTCGCGATTCGTCTCGGTGGCTACGCGCTCGACGCCTGCGGTGCCGATGCCGAGCTCGGGCCCGGCCGCGGTCCGACGGCCCACGACACCTGCCAGTGGCTGCGCAAGCTCGAGGGCCTTGCCGACGGCTCGCGCGAGCTCCCGCCCGCGCTCAAGAACGCGCTCTCCTCGCTGTTTTGGCGCCTCGTCGACACGACGCGCGGGACGGCGCTCGGCGAAGTCGACGACGTCGAGTGGCTCGGCCCCTTCGCCGCGTGGTGGGCGCTCGTCATCGACCGTCCGGCGATGCTGCTCCAGCTCGCGACCGCGCTGCCGATGATGGCCGAGGGGGCGCTCCAGCGCTGCTGCGAGCGTGCAGAAGCCTTGCGCGACAGCGTCGCTCAGGGTGGCGCCGACGGCGAATGGGGTCCTGCCGCGACCGAAGCGCTCGAGTCGCTCCACGCGCAAGGCACCGAGCTCGCGCAGGCGCTCACCAAGCTCGCGCGGGCGCTCGCCGCGTTCGCGACGGCAGCCGGCCCGAAGAAGGAGCTCGAGTCGATGTGCGTCGAGCTCGTGGTCGCGGGCGAGCGGCTCCAGGGTGCGCTCGCCGACCCCGTGAAAGCCCTGCACGCCCGTCGCGGCGACACGCCCGGCGAGTCGCTCGCTCCCGCGGACGCCGAGAACGCCCCGCGCATCGCGGCGCTCGTCGCGCGTGCCATTCGCGCGCGTGACACGACCATGCTCGACGTGTGGTTCGCCTCGCTCGGCCCCGTCGCCTCCGCCCTCCTCGAGGACGCCGTGCGCGCCGCGATCCGTCGTACGCCGCCGCCGCCCCCGCAGGCCAAGAAGAAGGAGCCGAAGACCATCCAAGGCTACGAGCTCGTGAAGCCGCTCGGCGAGGGCGGCATCGGCTCGGTGTGGCTCGTGCGCAAGCCCGGCGCCGATCGCCTGTTCGTGCTCAAGATCCCGAAAGCCGACGCGCTCGCGAATGCGACCGACGTCGAACGCCAGGGCATCCTCGCGTCCTTCGTGGAGGAGGCGCGCGCGCTCGCCGGCCTCTACCACCCGAACGTCGCCAACATCATCGATCGCGGCGTCTCCGACGACATGCCCTTCCTGGTGCTCGAGTACCTGATCGGTGCCGATCTCAAGCAGTACGCGGGCGCGCAACTCATGACCCTCTTCGAGCTGCGTCAGGTGGTGGTGGAGTCGTGTGCGGGGCTCTCGGCGCTCCACGGCGCCGGCCTCGTGCACCGCGACATCAAGCCGGCGAACATCTGGCTCCGGTTGCCGCTCGCGGGGGGCGAGCGCTTCGAGCCGCAGAAGCATCGCGACCCCGCGCGCGCGCAGCCGCTCGCGGCCGTCGTGATCGACTTCGGTATGGTGCGCGCCATTCGCGTGCCGCCGGACGCGGGCGGGCGCTTCGTCGCCGGCACGGCGGGCTACATCGCGCCCGAGCAGGTGCTCGACCCGGTCGAGCTCGACCCGCGCTCGGACGTGTACGCCCTCGCCGGCACCATCTACAACGTGACGACGGGTCGCGCCTTCTTCGACGAGATCGAGAACCAGCGCGATCGCATCATCGCCCACATGCGCCGCGACCCGTTCGAGGACGCCGAGCGCCTGCGCGCGTTCCCGGCCGGTGTCGCCCGCGTCCTGCGCGCCGGAACCCTGCGCGACCCCGCCGACCGCCCCTCGCCGCTCGAGTTCGGACGCGAGTTCGCCGCGGCGCTCTAGCCGCAGCCCTCCAAACGGCTACGCTCGGCGAGTGACGAGCGTTGCCGTACCCGGCACCGACCCCGGGCCCCTTTTGCCCGGTGCAGATACCGCCCCGGCTGCAACGCCGCGCAGGGGAGGGCTCGCCGAGTTCCTGCTCGTCGGGGGCGCCACGCTCGTCCTCTTCCCACTCGCCTGGCTCGGCCCGCGCGTCGTCGGCCTCGACGCGGCCGAGCTCGCGGTCGGCTTCACGGCCTTCCACGCCGCGCACGTCATCAACGACCCGCACTTCTCCGTCACGTACCTGCTCTTCTATCGGGACGCGAAGGCACGCGCGTTCGGCGACGCCTTCGGCAAGGCGCAGCGCCTGCGCTACCTCGCCGCCGGTCTTTTGGCCCCGGTGTTGCTGCTGGCTTGGGCGGCCCTCGCGATCTCGAGCGGCTCGGCGCGCGCCCTCGGCTGGCTCGTCGAGCTCATGTTCGCCCTCGTGGGCTGGCACTACGTAAAACAGGGCTTCGGCGTGCTGATGGTGCTCTCCGCCCGGCGCGGCGTCCGCTACGAGGCGGGGGAGCGCCGCGCGCTGCTTGCTCACGCGCTTGCCGGCTGGGCGTTCGCCTGGGCGAGCCCCGCGGTGCCGAGCGTGGAGGTCGAGGAGAAGGGAGTCGTCTACACGGCGCTCGCGCACCCGCTCGGCTTCGAGCTCGTCGCCGGCGTCGTGCTCGCCGCGAGCACCCTCTGGCTGGTGGTCATGCTCGCGACCAAGGCCCGGCGCGAGGGGCGCCTCCCGCCGCTCTCGCCGTTGCTCGGTTTCTTGGTGAGCATCTGGCTCTGGTCGATCTTCTCGAGCATCGACCCCCTGATGGTTTACCTCGTCCCCGCGCTGCACTCGCTCCAGTACCTCTATTTCGTCGGTCTGCTCGAGCGAAACCGGGCCCGCGAAGGCGAGCTGGCGCCGCATTTCGGACGACCCGTCAGAGACCAGCTCCTGGCGCTCGCCGTCGGGGCAGTTCTACTCGGGGTGTTACAATTCCATGCGCTTCCGTCGCTTCTCGACGCGGCGCGGCTGCTCGTTCCGCATCGGGCGCGCTCGACGCTCATCGACCTCGGCTCGACCCCCTGGTTTGCGGCGCTCTTCGCCGTGGTGAACATCCACCACTACGCGATGGACGCCGTCATCTGGCGCCGAGAAAATCCGGAAACACGGTTTTTGCAGAGCTAGCAGGAAGCGCCTTCGGTGTTCCGAAAACTTGAGCCGCTTCAGTGAACGATGCTTGCGTTCCGGTTCTGGGCGTGGCCAAAACCCCGGGGTGGCCGCCCGGAGCTTCGCGAAGATCGCCAAAGAGTTTCGCGCCCTACCGCGCGCGAACAAGCCGGTGCGCGAGCTCTTCCGCGACGCCGTGCGTCTCGCGCGCAGCATCGTGCCGTGCGACGGTTGGGGCGCGCTGACGCTCGACCCCGCGACGTTGCTCGTCACGGGCGGCGTTCACGAGCACGGGCTGTCCGACGCGGCGCTCGCGCGCTGGTTCGAGCTCGAGGTCGCGCCGGGCGACTACCTCCACTACCACTTGCTCACTCGCGAGCTCACGCCCGTCGCGAACCTCGCGGACGCCACGCGCGGCGAGCCCACCAAGAGCGCGCGCTACCGCGAGGTTCTCGAGCCCGCGGGCTACCGGCACGAGCTTCGCTCCGCGCTGCGCTCGATGAAGCAGACGTGGGGTGGCTTGTTCCTACTGCGGCGTAGCAGCGGCCCCGCCTTCGAGCCCGAAGAGGAATCGTTCATGCGCGAGCTCAGCGAGGCGCTCGGCGAAGCCGTGCGCGCGACGCTCCGCGCCTCGAACGCCGCGACCGATGCGCGCACGGGTCGCGCCCTGCTCTTGCTCGGCGAAAAGCAGGAGATCCTCGCAGCGTCACCCGCGTCGTCCGTCTGGCTCGAGGAGCTGTCCGACGGCAAGAAAGATCCGAGCGGCGTGCCCCACACGGTGCTCACGACCGTCGCAGGCGCTCGCCGTGGCGCGGAGCGCGGCGCTCAGGTTTCCGCCTACGTGCGCGTGCGCGGCAAATCCGGCGGCTGGCTCAGCGTGCAAGCGAGCTTGCTCGGCGACGGCAAAGTCGTCGTCACCGTCGAGGAAGGACGCCCCATCGGGCTCGCCGCCGAGGTGCAGGAGGCGTACGGCCTCTCGCCGCTCCAGGGCGAGCTCTTGCGCGACGCGTTGCTCGGCACGGACGACGCCCACATCGCCGAGCGCCTCGGCATTACGGAGGCCACCGTCATCGCCGAGCTCGCCGCGGTCGTCGAAAAGCTCGGCGTGCCCCGGCGCGACGAGCTCGCGCGGAAGGTGTTCTTCGAGCAGTACGCGACGCGCGCCCAGGCCTCGGCCCCGCTCGGCGCCGACGGCTGGTTCTCCGGCTGAGCCCGGGCGCCGCCCCGGACCCCGCCGCCCGCCCGAAAGGCCAGAAACTTCGGTATTTTACCCGACTTCGGTGCTTTTCCCCGGGCTCGTGCTACGGCTCCGCCCCTCGCGGCTTCCCTTTTCGCGGCCGTTTGGCTACTTCGCCGCCAAAGACAACCTCCAGCACTCGGACGTATCCCGTGGCAACTCGCATCCCCCTCGAACGCATCCGCAACATCGGTATCTCGGCGCACATCGACTCCGGCAAGACGACGCTCACCGAGCGCATCCTCTTCTACACCGGCCGCATCCACGCCATCCACGAGGTGCGCGGCAAGGACGGCGTCGGCGCGAAGATGGACTCGATGGATCTCGAGCGCGAGAAGGGCATCACGATCCAGTCGGCAGCGACGTACTGCGTCTGGAAGGGCTCCAAGGGGCAGCTCGAAGACATCAACATCAACATCATCGACACGCCCGGCCACGTCGACTTCACGATCGAAGTCGAGCGCGCCCTCCGCGTGCTCGACGGCGCGATCCTCGTGCTCGACTCCGGCAAGGGCGTGCAGAGCCAGTCGATCACGGTCGACCGCCAGATGAAGCGCTACCGCGTGCCGCGCATCGCCTTCGTCAACAAGATGGACAATCCGGGCGCGAACTACGAGCGCGTCGCCGACATGCTCAAGGAGAAGCTCGGCCATCACCCCGTGAAGCTCCAGGTGCCGATGGGCGCCGAGGACAAATTCAAGGGCCTCATCGATCCGATCATCGGCAAGGCCTACTTCTTCGAGGGTGACGACGGCGAGATCGTGAAAGAAGTGGAAATCCCCGCCGAGTACGCCGAAAAGGCCAAGCAGGCGCGTGAGGAGATGATCCAGCAGGTCGCCGACGTCGACGACGTCTTGGCCGAGAAGTTCATCAACGAAGAGCCGGTCTCGAACGACGAGCTCAAGGCCGCGATCCGCCGCGCCACCCTCGCGCTCAAGATGACGCCGGTCATGTGCGGCTCGGCCATCAAGAACAAGGGCGTTCAGCTCCTGCTCGACGGCGTCGTTGCGTACCTGCCGAACCCGACCGAGGTCGTGAACGAGGGTCACGATCAGGAGAAGAACGAAGAGAAGATCGTGATCGTGTCCGACTCGAACAAACCGTTCGTCGGGCTCGCGTTCAAGCTCCAGCAGGACAAGTACGGGCAGCTCACGTACTTCCGCATCTATCAGGGCAAGGTCACGACCGGCGACACCATCTACAACATCTCGAACGAGCGCCGGAAGGTGCGCGTGCCCCGCATGTTCCGCATGCACTCCGACGATCGCGAGGAGATCGAAACGGCCGAAGCCGGTGACATCGTCGCGTTCTACGGTGTCGAGGCGAGCTCGGGCGAGACCTTCACCGACGGCAAGATGGCCATCACGCTCACGTCGATGCACGTGCCGGCCGCGGTGATCTCGCTCGCCGTCGCGCCGAAGGATCGCACGGCGGAGGCGAACTTCTCGAAGGCGCTGAACCGCTTCACGAAGGAAGACCCGACCTTCCGCGTCCACCAGGACGAAGAGTCACAGCAGACGATCATCAGCGGCATGGGCGAGCTCCACCTCGACATCTACATGGAGCGCATGCGTCGCGAGTACAACTGCGACGTCATCGCCGGCAAACCGCAGGTCGCCTACCGCGAGACCATCACGCAGCGCTCGGAGATCGCCTACACCCACAAGAAGCAGACGGGCGGCTCCGGTCAATACGGCAAGATCGGCGGCTTCCTCGAGCCGCTGCCCGCCGACGCGGTCGAGACCTACGAGTTCGTGGACGAGATCGTCGGCGGCGTGATTCCCAAGGAATTCATTCCGGCGTGCGACAAGGGTTTCCGCGAGGCCATCAAGAAGGGCACGCTGATCGGCTTCCCGATCGTGGGCGTGCGCGCCACGTTGAACGACGGCGCGTCACATGCCGTGGACTCGTCTGAAATGGCGTTCAAGACCGCCGCGCTGATGGGCTTCCGCGAGGCCTATGCCGCGGCGAAACCCACGATTCTCGAGCCGATCATGAAGGTCGAGGTCGAGGCCCCGACCGAGTTCCAGGGCTCGGTCGTGGGTCAGATCAACCAGCGCCGCGGCGTGATCTTGGAGACGAAGAGCGACGACGTCGTCACCATCACCGCTCAGGTCCCGCTCAACACGATGTTCGGCTACTCGACGGATTTGCGATCCGCGACGCAGGGCAAGGGCAACTACACGATGGAGTTCGCCCACTACGCAGCCGTGCCGAAGCAAGAGCAAGAGACGATGATCAAGGAGTACCGGGAGAAGCAGGCGAAGGAAGCCGCCGCACGCAAGTGAGGCCGGCCCTCCGCAAGCGGGGCGCCCGGTCGCTCGGAGATACCCGTCGGCCCCATGCCACTCCGTAGCGAAGACATCGAAACGACGCTCAAGGTGCTCGAGCAACTGCTCGAGCACCGCGAGGATCTGCTCGAGATCGACCTCGACGTCCGCAAACGGCTGCTCGAAATCGCAGGGCGCCTCGCGCAGCCCGAGGCGCCCGAGCAGCGTTACCTCGCGCGCGCCGCTCGGAAAAAGCGCCGCCGCGACACCAAGGCGGCGGACGAGACACTGCTTGCCCGCGCGGGGATCCGCAAGAAACGCCTCGAGCCCGTGTTCGTGACGCCAGAGCCGCGCGCCCTCACCGAGGCGAACGGCGGCGCCCACGAAACGATCCTGATCGAGGAGACGACGGGCGTGCACGAGACGAGCGGCGTGCACGAGGCGCGCGGCGTGTTCGCGACCCTCACGCGCAGCGCCGGCATCACGGTGGAGGACGTCGAGCGCCTGAAGGACGCGCGTGTTTGCTACGTCTGCAAGAAGCCGCGCGATCGCGTGCACTTCTTCTACGACCAGCTCTGCATCGCCTGCGGCGACTTCAACTACTCGAAACGCTCGCAGACGGCGGACCTGCGCGGCCGCACGGCGCTCATCAGCGGAGCGCGCGTGAAGATCGGTTACCAGGCGGCGATCATGCTCCTGCGCGCGGGCGCGCGCGTCATCGTCACGACGCGCTTCCCGCGCGACGCGGCGCGCCGCTACGCCGCGGAGAAGGATTACGAGGCGTGGCGCGGTCGCCTCGCCGTCTACGGCCTCGACCTGCGCCACACGCCGAGCGTCGAGGCGTTCACGCGCCATCTCGCCGAGCGCGAGGCGCGCCTCGATTTCGTGCTGCACAACGCCTGCCAGACCGTAAGGCGCCCGGCCGGCTTTTATCGGCACCTGATGGCTGAGGAGCTCGGCCCGCTCGACCTCGTCCCCGAGCCGGCGCGCCCGCTGCTCGCCGACCACGAGGCACTCTGCGCGTCGCGCAAGCGGCTCGGCTCGGCCGCCAGTCCCGCGAGCGACCGCTCAGGCAACGCGCCGGTCGGCCTGCAGTCCTCCGCGGCTCTCTCTCAGCTCGCGCTCGCCCCCGAGGACCACGAGGGGGACGAGTCGATCTTTCCGCACGGCGAGCTCGACCAGGATCAGCAGCAGATCGACCGGCGCGGGATCAACAGCTGGCGCCTCGCCCTCGACGAGGTGGGCACGGTGGAGCTGCTCGAGGTTCAGCTCGTGAACAGCATCGCCCCGTTCGTGATGAACGCGCGCCTCAAGGCGTTGATGCTGCGCGAGCGCACCTTCGACAAGCACATCGTCAACGTCTCGGCGATGGAGGGCCAATTTTATCGGCGCTTCAAGACCGACAAGCACCCTCACACCAACATGGCCAAAGCCGCGCTCAACATGATGACGCGCACCTCCGCGCCCGGCTACGCGAAGGACGGCATCTTCATGAACAGCGTCGACACGGGCTGGGTCACCGACGAGGACCCCGCGCATATCGCCGCCCGCAAGACGGCGGAGAACGGCTTCCACCCCCCACTCGACATCGTCGACGGCGCCGCGCGCATCGTCGATCCCATCTTCGACGGCATCAACACGGGCCGTCACGTGTGGGGGCAGTTCATCAAGGACTACCGGCCCGCGGCGTGGTGAGGGCGGCGCCCTACGCTGGCTTGCCGGAGATCGGATAGACGACGAACACGACTTGCTCGCCCCAGGCGTGATCAGGCGGCTTGCGGTGGGTCGAGACGATCGCGCACTCGAGCGTTTCGGGCTCGAACAACGGCTCGGGGAGGTTCTCGGGATCGGCGTTCCACGGAACGCGGAACCAGACTCCCGTGAACGTGCGTTTCGAATGCGCATTGATGGCGGCGAGCGCGCTCCTGAGCGCTTCGTCCGGCGGGAGCTCGCCCTTTTTCACCCGTTGCGCCTCGAGCACGAGCTCTTCGGGCGGGTCGAGCAGCGTGGTGGTCACCCCGTCCTCCGTACGCAAGCGCCGAAGGGTGTCGTAGACGAGCTTCGCCCGTTCGGTATCGTCGCTGTCGCGGAAGAAGGAGTACGTCGCGATCGCCGCGCCGAAGCCGACGCCCGGCTCGACGTGCGTGAGGAGCGCGATACTTTCGGCGCGCGGCATGAAGAGCGTCTCGCGCGAGCCAGGTAGAAAAAGCATTTTGGCGAGCCAGTCGCTCGCGTTCCCCGCGTAGGCGATCTGGTGATAGGTGCTCGACCAGCGAAGGATGCCGCTCACTGCGCGTCCCGCGTGAAGCTCGTCGTAGAAGCGATTGAGACTGTCCTGATCGTTCTCCGTGTCCGCGCGAAACGCGGCGGGGTAGAGCGAGCTCATGAGGCGCATCTCGGCGAATTCGCGCCGGAGCTCGCCAAGCCCGGCGTGGGCGCGCAAGACGTTGATGCCATCGACGAGCGCCGTCACCGGGTCGCTGCGGCGTGGCAGGCGCACGATGGGGCGCTGGTAGACATGCGCATCCCGCCGTCGCGCGAGCACCTGCCCGACGGGTCCCTCGAGCATCTGCCCGGTCCCGGCGATGAGGTCGATGAACGCGTGGTGGTCGCCGGCGGCCATCTGACACGTGATGTCGAATTCGGGTAGCTCGACCGTGTCGTCATTGGTGCACGCCGCCGTCCCCGTCGCGCCCTGATTGATGACCGCGCGCAGAACATCGGCGTCTTCGAGCAGGTGTCCCTCCAGACGCACGAGCCCGTTCTCGTCGGGGCCCCGGCGATGCACCTCGACGCTTGGGAACGTCATGCTCACGACCACCACGAGTCTCGAGGCGCGCAGACCGGCGCCGACACCGAAGCGCAGGCTCGGTGCAGCGCGTTTCAACGCGTCGAGCCACTGCGCTTCCACCGGGCCGAGCGGGTTCGGGTCGCCAGCGGCCGGGATGTCGCGCTCCATCCAGAGCGTGAAGAAGGGACTCGCCGGGGCTCCGCAGTAGCCGGCGAGCCATAGCTGCAAAATTTCGTCGGGTAGCGCGCGATAACGTCCGAAGAACGCCGCGGTCTCGCGCGCGATGCAGTCCACTTCGTCGCTCGCGGCCGCAGTCCCGAGCCCAGCCGTCAGGCGCGCCTCGACCGTTCGTTCGATCGGGGTGGGCTTGCGAAATGCATCCGCTGGCTCCCAGTGCTCGACGCGCAGCGCGAGCGCTTCCTCGACTTCGGTGGCAGCCCGTGTCGGATGCCTCGCTGCACGCTGCCTGACGGGATAGCAGCCCACGAGCAGCACGAGGAAAGCCGCGACCGCCGCAGAAAGCGAGTGCCGCACTCCCTTCATGGTACCGCGTTTCGAGGCGTTTCGGGGCCCGGAATCGCGGCCGGATCGTGATAAAAGGCTCGTATGAGCGCTCCCGATTTCGACCCCGAGTACGTGTTCTCGCATCACCACGCGAACGCCGAGCAGCTCGCCGCGTACGCGGAGATCCACGAATCGGCGAAGCAATTCGCCAAGGTCATTCTCGCGCGGGTGCCGGAAGGCGTCGATCGCGTTACGGCCCTCCGCTTGCTTCGCGAGTCATCGATGATGGCCTGTGCGGGTGTCTCCCTCGGCGGACGGTTGAAGTAGCCATGGCGCTCGAGGAAGATTTCACGGCGGCGCAGGCGCGCGTGAAGACGCTCTCGCGCACGCCCGAAACGGGCGAGCTGCTCGACCTGTACGCGCTCTACAAGCAAGGCTCGAGCGGCGATGTCACGGGCAGTCGGCCCGGCATGCTCGACTTCAAGGGTCGCGCCAAATACGACGCTTGGGCGGGTAAGAAGGGCGTCGCCAAGGACGCGGCGCAGCGCGCCTACGTCGAGCTCGTGGCAAAGCTCGCGACGAAGTACGCCTAGTCGAGCCCGCGTGAAGCCGCGAATCGTGAACCGGTGGTGGTGGCTGTGCGGAGCGCTCTCCGCAGCGTTCGTCGCCTGTGGCGGGGACGACGACGCGCCGCCCGCGCCCCAGGCGGGCGCGGCGGGAAAGGCCGGCGCAAGTCATGGCGGCAGCGCCGGCAGCTCGGGTGCCGCGGGTGCCGGAGCGCCGAGTGATTCCGGCTCGGGCGGTCGCGAGCGAGGTGGCAGCGCGGGACAAGCAACGGGCGGCGGAACGGCAGGGACGAGCGGGGAGGCGGGAGCGAGCGCGGGTGCGGGGACCGGCGGCCGTGGCGGCGGCGGTGCGGAGGCCGGAACGGGCGGCGGCGCCGGATCCGAGGCCGGCGGCGGCAACGTGATGGCGGAGCCCACGTTCCCCAAGCTGCTGTCCGAGACCGGCCTCTATTCGAACCTCGAGGACGAGACGCTCGCTGACGGCGTGCTCGAGTACCACCCCAGCTACGAGCTCTGGTCCGACGGCGCGACCAAGCGACGCTGGGTGAAGCTGCCCGTCGGAGCGACCATCGATACGACCGACATGGACTTCTGGGTTTACCCGGAGGGCACGAAGCTCTTCAAAGAGTTTACGGTCGGCGCCACGCGCGTCGAGACGCGCATGCTGCACAAGCAGAAGGGCGGCTGGGCCATGGTCGCCTACCTCTGGAACGACGACCAGACGGACGCGACGGCGGCGCCGATGGGCAAGTCGAACGCGAGCGGCACCCTGCGCGACGTTCCGAGCCGCGCGACCTGCAACACCTGTCACGCCAAGATGCAGGACATCGTGCTCGGCTTCACGGCGCTGCAGCTTTCGCACGGTGGAAGCGGGGTCACGCTCGATTCGCTCGCGAGCGATGGCGCCCTCTCGTCACCACCGGCGGATGCGCTCGTCGTGCCGGGTGACGATACGGCGCAGGCCGCGCTCGGCTACCTGCACGCCAATTGCGGCATCTGCCACAACGAGCACTCGTTCGTGAGCGCCGCCGTCGACGTGAAGTTCTGGCTCACTGCGGACCACCTCGGTAGCGTGACCGAAACCCCGACCTACACGACCGCCGTCGGCAAGGACCCGCTCCTCGGCCTGCCGGGCGCCGATTCGATCATCGCGCCCGGCGAGCCGGACAAGAGCTCCGTCGTCCTTCGCATGCAGCTTCGCGGAGACGAGGACCAAATGCCGCCCATCGCCAGCGAAGAGGTCGATACGACCGGCGTCGACGCCGTATCGGCGTGGATCGACGACCTTTGAGCGAAGGCGCGAGGACGGCTCGCCGCGGCGCCGCTCACTCCGGCTCGATGCGATAGACCTGGTTGGTGCGCAAGCTCGTGACGTAGACCTCGCCGCCGGCGTCGGCGCCGAAGGACGAGATCTGGTCGATCGCGTCGGGGTTCAAGTCGTCGCTCAGCTCGACGGCGTCCTGGGCCTCCGAGCCGTCGTAGCGGAACGCGTTGAAGGTGCCGCCGCAGAGATCGGAGTAGAGGTACATCCCGCGGAGGGCCGGGATCGCGTGGCCGCGGTACACGACGCCGCCGATCACCGCGCAGCCTACGTCGTGGGCGTAAAAGAGCAGCGGCGTGATCTCGTTGCCGTCGGACTCGCACTTGCCGCAGGTGCGCTCGGTGCCCTCGTAAGCCGGGAATCCGTAATCGTGGCCGTGGTCACCGGCGCGGATGACGTTGATCTCCTCGGCGGTCGAGTTGCCGACGTCGCCGACGTAGAGGTCGTCGGTGCAGGGATCGAGCGCGATGCGCCACGGGTTACGGAACCCGGAGTCGAGGATCTCGGGCTCCCAGCCGTCGAGCAGCGGGTTCGTCCTCGGAATGGCGTAGGTCGGGCCTTCCGGATCCGGCAGGATGCGCAGCACCTTGCCGCGGAGGACCGTCGTGTCGTGGCTCGCCGGTTGCTCTCCGCCGTTGCCGATCGCGATGTAGAGCAACCCCTCGGAGTCGAACGCCATCGTTCCGGCCTTGTGCTTGTGCGAAGGCTGCGGAATGCGGATGAATTCGCGGCGCGGCGTCGGCAGCGCCCGATCGGGGTTCTCCGGATCGAGCGCGTACTCCTCGACCAGGAGATCGCCCGTGTCCTGATCGTCGATGCGCGGCGCAATGTGGTGCACGTAGAAGAGCCCGTTTTGCGCGAAGTCCGGGTGGAACGCGAGGCCGAGCAGCCCGAGCTCGGCGTAATGGTGGTCGACTTCCATCGCGAGGAAGGGCTCCGAGAGCACCTCCCCGTCCTTCACGACCCAGATGGCGCCGGCGCGCGAGACCACGAACAGTCGCGGATCGGCCGGCGGCGCCACGACCTGCACCGGCTCGTCCACGTTGACGAAGGGCGAGAGCTTGAGCTTTGGCAGCTTGCCCCTCGCCGGCTCGCAGGTTGGCGCCGCCTCGAACGAGATCGTGCCGCCTTGTCCTGCACCGCCCTGGCCCGTGTCGCCGGCGATCGGCACCGTCCCGCCCATGCCCGTGCCGCCTTGGCCGGCCTCGCCAGCTTGTGAGCGCCCCGCCTCACCGGCGGTGCCACCCGTGCCGCTGCCCGAAGCGCCGCCGGTCTCGGTGCCGGAGCCACCGCTCCCCGCCTCCGAGCCGCCGAAGGCCCCGCTACCGCTCGTGCCGCCCGTCCCAGCCGTGTTTTCCGTGTTCTCCCCGTCGCCGCAACCTGCGGCCGCTGCCGCCCCGAAAACCACGGCCACGCCCACCCGAGCCAAGACGCGGCTCCGCCATGCATCCGCCAACACCATGACGCCTTCATGACCTCGCGGGAGGAGGCCGTCAAGGCGGACGCCGCTTTCGGATGGGCTATTCGGCGGGCGCGGCGCTCGAGTGCGCGACGTGGGGGTAGCGCCCGCGCTGGTGGCTGAGGTTCTTCACGATGCCGAGCGCGGAAAGCACCCGAATCACGAGGTACGACGGATCCACCTCGAAGCGGCGCACCGCGAAGTTCGGGCTCATCGCGAACTCGTGGTGGTTGTTCTGGAAGAGCTCGCCCAGCGTGACGAAGTCGAACGGGAGCGTGTTGCGCGAAACGTCAGCCGACGCGAAATTCCGATAGCCGTAGCGGTGGCCGGCGTAGTTCACGATCGCGCCGTGGATGGGCCCCATCACGTAGTGCGCGGGGAGCAGGAGCCACCACCAGAGGCTCGGCGCGAAGGCCCAGTAGAACCCGGTGTAGAACGCGAGCCAGACGATGCGCATCGGCCACGACTGGCTCAGCTTGTCGAGCGTCGGCCACTCCGGACAGGCCGCAGCGAACCGCGCCTCCGGCTCCACGCGGTGATACGCGAAGTCGTCGTAACGATGCTTCGTCTGCCACATCATCTTGAAGATGTTGGGCTCGAAGACCGGCGAGTGCGGGTCGCGCTCCGTATCGCTGTACGCGTGGTGCATCCGATGCAGAATCGCGTAGCCGCGCGGGTGCAGGTAGCTCGCCCCCTGCGAGAAGTACGTGAGGAGATGGAAGAACCGCTCCCAGCCGCGGCTGAGCTCGAACTGCCGGTGCGCGCCGTACCGGTGCAGGTAGAACGTCTGGCAGAACACCGACGAGAGCCAGTGTCCGACGAAAAACACGAGAATCGCGGTGATAGACGGGTACAGCACGCGGGTGCCGGACCCTACCCGGGTTCTCGCGAAAGACAAATTAGACCCCAAACTCGCGGCCTTCCGCGAGCGCCCCTGTTGCGCTCGGGGCCGGGGCGCGGCGTCCCGGTCCGCGGCGCGCTGCGTTATTCCTGCTTCTCGACGTGGCCGTCCGCGTGCTTGGCGAAACGGCTGTCGCTGCGGTCGTGCACGGGGCCGTCGCTCGACCACGGCCAGCCGCCGAATTGCGTGCGGCGGTAGTCGTTGATGGCGTTCTGGATCTCCTCGCGCGTGTTCATCACGAAGGGTCCGTACTGAACGACGGGCTCGGCAATGGGACGGCCCTGCAGCATCAAGAGCTCGCACTCGCCCTCACCGGCTTCGAGCGTGATGGGGATGTCGCTCCGCACGCGCGCGGCGACGGGCGAGCTGAACGAGCGCCCGCCGATGCGAAAGCCGGGCCCCTTGAAGAAATAGAGGGTGCGCACCGTCTCCTCGCTTTCCGCGGGAGGGAGCTCGAAACGGGCGCCGGCGTCGAAGCGGAGCGTCCAGATCGCGACGTCGGCGTTCGGCTGGGAAGCCCACGAATTCGGCGGCGGCGCGGGCGGCTTCTGCTCGCCGAGGGTGCCGGCGACGACCGTCACGTCGACGCTGCGCCCGTCCGCGTCGGTCGCGCGGTGGCGCGGGATCTCGTGATCCCAGAGCATGGTGAAGTACGGGGCGACGAATTTGCTGCGGCTCGGCAGATTCAGCCAGATCTGGAAAAGCTCGAGCGTGTTGTCACCCTCGCGGTCGATGAGCGGGAACATCTCCGAATGAACGATGCCCGCGCCGGCGGTGAGCCACTGCACGTCACCCTTGCCGAAGCGCGCCGTGGCCCCGAGCGAGTCGGAATGATCGATGAGCCCGCGCCGAGCGATGGTCACGGTTTCGAACCCGCGGTGCGGGTGCTGCGGAAAGCCCGGCACCACGTCGCCGTGGTACATGCGCCAGCCGTCCTTCCCCTCGAAATCCTGGCCGATGTTGCGCCCGGCGAGGGAAGCGTCCGGCCCCAACACCTCGTTTCCCTTGGGGTAGTGGTCGAGGTGGTGGACGCAGAAGAGAAACGGATCGGCACACACCCAGGGGAAACCGAGAGGCAGCGTTTCGAGGACGGGATCGCTCACAGTCCGAATGACTTAATGCCTCGGTGGAGCTCTCGCAATCCCCCTGCCGAGGGCGCCCGGGGTCGCGACGACGTGCCTCTAGGTGGGCTCGATCGCGAGTGTGCCCTTGACCACCTTGCCGCCCGACCCCTGCACGAAGCTCGTGTCCATGAGGGCCTGCGGGATGCCGAGCGCCGCCCCGAGGGTGCGGGCCATTGCCACGTGCGTCTCGGTGCGCGGCACGTCGCCGCCCGTCACCTGACCGCCGGAGGCGGAGTCGATGTCGCCGGCGCCGAGCGCCGTGCCGCTGCTGCCGAAGCCGCCCGTGACGTTCGTCACGCCGCCGGTGACGCCGGGCGCGATGTTCTTGCCGATCATCACCGCGACGGAGTGGTTGCCGTAGTGATCGCGGCCCGCGCGCGATTCCGTCTTCGAGATACCGTTCAGGTTGCGGCCGAACACGTTGAGCGTCGAGAACGTCACCTTGTCCGACAGGCCGTTGTCGGCGAGCGCCTTCAGGATCATGTTGATGCCGGCGACGCCGCGCTTCGAGTCGGTGTGCGCCGCGACCTCGTTCGCGAGATCGCCGTCGCTGTGGTTGTCGCCGCCGAAGTCGATCTTCACCGTGACCACCGGCGTCACGTTGGCCTGAATCAACGCCGCCGCCGCGAGCGCCTGGCCCTGCACGTCGTCGGCGTTGATGCTGCCGAGCAGTGTGGCGAGGCTGTCCTTGAGCGAGCGGACTTGTTGCTGGCTTTGCGAAAGCGCGTCCAAAAACTTCTTCTGGACGCCCGTCGCGTCGGACTTCGCGAGCTCGTTCAGCTGGTCGAGGTAGGTGTCGCGGATCGAGCGCAGCGAGACGAGCACGTTGGTGCCGCCCTTACCGCCGCCCTGAGGTCCGCCGCCGCCGAACCCGCTGCC
Organism: Polyangiaceae bacterium; assembly: GCA_035558375.1. Lineage (GTDB taxonomy): Bacteria > Myxococcota_A > Polyangia > Polyangiales > Polyangiaceae > PMG-095. The sequence continues at coordinate 24,103 of DATMCL010000114.1, forward strand.
CGACGACCCCGTGAGCAGCTGCCTGAGCTGCGTCGGCGAAACGGGCGGCATCGAGCGGCCCTGGTAGCTCACGAGCTCGCTCGCGTTGCCGCCCGCGGCGAGCGACACCGGCTCCGGCTGCACCGTGCCGAGGCAGCCCGCGAGGTGCTTGGCGTAGGCGGACACGAGCATCTCGCCGCCCGTCGTCGCGCCCATCAGGCGCGAGACCTTCGGCTGGTCGCCGTGGTTGTTCGCCATCGTCACGTGGTGGAAGAAGTTGACGCGCGATTTCGCCGTGTCGGCGAGCGTGCTCCAGGGCGTCGCGGCCTGGTACGTCTTGTCGCCGAGCACTACGCCGACGGGCGCCATCGTCTGGTCCATCGGGTGAATCGCCGCCGCGGCGTCCCCCTCGTAGGTGCCGGGGCAGTTGCAGCTGATCGGGTCTCCCATGCTGGAGACGTTCATGATCAGGTACTGCAGGTTTTCCCGAGCATCGATGGCGCAGGCGAGGTCCGCCGCCGTCGCCTTGCGCGGGTTCGCGATGAACCAGGCGGGGAGCCCCGTGGCGATGGCCTTCAGGCCGACGTAGCCGGATCCGAAGATGCCGGAGAGGAGAGCGTTGCGTCGCGTAAAGACGGGCTTGTTCATGGTCGTCTCTCTCAAAGGCCGAACGAAACGGAGGTCGGCGATTGGCACGCCAACGAGAAGGTGGATTGGAGCGCCTGCGCGGCGGTGTGCCCGGCGAGGGCTGCCGTGTAGTGGTCGTGCAGGATCTGAATTGCCGACGCGTAATGCGGGTCGCCCGAGGCGTAGCCCATGATGTTCTGCACCATGTCGTCGATCGACGGGTCGAGGTTCGTGCTCGAGTACGGCGAGTTCGTCGCGTCCACGACCGTGGGGGCGATGCTCTCGCAGATGAGCTCGCTCGCCGCGCGGTAGAAGAGCGTCGGGTCGGCGAGCGCCACCGGAACCTCCGAGCCGCGGCTGAAGCCGTCGGCCGGCATGGCGCCGGCGAGGCGGCTCATCGCGCGGGCCGTCGTGTAGCTCGAGTTCGACTGCGAGAACCCGTTCGAATACGGGAACGCGACGTGCAGCCCGCACACGTCGCTCATCTTGAGCCGGTTCGACAAGGACTGGCAGAACTGGTCCTTGCGCGAGACGCTCACGACCACGTTGCGGCGCGTGAACGTGTACGTCTGCCCGAGACCGGTCACGAGGTCCGACGACAGGAGCTCGCGGAGCAGCGTCTTGTAGTCGAAGTTCGCGTCCTGGAACGCCTTCACGACGCGCCGGAACTCCGGATCCGACTCGGTGCAACCCGCGGAGTCGGCGTAGTAGCAAAGCTTCTGCGCCATCGCGAGCGCGAACCGGTTCACGGTCACGAGCGAGCCGTCGAGCTTCGGCGCGTCGGGATCGGCCGACGTGTCCGTGATCTTGCCGAGCAAGCCGCCGAGATCGGCGAGCGTGACGCCGGCCTCGTTCACGTCACCGAACGAGAGGGTGCCGCCGTTCGTGCGGTTCGGCTGCACGTTGGTGCTGCCGAAGCGGAACGACGGGAAATCGTTGCGATCCGTGAAGTCGTAGTAGCTCTCCCAGAACTGCTTCATCGGATCGAGGATCTTGTGGCAGCCGTAGCACTCGGGGTTCGAGTTCGGCGAGTGGTCGGGCTCGAGACCCACCGAGCTCACGGGTGTGATCGAGTTCTCGCTCGTGAGCGCCTGGCCGAGGGCGATGAGCAGCGTCTGGTTCGCCGTCACGCGGTGCTTGTTGCTGTCGTTCGTGGTGAAGGTCGCCATGAACGCGGGCGTCGTGAAGAAGCTCACGCGCGGCAGCGCGAGCCCGATCGTGGCCGCACTGCGTAGCGCGGGCAGGTCGTACATCTCGGGCGCGTTCTTGCCGTCCGTGATGGTGACGGGGCGCCAATCGCTGAGGTCGCTCGCCGTGTAGTAGGGGAGCGACATGTGCTCGATGCACTGGATGTTCGCGGAGACCGGCGTGCGCGGCGTGAAGCCGAACAGGCGCTGGAACAGGATGGCGTAGCCAGGCTCGCTCTTGATCTCCGGCGCGCAGGTGCCGCCGAAGTTACCGAAGCTGGACGACGGCATCACCGGCGGCTGATCGTCGAAGATCAGGTCGGTCACGGCTCCTTCGATCGGGTGCGGGACGGCCGCGCGGTCGGCGTCCGTGTTGAGCCCGCCCGAGCCGACCCCCGTCATGTCGATCTGCCACTTCCAGATGTCGTTGTTGCCGAACGAGCCGGCCCCGAGCGGCGCGTCGTTCGGATTCTCGATCTGGATGTAGAGGCTCATGAGAGCCGTCGTCATCATGTACGTGCGGGTCGTGAGCACGTCCGTGAACGGCTGCCCCTGCTCCATGATGTGGAAGGCCGTGCGCGCGAAGCTATCCTGCAGGTTCTGCACGAGCTTCGGGAAGGCGTCGTCGCCGTAGATGTAGAGCGGGTTCAAGTCGAAGCCGCCGTACTCGAGCAGCTGGCCCTTGAAGTCCTCCGTCGGAGCGAAGCCTATTTGCTCGAACGTGTTCGTGAAGAACGTGATGAACTTGTCTTGGAAGTACGGATAGAACTCGGCGTGGTCTGGGTTCGTCCACGTGTCGATCAGGTCCTTGATGGCCTGCTTCGGATCGGGCGCCGTGACGACGCTCTGGACCTCGGCTTCGGTGGGCGCGAGCCCGGTGAGCACGCCCTTCACCTTGCGGAGCGCCGCGCGCACGTCGATGGGCTCCATCTCGTCGACAGTTTCGCCGGTCGGATTCTCGTTGGTCATGCCGGACCCGGAGGTCCCGTTGGTGCCGGACGTGCCGTTGGTGCCGGAGGTCCCGTTGGTGCCGGACGTGCCGTTGGTGCCGGAGGTCCCGTTGGTGCCGGACGTACCCGAGGTGCCCTGGGCGCCCGTGCCGTTGCCGTGACTCGAGATGTTACCGGTGCAGGCGAGCAAGAGACCGGCGAGCGCCACGAGATTCGCTGTGCGCATCGACTTCATGATTGTTCCATCCTCCGCGCTCGCCATAGGGAGTGCGGCACCGGTTGAGCCAGTGACGACCGCAGGAACGCCTCCCTGCGGTAACCGCGAATACCGTCAGCGGTTAGGCGGATCGTGCCATGCCCGACCTTCTGTCGCTACAGCTACCGTGCCCTGAACGTGGTGATTTTTTTCGAGTTAATCCGGAAAAAGTGCGGCGCTTCTTCAAGTTGCCTGCTCGCGCATCAACCTGGTTACTAGCCGCCGCTCGAGCGTAACGAGCGCTGTTCACTCGAACATTTCTTGTGTGTCGATGTGCGATGACTCGGCGCTCGCCGCACGCTGCTTCGGTGCGTGAGGCAGCGACACGCGCTGCCTCACGCTCTCCGAGCGTGGCTCGTCGAGATTCGCTCGCGTCGCTCAGCGCGTCGGGACGACGTCGACCTTGCAGTTCGAGCAGCCGTCGTGCGTCACGCCGTTGCCGTCGTCGCACTGCTCATACTCGACCGCGACGCTGCCGTCGCCGCAGTGCGGACCGATCTGACAATCGAAGCCGCAACCGCCGTACGCGCCCGCCGCGGGGCCGTCGTCGCACGCTTCGTCGCCGTTGACGATGCCGTCGCCGCAGCGCGGACCGGCTTGGCAATCCGGGCTGCAACCGCCGTAGGTGCCGGCGTTGACCCCGTCGTCGCAGGTCTCGCCGAAGTCCTCCTGCTTGATGCCGTCGCCGCAGCGCGGCCCGAGCACGCAGCCGGAGCCGCATTGGTTGTAGCCGCCGAGGTTGGTGCCGTCGTCGCACTCTTCGCCGGGGCCCACCATGCCGTCGCCGCAGTTGGTGACGCAGTCGCTCGGCGCTTGGTTGAAGCCAGCGAGCGTCAACCGGAAGGACGAGCCCTCCGTCTGGCGCTCGGCGTGGAACACCTGGATCTGGTAGACGTTGCCCGCCGTGAGGCCGTAGGTGGTCGCGGTGCCGTTCTTCGGGGGAGCGGTCTTCGTGGCCTTGCCGCTGTCGTCGGCGTTGAGCTCGGCCGTGGCGTTGATCGTGGCACCGTTGATGGTGAGCTTGCCGTTGGTCGGGACGTGCCAGCCGCCCATGTCGACCGCGAGGTGGCCATTCAAGAACACCCACACGTCGTCATCGCCCGTGAAGTCGAACGTCGCGTTCATGTCCGCGCTGTACGTGAACCAGTACTTCACCTCGGTCGTGAAGCTGAAGTTGTGCTTCGTTGACGGGAACATCGCCGTTGCCGTCTGAATCGGCATGTTGGCCGGCACCGGCGGGTTGTACATCGTCGACATGTCGGTCTCGAAGGGCCAGCCGCTCCAGCCGTATTGAGCCGGCACGCGGCCCTCCGAGCGAGTCTCGGAGAGGATGCCCATCGCGCTGTCGATCGGGAAGAAGAGCGGGTTACCGTCGTACTTCTTCGCCGTGATGGTCGGGATCTCCGCGCAGCAGGCCTGCGGGTTCCCCGCGCCGTACGGAATGCACGGGTCGTAACACATGCCCGTCGCGGTCGGCGTGCACGCCTCGCAGCCGGTGCCGCCCGGGCCGCCGTACGTGACCGGCTCGTAGTTGGGCATCGAGGGCGGGCCCGACCACTGCTCGCCGTTCGCGCCGAAGCGGTTCACGAAGCCCATGTTCCCGTTGTCCCACAGCACGATCTTGCCGGAGATGGGCTTGCTCGCGGGCGGGTCGTTTCGGTACCACTGCGCGAACGCCGTTTGGCCGTGCATGAAGCCGCCGGAAACGGCGGTCGTCGCCTTGGCGGTGTTCTGGACGGGCTTGCCGTCCTTGTCGAGCTGGTCCTGGACGAGGCCCTGCACCGCGCCGTCCGAGACGTAGCCGGGCTGGAAGTCCGGGTGCCCGCCGCTCGCGCTGTTCGCATTGAAGTCGCGGAATACGACCGGCACGGTGAGCGTGCAGATGTCCATGGTCGCGCCCGTGGTCGGGTCGACGCCCATCTTGGTCTCGCAGGACTGGTCGTTGTTACAGACGAACCCTTCCTCCTGCGTGCAGGTGCTCGAGCAGCCGTCGCCGTCGCGCAGGTTGCCGTCGTCGCACATCTCGTTGCCGAACACGATGCCGTCGCCACAGCTCGACACGCAGGCCATGCCCGTCGGGCACGTCGGCTCGGCGCGGCACTCCGGCGAGCAGCCGTCGAACGCGACGGTGTTGCCGTCGTCGCAGCTTTCCGCGCCTTCCTTCACGTTGTCGCCGCACTTGGTGGGCGTGCACTTGCTCGGATTGCCGTCGCACTTGAAGCCCTGCTCGATGCGGCAGTGCTTGCTGCAACCGTCACCGTCGTCGGCGTTCTTGTCGTCGCAGCCCTCGTTCGGGTCGAGAATGCCGTCGCCGCAGGTGTAATGGTGGATGCACGGGGCGCCGGGCGTCGGGCAGGAGAAGCCGATCTCGACCAGGTGGCAGTCCGACGAGCAGCCGTCGCCGTCGTTCGTGTTGCCGTCGTCGCAGGCTTCGCCGGGGCCGCGCATGCTGTCGCCGCACACGATCGTCGAATGGCATTTCCCGCCCTCGTCGGGCGGGCACACGCAGTACGCCTCGACCTTGCAGGTGCCGGAGCAGCAGTCGCCGGGCAACGTGTTGCCGTCGTCGCACTCCTCCGTGTCCTGGTTCATCTCGCTGTCGCCGCACGCGGGGGCTACGACCGTCTCGCACCCCGCCTCCAGGCCGGCCGCCTTGCACGGATCGACCATGCCGCCGTCGACCATCACGATCGTGGTCGTGCCGGCGCTTCCGCCGGAGCTCGACGAGGTGCCCCCGCCGCCCTTGGTTCCGCCCCCAGGGTAGGTGCTGTCGTCGTCATCCCCGATCCCGCGCGTGGCGGTGCCGCCTACGCCACAACCGGTGGCAGCGGCGGCGATCGCGATCGGGATAATGAAGAGAGAAGGAATCCAAGCGCGCAACATGATGCACCTCGAGGTGGCCGCGTCGTGTCCGCGCCACGCCTACATTCTAACAGATGGCACTCGCGCAACCAGGAACAAACAGGCGATTATTCCGCACCTTGTGAGCTGTGGACGGTGTGCTCGCAGCGCCGCCCACACTGTCGTTTTCCTTGCGGCGAGCTTCGAACCTGGAACCGGTCTCGGAGGGGACTGACATCGCCGTCAGGCACCGTGGTTGTCGACACCAAAGTTTGCGGTCGTCGCTTGGCCGCAACAACGCCGAATTCCAACTCAGCTGCGTTATCGAAGCGCACTTTGGCGCTTCGCAGCCTCACTCTTCGAGTCGGACGCGCGCGACTCCGGTGATGCCGTCTTTTTCCAGCAAGGCGCTCAGCTTCGATGCGTCGGTCCCCTGACCGAGGTCGAGCTCCACGACGAGGCGGCCATGCTCGCCAGGCGCGGCGGCGACCTCGAGCTCGACGGCTCGGGCCGTGGGGAAGAGGCGGGTGAGCGCGCTCAGCACCAGCGCGGGGTCGTGGGCATCGACGGTGACGACGCTGCGCTGGCGGGCCGAGGCATCGAACAAGAGGAGTAGCCCGATGACGAGCGCCGCCCCCGTGGCCGCCATGATCGGCAAGCCGAGCCCGCAAGCCATGCCGATCCCGATCATGACGAAGAGGAGCGCGGCGTCACGCGGATCGCGGATACCGGAGCGAAAGCGGATGAACGAGCCGAGCCCCACGAGACCGAACGCGCGCGCGATGCTCTCGCCGATGACGATCACCATCAGCGCGCCGGACGCCGCGATGAGCGTCTGGCTCTGCGCGGCCTGCGCCGACGGCGGCCGCGTGTGCTGCATGAAACGCCGCCAGGGGCGGAACGCCACGATTGCGCCGAGCAAGGCGGCGAGCCCGACGCGGAGCACGAGCTCCCAGAGGTGTGGCGTCGCGGTCTCTTTGCCGATAGCGCCCTGAAAGTCGAAGCTCGGCATCTAGAACTGTGCGCCCGCCTGCAGCACGAGCGCCACGCGATCGGGATCGTCTCCGAGGTAGTAGGTTTGGGGAAAGTTTCGCTCGACGCGCTGCACTTCCGCCTCGAGCCCGAGGCGCACGACCTTCCATAAGCCCACGTTCACGCCGAGCACCTCCTCCGAGAGCAGGTCCTGGGACACCTCGTTGTCCGGATCGAGGAGGCCGAACATGCCGTACGGCTCGACGTACAGGTCACCCTTGTGGCGGCCCATGAGACGCACGGCCGTGATGAGCCGCCCGGCGACGAACAGGGTGTCTTTGCCGTCCGGCGGCTTGTACCAGTTCTCGAGCCAGCTCGAGCCCATGATGCCCTCGAGCCAGACGCGTAGGCCCGCGCGCCCGACTTCCGTATCGAGTGTGAGATCGGCGCCGCCCGTCTGGTAGTACTTCGTCGCGAGGAGCGCGGGGGTGCCGAGCCGGTTCTCGTACTCGGCGCCGAGGACGAGGTCGCGGATTTTGAGCTCCGCACGCGCGACGAAGCTCTGCGAGCTCAGTCCCTGCTCGGAGAGAAGCTCGACCTTGCGCTTGTCCGGGTCGTCGTCGGTGAGGACGGAGCCTTGGAACGCGCCGACCGTGAGCGAGGGGCGGATCCTGCCGCGGCCGTGCGCCGTGAGGGCGAACCCGGGACGACGACCGGCGACCTGGAGCTCCTTCACGAGCGCGGTGTGGATGAGCCCGCGATCGGCGAGCGGCAACGACCAGATCGATTCCATCTCGATCGGTGAGAACGGCATCTTGAATTGGCCGCCCTTGGCCGTGATGTACTTCCACTTGCCCCGGAGCCACGCATCCTTGAGCTCGGGCTTCTTCGTGAGCTCGAGCTCGACATTCGCGGTCAGCCAAGCGACGGGTGCGTGGTAGTAGAGGCCCACGCGCGCGCTCGGGATCGTGAAGTCGAACGAGTCGACGCTCTCGTCGTGGGCGGCCCCGACGGGATCGATGACGGTCGTGTGATGGCGCGAGTACGCGAAGCGCGCGAAGACGCGCCCCGTCGGCTCGAGCCTTCCGAACGGAGATTTCGCTTTCGGCGCCGTGTCCGACTCCACCCCGAAGAGAGTCTTCTTCTTTTTCTTCTTCTTGTTCTTTGCTGGCGCTGCCGCCGGCGCCGCGTCGGTCGGCGCGGGTTCGACGGCGTCGTCGTCAGGGCCCGGCACCGGCAAGGTGTCGGTCGGCGCGTCGGCGGGAGGTGGAGGCGGAGTGGTTCGGGGCGGCGGCTCGCTTACCGAGGGTGCCGTCGCGACGGGCGGTGCAACGGGTGCGGGCGCGTCGGGGGCGCGCGTGTCTTGTGCGCGTGCGTCGAGCGTCGAGAGGCTGAGCGACACCGAGAGCACGCCCGCAAACGCTCGGCGAACTTCGCTTTTCACCTCGAACACCCGCGCTTCACAGTGGAAGACGCGCCCCCGGCTGTCAAGAAGTTGTAGGGTGCGCGAGCCGTGTCCCGCTTCCGAAATTGCCTACCCACATCTTGCTCTTGCGACGTGCGCGCCGTTGCGTTGGCTCTTCTCGCCTGCACCTCGCCCTTCGGGTGCAATCGCCGTGCGAGCGAGCCACGCGCGAGCGCGGCGGCGGCCGTCACCGTGGCACAGAATGGCACGGCTTCCGCGACAGCTCTGCCCCTCGTCGCGCCGCCGACCTCCGCACCCACGTCGCCACCGGTAGCGAGTCCTGACCGCCTCCGCTTCGCCGTGATCGGCGACTACGGATTAGCGGGCGCGCCCGAGCGCCGCGTCTCCGAGCTCGTGAAAGGCTACGCGCCCGAGCTCGTCATCACGACCGGCGACAACAACTACCCGGTCGGCTCCGCAGCCACCATCGACGACAACATCGGGCAGTTCTACGCCGAGTTCATCGGCTCGTACCGCGGCAGGTACGGCAATGGCGCCGCCGAGAATCGCTTCTTTCCGGCGCTCGGCAATCACGACTGGTATTCGGAGCTCGCCAAGCCTTACCTCGACTACTTCTCGCTGCCGGGCAACGAGCGCTACTACGCGTTCGCCCGTGGGCCGGTCGAATTCTTCGCGCTCGACAGCGATCCGCACGAGCCGGACGGCATCGGCCCGACAAGCCGGCAGGCGACGTGGCTCAAGGAGCGCGCTCAGGCGTCGACGGCGACGTGGCGTATCGCGTACATGCATCACCCGCCGTACTCGTCGGGGCCCCACGGCTCGGCGCTCGAAACCGAGTGGCCTTACAAAGAGTTTGGCATCGATCTCGTGCTGGCGGGCCACGATCACACCTACGAGCGCGCGCGTCTCGGCGGCGTCACCTACCTCGTGAATGGGCTCGGCGGAGCGCAGGAGTACGAGTTCAAGGCGGTGATCGACGCCAGCGAATTTCGCTACAACGCGAAGCACGGCGCGCAGCTCGCCGAAGCGACCAAGGACGAGCTTCGCCTGACGTTCGTCAACGTAGACGGGGAGCGCGTCGACGAGGTCGTGTTAAAAAAATGACGACTCGGGAGCATGGATCGGCGGATGCCGGCGACGCGCGTCACGGTGGCTCCCTTCCGACGGCGGTCGTCGTTGGGGTGCGGCTGCCCGGCACCGACGTCGAGGAGTTCGAGTCGGGGCTCGACGAGCTCGAGCGATTGCTCACGACGCTCGGCTACGAACCCGAGGCGCGGGTGACGCAGCTGCGCGAGAACCTGTCGCCCGCCGCCGTGCTCGGTGACGGCAAGCTCAAGGAGCTCGCGGCGCTCACGGGAGGCAGCGGGCGCACGGCACGACCGCTGCCGCGCCGCCGCTCGAAGGCCCAGGCGCGCTGGGCCGAGGAATCCGGCGAGGAAACGCCGCCCGCGCCGCAGGACGCGGACGACGACGCGCCGCCCCGTGTCGCGCTCGTTGCGGTGGATCACGAGCTCTCGCCGAGCCAGCTGCGCAATCTCGAGCGCGCCGTGGGCACGCAGGTGCTCGATCGGGCGGGCGTGATCATCGAGATCTTCTCGCGCCACGCGCGCACGCGCGAGGCACGACTGCAGGTAGAGATGGCGCGCCTTGCCTACCTCGCGCCGCGCGTCCGCGAGTCGCCGAGCGGCAAGGAGCGCCAAGCGGGGCGCGGCGCCGGCGAGGCGGCCATCGAGCTCGACCGGCGCCGCATTCGGGACCGGCTCGCCGAGCTGCGCGAGCAGCTCGCGGAGGTTCAGCGCGAGCAGTCCGTGCGGCGCGCGCAGCGGCGCGAGCTGCGCTGCGTGGCGCTCGTCGGGTACACGAACGCGGGCAAGTCGTCGCTCATGCGCGGCCTGACGGCGAGCGCGGTCGAGGTGGAAGACCGCCTGTTCAAAACGCTCGACACGACGGTGCGCGCGTTGAAGCCGGAGGTGAAACCGCGCATTCTCGTGAGTGACACCGTCGGCTTCATCAAGAAGCTGCCGCACGACCTGGTCGCAAGCTTCAAATCGACGCTCGACGAAGCGCTCGAAGCGTCGCTCCTGCTCTTCGTCGTGGACGCCTCCGATCCGAGCTGGGAAGCCCAGCTCACCGTGGCGCGCGACGTGATTCGCGACATCGGCGCCGAGCAGACGCCGAGCTTCGTGGTCATGAACAAGACGGATCGCCTGAGTGCGGAGGCTCGCGCGGAGCTCGAGCGAAACAATCCGAGCGCCTGGTTCATCTCCGCTCACGATCCGCTCGATGTGGCGAAAGTGCACACGCGGATCGTCGCTTTCTTCGAACAAAGCTTCGTGACGGTGGAATTCGTCGTCCCCTACACGCGCCAGGCGCTCGTGAGTCAAATACATGACTCTTGCCGCGTCGAAAAAGAGGCGTATGAAGAGGATGGAGTGCACGTGACGCTGCGCGGCGATTCCAGAGTGGTTGAAGGGCTGCGCGAAAAACTGTCGACATGATTCTGTCAGCGTGAGATGGGTTGATAAGGATGCCCGTATCCTCGGACGAGTTCGACGAGCGCGCGCTCGACTTGGTCCTTGAGGTTGAGGAGCAGCTGGAGAGCAACCCGCTCGCGGCGCTGAACATCGCCGAGCACGCTCCGCCCGAATCGGCGACACATCCCGAGGTACGGCTCGCGCGCGCACGCGCCCTGATGGCGGCGAAAGGAGCGTCGAGTGCGCGCGCCTTTCTCGAGCAGCTCGTCGGCGCGGAGCCCGACTTCGCGGAGGCGCGGCATGCGCTCGCGCTCGCGCTCGAGGAGCTCGGCGATCAGAAGGCGGCGGTGCGCGAGCTTTTGGCCGTGCGAAGGCTGGACGAGGCCGCCGATCGCGCCGACGGCTTCGACCTAGCGGCTGTCGAGGGGCCGATCGTTGCCGCGGCCGAGCAGGTCCTCGCCGGCTTGCCGGAGCGTTTCAAGAAGCTCGTGGCCGACGTCCCCATCCTCGTCGAGGAGCGACCGAGCGAGGAGCTCGTGAGCGAGGGCTTCGATCCGCGGAGCCTCGGCTTGTTCTCGGGACCGACCCAGGTCGAGCGCTCAGGTCCCGACGTTGTGCCGGCGCCGACGCGCATCGTGCTCTACGCGGCGAACCTCGCGGCGTACGCCGATCCGAGCGACGCCGACGAGCTTCGGCACGAGGTGGAGGTCACGGTCCTGCACGAGATCGGCCACTACTTCGGTCTCGACGAAGACGACCTCGACGCGCTCGGCCTCGGCTGAGCCGCGGCGTCGCGCTTCGGCCGAGAACCGGGCCAGCCGCTTGACGCGCCGGTGAGAGCGCGTGTAGGGGTGCGCCCCTAGTTACAGAGATTTCGGACGGAAGCAGGGAAGCCGGTGTGAATCCGGCGCGGTCCCGCCACTGTCATCGGAAGTAGACGACGCCAGCGGCCGTGCCTGAGTGCACGGGCCGGGCCACTCGGGAAGACCGGGGAAGGCCGAGCGAAGTCGAGAAGCCGAGAGCCAGGATATCTGCTCCGCCCGAGCCCACAGGAACCCCACGGTCGATGGGGCGTGGCGGCACGAGCAGCGTGTCCACCAGGCCACTTCGTCTTCGGGTTCCAGAGAGCCGGCGGTTAGACCGGCACGGAGCGACGAACCGACATGACGAAGCGCACGAATTCGACCTCGATCTTTCTTCTCGCCTTCACGGCCGCCACGGGCTTTGCGAGCACGGGCTGCGACGGCGACGACGACGAGGCCCCGAAGGACAGCACGACCCCGACGCACATCGAGGTCTCCGGCGATTGGGAGAACACGCTCTTCCAGGAAGAAGACGCGATCGACGACGCGGCCTGGTCCATGACGAACGGCGTCGGGACGGACATGGTCACGACGACGGATTTCGTGATCACGAGCTTCGACAACGCGACGAACACCGTCATCCTCGAGGATCCGAGCGGCAAGTTCAACCGCTGGCAATGGACGGACGTCGACGGCGACGCGTTTTACTACTGCATGGTTGCCTTCAATCTCGACTCGGCGGAGGACGCCGAAAACAGCACCGAGACGGCTGACGACAGCGATCCGGAAAACTCGGGCTGCGGGGGCTTCTCGTGGACCAAGCTCACCAAGAAGTGAGGCGGAGTGGGACGCGCGGCGCGCGGCGCCGCGAGCTCGAGTGGCTCGCGGCGTCCGCGCTGCTCGCGGTCACGAGCGGCTGCTCGAGCGGCAATCCTGCCGGCGCCCCCGCGCCCGGAAATCCCGCGGCAGCCGAGCTTCCCTACGCGTCGGCGGTCGTGAGCTTCGAGCCCGGTGACGAGGCGGGATTCGGAGAAGACGCGTTTCCGGACGTCGTGCTCGGGCCACCGCAGGGTGGCGGCGAGCAGGCGGGCTCACTCGACGTGCTGTCGCTCGGCAAGGGCGGAAGCATCGTGCTCGGGTTCGAGCCGTACGCGATCGTCGACGGCGCTGGCGCGGATTTCGTCGTGTTCGAGAACGCGTTCTGGCCCGGGGGCGATCCGACTGCCGTGTTCGCGGAGCCCGGCGAGGTGAGCGTGAGCGAGGACGGCGAGGAATGGCGCGCGTTCCCGTGTGACGCGAAGGGCGACGGCGCGGGACACTTCACCGGGTGCGCCGGCATCACTCCGACCGAAAAATACGACGCCAAGAGTCTTCTGCCTCTCGAGCCCGCGCTGAGCGGCGGTGATGCCTTCGATCTCGCGGACCTCGGCCTCGCGCGCGTTCGCTTCGTCAAGATCCGGGATCGCTCGAACGCGGGCGCGGCGCCAACGGCTGGGTTCGACCTC
>DATMCL010000115.1:0-4605 GCA_035558375.1 Polyangiaceae bacterium
CCCGCGGGCACACCGCCGGCTGCCGCCAGCACCGCTGCGCCGACCACCCCCGCACCCGCTCCGCCGCCTCCCGTCGCTGCACCTCCGGCGCCACCCGCTGAGCCCCTCGTCGAGATCGGCGGCTACGCACAAGTCGAATACCAGTCGCACGCGGACTCCGAGGAGCAGCTGGCCCAGGGCAGCAACACGACGCTCAACCAGAATCGCTTCCTCGTGCGCCGCGCGCGGCTGATTGCCAAGCGCGCGTGGGAGTACACGTCGCTCGAGCTCGAGCTCGACGGCAACACGGTGAGCGGCCCGTCTTTCGGGCTCTACCGCGCCGAAGCGTCCGCCTACTACCGGCCCGACAAGACCAAGGCACCGTGGGTACAGCTCACGCTCGGCATGTTCCGCATGCCGTTCGGCTTCGAGCTGCCGCAGTCGTCCGGCGCGCGCTGGTTCATGGAGCGCTCGCAAGTGTCGCGCGCGCTCTTTCCGAGCGAGATCGATCTCGGCGGCCGGCTTTCCGGCGAGGCCGGGCCGTTCCGCTATGCGGCTGCTCTCACGAACGGCGAGCCGCTCGGCGAGAAGAGCGGCTTTGCGCTGCAGGATCCCAATAAGAACAAGGACCTGACGGTCAGTGTCGGCGCGAAGGGCGATCCGCTCGAATTCCTCACCGTCGGCGGCGGCGTCTCCGCCAACACGGGGCGCGGCTTCCACCCGGGCACGAGCGCTACCAAGCCGACCATGGTCTGGAGCGATCGCGACGACAACGGCGCGATCGGCCCGAACGAGATCGAGCCGATCGCCGGACGCGCCGCCGTGAAATCGGAGACCTTCGAGCGCTGGGCCGTCGGCGGCGACATCCAGCTCGAGTTCCGAACGCCGCTCGGCGCCACCACCCTCTACGGGGAGATGGTCGTCGCCAAGAATCTCGACCGCGGCTTCTTCCCCGCCGACCCCGTGAGCAACGGCGCCGATCTCCGCGAGTTCGGCTACTTCATCGGGATCCTACAAGAGGTCACGAAGTACGGAATGGTCGGGTTCCGTATCGACTACTACGACCCGAACGCCGACTCGACCGATCGCCGCGCCGGCAAGACGCTGCCGGCCGAGAACACGGTGACGACGTACTCGCCGCTGGTCGGCGTCACGCTGCCGAAGCGCGCTCGCCTCTGCTTTCAGTACGACATCATCAAGGACTACCTCGCTCGCGACCTCTACGGCGTTCCGACGAACCTCGAGAACAACGCCTGGACCTTGCGCCTTCAGGTGAACCTGTGAGAGTCGCGCTCGGTCTTTTCGCGTTCGGGTGCGCCCTCGGCTGCGGCGACGAGCAATCGAATCCGAGCGGTATCGGCGAGCCGTTCCGCGTCCAGCGCGCGCAGTACTTCGAGGGCACGCTGCCGGGCTCGCCGCCCCAGCCGCCGGACATGATGACGTCGTGGGAGCCCGGCGACCCGGCGCGCGTCATCGACATGATGGTGACGGGCGTGCAGATCGAGCAGGGGACGGGCTCGAAGAGGCTGCCTGGCCGCGCCAGCAACAACACCTACTCGATCGGTCTCTCTGCGCCGAGCGTCAGCACGGGCTGGTGGATGATCGGCGCCGCGGATCTGGATACGTCGGTCGACCGCGTCACCTTCACTGCCATCGCCGACTTCTCTCACTCGCTGCGGCCCGGACCGCTGCCGGTCCTGCTCGTCGGGCTCGATCGGGAAGGCAACGCGGGCACTCAGTTCCGTGAGCCCTTGTGCATCACGAGCACGGGGCCGGAGAAGGACGCCGCCTGCAACGGGACACCGCTCCCGGCCGCCGCGATCTCGCTCACGTGGGACACGAACGTCGATCTCGATCTCGTGGTCCAGACACCAGAAGGGCGGCTCGTGAGCGGCAAGAATCCGCCCCTCCACGAGCTCGACAAGGGCGACACCGGCGAGCTTTCGCCGCACGTCGACCGCGATTCCAACGGAAACTGCGTCCTCGACGGTGTCCGCACCGAGAGCCTGATCTGGCCGACGCTCACCGAAGATCAGGGCGAGACCGAGCGGCCCTCCGGGCTCTACCAGGTCTACGCGAACCTCTTCGACCCCTGCGGTCAGCAGACGGTGCGTTTCCACCTGACGATCACCACCTCGGAGCCGGCAAGCGACGACGGCGCAGCCGGCGGCGGCGGCGAGGCAGAGGTGCAGCACGTTCTGGTCGAACGATATGGACAGATGATCGCCACTCAAGCGAGCCCGGCGGATCCGAAAGGGATGTTCGTGACCGAAGTCACGTTCCCGTAGCGAGGAGAAGAAAGTCATGGTCGTCGAAAAACTCCTGAAAATTGCGCTGCTCGGCGCGAGCTGGGTCATGTACCTGATGATCGCGCTCAGCGTCGTTTCCATCGGTGCGATGGTCGAGCGCTGGCTCTTCTTCTGGAAGCGCAACCAGGACGCGGACGATTTGGAAGAGCAGCTCCTCAAGCTGCTCGAAGCCGGCGATCGCGAGGGCGCGCAGGCATTGCTCGACAAGGCCAAGCCCCGCTCCTTCGAGGCGGAGGCGCTCGGACCCGCGCTCAAATACCTCGACGCGGGACCCGATGCGCTCGTCGATTGCGTCGATGCGGAGTTCATCAAGATTCGGCAGGAGTGCGAGAAGGGCATGAACTTGCTCGCGACGCTCGGCAACAATGCGCCGTTCATCGGCCTGTTCGGCACGGTGATCGGCGTCATCATCGCGTTCCAGAAGCTCGGCCAGAGCCAGGGCGCGAACTCGATGAGCTCCGTGATGGGCGGCATCGCCGAGGCGCTCGTCTCGACCGGCGTGGGCTTGTTTTTGGCTCTGCCGGCCGTGATTGCCTACAACCTGCTCGCCAAGAAGGTCGAGACCATCGACGGCAATCTGCAGTCGATCGTCAAGCACGTCACCGCCTTCTTGAAGGCACGGCACGCGACGGAGCCGACCGCCGTACGCCGCTCGGTCAGCATGATCGAGCGCGCGGGCTGAGCGGCGAAAGGAGCGCACCATGGCGGGAACCACAGGCAGGAAAGGCGGCAAGGCGGCGCCCATCTCGGGCATCAACGTGACACCGATGGTCGACGTGATGCTCGTGCTGCTCGTCATCATGATGGTGTCGGCCGTGTACATCGTGTCGCAGACGCTCAAGGTGACGCTGCCGAAGACGGCGAACTCGGACGCGCCCGCGGAGTCGCCGTTCGCCGTCACGATCACGAAGGAAGGCCGTTACCTCTTCGAGCAGAAGCCGATCGACGAGGCGACGCTCGTGCAGAAGCTGCACGGCGCCAAGCAGACGACGAAGGACCCGAGCCTCGTCGTCACCGCCGACAAGGAAGCGTTCCACGGCGACGTCGTGCACGTCATCGACCTCGCGAAGAGCGAGGGCATCACCAAGTTCGCCATCAACGTGGAGCGCGAGAACTAGAGCGCCCGCCGCTCAGCCTCGAATTCCCTAGTTTTTCAGGCAAATCAGCATGGCACGTCGCAGCAAACGGAGCTCCAAGGTCTACGCGATCAGCATCGGCGTGCACCTCGTGATCGGACTTGCCATCGCGTTCATCCCCAAAGACAAGCTCAAGGAGATCATCGCGATCTCGATGGGGGAGAGCAACAAGCCGAAGCCCCCGCCGCCGCGGCACGACGACAAGCCGCGCGAGGCGAAGCCGCGTGTCGCGGCCCGCGGGACGGCACGCTCCACGGCAGCGAGTCCCATCGCCGCCGCCGCCGCTGCCGCCACGCCCGTGTTCACGGACATCGGCATCTCGATGGACGCCGCGAGCGGCGAGGGCGTCGCCGTGGCTACCGCGCCCAAGGCTCCGCCACCCCCGAGGATGCTGGCGATCGAGCCGGTGAAGCCGAAGGTGCTCGCCGCCAAAGCTCCCGACTGCACGGAGCCGCTCGTCAAGGCCAGGCCCGACCGCATCGTGCGTCCCGAGTTCACGAGCGAAGCGCGTACGGTGGGCGTCGACGGCCGCGTCGTCGTCGAGGTCATGGTCGACGACCGCGGTGACGTCATCTCCGCGAAGGTCGTCAAAGGCCTCGGCCACGGGCTCGACGAGACGTCGCTCGAAGCGGCCAAACGCACTCATTTTCAGCCGGCCACGCGCTGCGGAAAGCCGGTCGTCGCGCCTTTTCTCCTTGCGATGAAGTTCTCGCTTTCGACATGAACCGGGCAGCCCCTGTACTTTTCTTCGCCGGCCTCTTCGCGGCGCCGGGAATCGTTCGCGCGGAGCCCGCCGCTTCAGCGCCGCCCGCCGCACGCGGCGTCGTCACGAAGCCGCCGAAGCTCACGAAGTTCGTCGGACCGACGGTACCGGACGGCGTGAAGCTCGAGCAGCCGGTCGCGGTGCAGCTCGAGATCGCGATCGGCGCCGACGGCAAAGTGAGCGAAGCGAACGTGCTCGAAGGCAGCGGAACGCCGGAGCTCGACGAAGCCGCGAAGAGCGCGGCGCTCGGTCTCGAGTTCGAGCCCGCGGAGATCGACGGCGCGCCGGCCCCGGTGCGCATCAAGTACCGCTACGACATCAAGCCGCCCGAGCCCGTCCAGGAAGTGGCGAACACCGCGACCTTCGCCGGCACCGTGCTCGACCAAAAGACCAAGCAGCCGCTTTCCGGCGTCAAGGT
>DATMCL010000116.1:0-15089 GCA_035558375.1 Polyangiaceae bacterium
CGGTCAGGGCACCGCCGGTAGCACCTGAGCGGCTCAGTTCAAACGTGACGCTGCGGAGCGCGAAGCCGGGGTGAGCGAATCGCTCATGCTCTGCAAGCGCTCCGCGATCATGCGCAGGCGTTCGCCCGGATCCGCCTCCGACAGGAGTGCCTGACCGAGCTCGGCGTCGCCTGCCATGACCGCGGCGACGCGATCTGCGAAGGCTCCCGGGCCGTCCGCACCGCGCGTCACTTCGCCGAGATCGCGCAGCACCTCCGGTAGCTCCGGTCCGAGCGCCGTCCAGAGCTCGTGGATCTTCCGCTCGAGCGCCGAGCCGAGCGCCGGGTCGACCGGCAGGTCGTCGATCACCTCGCCGGACACGACGCGGTACAGGCTCGCAGGCGGATGCTCCCGCACGATGCGAACGCGTGAGATGCCGCGCAGGAGCAGGTGGTACCGCCCGTCGCGGTGTGCCACGTGCTCGACGATGCGACCGGCTCCGCACACCTCGAACACCGGCGGACGTCCCTCGTAGTCCGTTTCGAAACCGGGCCTGAGCCGCGCGATGGCGAACGTCTTCGAGCCCGAGAGCGCGTCGCGCACCAAGTCGCGGTAGCGAGCCTCGAAGACGTGCAACGGCAGGAGGGCCCCGGGAAAAAGCGTCGCGTTCGGCAGAGGGAAGACCGAAAGCGCATTCAGCTCCAGGCGGTCGAGCTCGGGAGCGGACATGGCTTCGAGCTTGCCACGGAGCCGACACATTCGCTCGCAACCGCCGACATTCGCGCCCGCACCGGACGCCGTCGCGGGGCCTGACCGCATCCGCGGCCGCTGTGGCGCCGGAACCCAAGGAGGAAGGATCTGCCGCGTCGAACCGTATGACGACCGGTGAAACGCAGGGGCATCCTTGGCTTGGCGCTGGGTGCGGCCGCTCGGACCTTGATCGGCGCGGGTGACGCCAGCGCCTGCGGCGACGGCGCCGACTACGAAGAGGAGGAGATCATCGATCTCGCCGTCTCCCCTACCGAGCAGGCGCGCGAGCTGTCGCTCTTCGTCGTCCCGCAATCCGACGCTCCGACGAATCGACGTTTCACGACCACCCCCGACGGCAACCGCATTTGCTACGCGGATCGCAGAGCCCAAAGCTTCGTCTCGGACAGCGTGAACGGCGGCAGCGTCCTCTTCGCCGCACCGTACGGCGGCATCCCGCGCTTCGGACGCGACGGCCGCACGCTCTACCTCCAGGTGAACCGCGGCGACGCCTACACGAAGCTCGTGCTCGCCAACCCGCGCACCGGGGCGACGGAGGTGTGGGACGACTTCTTCGAGGCCGAGCCGTTCGCCGTCGCGCCGGGCGGCGTCGTCGTGGCGCACGGCGTCCCTAGCGGCGGCGCGCTGAGCTGGGTGACTGGCGCCGCGCGGACGACCGAGGTCGTGCGGACCCCCGAGATCCCGAAGCACGTCAGCGTGAAAGGGGGGAAGGTCGCCTATTTCCTCGGCGGAGAGGCGTTCGCGCTCGAGCTCGGCGAGGCGGCCGCGCCGCACGCTCTCGGTGCGCTCCCCGAGCCCGCCACGGGTGCCGTGCTCACCGACGACGGCCTGGTCGCGACGAGCGAGCGCGGGGCGTGGCTCTTGCGCGAGGGGCAGAAGCCGCGCCTCTTGTTCGCTGCCCGCGGACTCGCGGAGCCGTTCACTCACGCCCACACCCTCGTCGTTCACGGTGCGTATGGCGCGCGCTTCGGGCGGGCCGACGCGCTGCAGGTCCTCGAAGCGCCGCATGGCAACCTCCACTTCGTGGGACACGATGCCGGCCCCGGCCGCTTCCTCTTGTGCCGCGGACCGCGCGTCGAGGGCTACGACGTCACGTCGCGCCGCGTGAGCACCCTCGCGCGCGGGCGCGAGGGCTGGAAGCTACGCGGCGCCGCACGGTTCGGCAGCAACGTGGTCACCTGGTCGTCGCGCACGTGGCGACTCGTTCAGAACGAGCGGCAAGCGCTGCCACCCCCGGCGGACTTTCTCCTCGAGTAGCCGTGCTAAGCTGAGCGTTCATGTCTCGACGGATACGACCGCGACTCTGGGTGGCAAGCGCGCTCGGGTGCGCGGCGGCGCTGACGCTCTTCGGGTGCGGCTCGAGCTCGAGCGACGACGATGACGCCGGGGGGCAGTCGGGCTCGGGCGGCTCGGGCGCGGGCAGCGCGGGGCAGGCCCCCACGACGGGCGGCGCGAACGGCCAAGGCGGCGCGAACGGCAAAGGTGGCACGGGGACCGGCGGAAATGGCGCTGACGCGGGCTCGGGCGCCACGTCGGCCGCGGCCGGCGTCGGCGCTACGTCGGGCGGAGGGAGCAGCGGCAGCGGCGGCACCTCCGGCAAAGGCGGCGGCAACTCGACGGGGGGAACCGGCGCGTTCGGCGGCGTGTCGAGCGGGGCTCCAGACGTGAGCCCGTTCATCGTCGTCGATCAGTTCGGCTACTTGCCCGACATGGAGAAGGTTGCGGTCCTTCGCGATCCGCAGACGGGCGCCGACGCGGAGCAGTCGTTCGCCGCGGGCTCGCGCTACGCGCTCGTGGACGCGTCGAGCGGTATGGAAGTGTACGCGGGAGCACCGACGCCGTGGAACGGCGGAAAGGAAGACCCCTCGTCGGGCGACAAGGCTTCGTGGTTCGACTTCTCGAGCGTGACGACGCCCGGCTCGTACTACGTGCTCGACATCGACAACGACGTTCGCTCGTACGCGTTCGTGATCGCGGACGACGTGTATGCGGACGTGCTCGAGCAGGCCCTGCGCATGTTCTTCTACCAGCGCGTCGGGCAGGAAAAGACGGCGGAGCACGCCGGCGCGGGCTGGGCCGATACGGCGAGCCACGTGGGCGCTCTCCAGGATCACAACGCGCGCCTTTTCAGCGACAAGGACAACGCCGCAACGGAGCGGGATCTGTGGGGCGGCTGGTACGACGCCGGCGACTACAACAAGTACACGAGCTGGACGGCCGGCTACGTCGAGAACCTCTTGCGCGCCTACGTCGAGAACCCGGCCGCGTTCGGCGACGACAGCAACATCCCCGAGTCCGGCAACGACGTTCCCGACGTGCTCGACGAGGCCAAGTGGGGCCTCGATTTCCTCGTGCGCATGCAGGAGGACGACGGCTCGCTCCTCAGCATCGTCGGCGAAGCGAGCGCGAGCCCCCCGTCGTCCGCGACCGGACAGTCACTCTACGGCAGCCCGAACACGAGCGCCACGCTCGCGACGGCGGCCGCGTTCGCGTACGGCGCGCTCGTGCTCGCCGATCAGGGCACGGACTTCGCGGCATTTGCGGCGGATCTCGGCATGCGCGCCGAGAAAGCCTACGACTGGGCGGAGCAGAACCCGAGCGTCGTCTTCAAGAACAACGACTCGGCGAGCGGCTCGTCCGGCCTCGGCGCGGGCCAGCAAGAAACGGACGACTACGGGCGCACGGCATTCAAGCTCGACGCCGCCGTGCAGCTCTTCCGCCTCACGGGTGATGCGAAATACAAGACGTTCGTCGACGCCAACTACCAAACGTCGCATCTCATCGCGTACGGCAACTACGTCTCCGAGTGGGACGTTGCGCTCCAGGACGCGCTGCTCGAGTACACGAAAGCCGAAGGGGCGACGCCCGACGTCGCCGAGACCATCCGCGGAAACTACGAGACGGGGCTCGCCGCGAGCGTAACCATCGCGCCGCTCTCGAGCCCAGAGGACCCGTACTTCGCGTACCTCAAGGACTACGTCTGGGGCAGCAATCAGACGAAAGCGGCCAAGGGCAACACCTTCGCGGCGGCCGTCGCGCACGGCGTTCACCCCGAATACGACGCGGATTTCATGCGCGGCGCCGCCCGCTACATTCACTACCTCCACGGCGTGAATCCGCTCTCGCTCGTCTACCTCTCGAACATGAACGAGCACGGCGCGGAGAACTCGGTGAATGAGTTTTTCCACACGTGGTTCGCCGACAAGAGCCCGGCCTGGGATCGCGTCGGCGTCTCGACCTACGGCCCGCCCCCCGGCTACCTCGCGGGCGGACCGAACCCGAGCTACGACTGGGACGGCTGCTGCCCGGCTGGCTGCGGGAGCACCGAAAACAACGCCGTCTGCACGGCGGAGTCGATCTCCCCGCCGAAGGGCCAGCCGCCGCAGAAGTCTTACAAAGACTTCAACACGGGGTGGCCCCTGGACTCGTGGTCGATCAGCGAGCCGAGCGACGGCTACCAGATCGGCTATATCCGCTTGCTCTCGAAGTTCGTAAAGTAGCGACGGCGCTCGCGACGCTCGTCGGGGTCTCGACGGCGTCGGCGGGCCGTGCGAAGCCGGGTCATGCGGTTCACGTCGGACGCGCTCGAGCGAGGCCGCGAAGCCTACGCGCGGCGGGCCTGGGCCGACGCGTACGACGCGCTGTCCGTCGCAGCGAGCGAGAACGAGCTCGACGCGGACGATGTCGAGCGACTCGCGTGGTCGGCGGCGCTCACGGCGCGCGACGAGGGCATGTTTTCCGGCCTCGCACGCGCCTACGAGCTCCACCTCGGGCGCGGCGCTCGCGAGCGTGCCGCCGAGTGCGCGTATTGGCTCGGCATGCGCCTCTCGCACCTCGGCGAGGTCGGGCGCGGCGGCGGCTGGCTCGCGCGCGCGACTCAAATCGTCGAGGAGCTCGGGCCTTCCACGGTCCTCACCGGGTACGTGCTCGTGCCCGTCGCCAATCGCAAGCTCGCGGCCGGGGAGCTCGACGCGGCGGAGGCGGCAGCAACCGAAGCGGGCCGCATCGCCATGACGTTCCGCGACCCGAGCCTCGAGGCGCTCGCCCAGAGCGCGCTCGGACGGATCCGCTTGCGCCAAGGCCACGTCACGGCGGGGCTCGAGCTGCTCGACCTCGCGATGCTCACCGCCGCGGGGACGGCGGTTCGGCCCAGCGTGACGGGCGTCGTGTTCTGTTCAGCCATCGCGAGCTCTAACCGCGTGTACGCGCTCGATCGGGCCCGCGAATGGACGCAGATGCTGGCGCGCTTCTGCGAGACACAACCGCAGCTCGTCACCTTCAGCGGCACCTGCCTCGTCCATTGCTCGGAGGTGCACCAAGCCAGCGGCGATTGGCAGGAAGCCGAGCGCGAGGCCGAGCGAGCTTGCGAGCGCGTGCCGAAGCCTCCCGCGGTCGACAAGGGGCCGCTCGCCCTCGCGCTCTATCAGCGCGCCGAGCTCAAGCGCGCGAGCGGCGACCTGGCGGCTGCAGAAGACCTCTACCGGCTCGCGAGCGAGCACGGCCGCGATCCCCAGCCGGGCCTGTCGCTCCTACGCCTCGCCCAGGGCAAAGGCGATCAGGCGGCGATGGCGCTACGGCGCGCGCTCACCGCCGCGCGCGACGAGCAGACTCGCCTTTCGCTACTGCCCGCGACCGTCGAGGTGCTGATCGCGACGAAAGAGCTCGCGGAGGCGGCGCCGCTCGTCGCCGAGCTCGAGGCGGCGGCGGAGAGGTACGGCATGGACGTGCTCCGCGCGATAGCGACGCGCGCCCGCGGCTCTCTTTTGCTCGCGCGAGGGGACGCGGCTTCGTCGCTCGTCCCGTTGCGTACGGCGTTCGAGATCTGGCAGCGCCTCGGCGCGCCGTACCTCGCAGCGCGCGTGCGGGTCGAGCTCGCGAAGGCGTGCCGGGCGCTCGAGGATTGCGACGGAGCGGAGCTCGAGCTCGCCGGTGCGCGCGCGACCTTCGAGCGGCTCGGCGCCAAGCACGATCTCGGCGGGCTCGCCGCGACCCTGCCCGCGACGAGCGCGGGCCGCGCCGGACTGAGCCCGCGAGAGCTCGAGGTCCTGCGTTTGGTCGCCGCGGGCAAGACCAACAAGGCCATCGCCCAGGAGCTCTCGCTCAGCGAAAAAACCGTGGATCGCCACGTGAGCAACATCTTCGTCAAGCTCGACGTGCCGTCGCGCGCCGCAGCGACCGCGTACGCGTACCAGCACAAGCTCACCTAACCTCGTTTTGTTTGTTGGGCGCACCACCCCGGCGTGGGCTGGGCGTGGGGGCACTACCGTCCAAAGCGTCCGAAGCGATCCGAGCCCGAGGTGCCGTCGCCGATGGCGCCGATGAAGTTCTCGGGCTCGTCCGCGGGATCGCCGTGCCCGAGAACCGGGCTCGTGGGCGCAGGGCTGAACCTCGCGCGGATCGCCGCGAGCATCTCCGAGACGGCGACGCGGCCCGCCCGAACGTCGTCGTCGGAAAACGGGAAGCACGCGTCGCCCTCCGCGAGCTCGGCCGAGACCTGCTCGTCGACCGGGCCGCCGGCGGTCGCGTCGTTGAGCCCGAAGCCGGCATCGCTCCTCAGCGTGCGATTCGGCACGCGAACGCCGTAATTGTGCGGCGCAATCTCGCCGTCGTTGTCGAACAGGTTGTAGTCCGCGTCGTCGAGGCGGTCCGGCGGCGGGTCGGTTCCTTCCGTCGGCCCGGGACGCACCGCGGCCGCGCCGTTGTTGGCGGCGAAGAAGAAATGCTGGAACACGTTGCTGCGAACGCTCGCGAGCCGCGAGCCGGATTCGATCGAGATCGCCGGTCCGCCGAAGCGAGCGGGGAGGCCGCCGCCGTCGAGCGTGTTGTTGAAGATCGCGATGCCGCCCGCGCGGTCGTTCACGAGCTCGATGCCGCCCTGGATCGGCTCGTTGCCACGGGCAGGGGTGCACATCGCGAGCACGTTGTGATGAATCGTCGTGTTCTCGAACGGCTGCTGCACGAACGCGAGGTTGTCGGCGTCGAGCACCGCGTTGTAGCGAAACTCGCCGCCGAAGCCGCGCACGACCCACGTTCCCCAGCGGAGCACGTTGTGCTCGGCGAGCGCGTCGCTCACGGAATACTCCGTGTCGAGCGCGGATTCGTCGCCGGAGTCCGCGAGATGCGCGGGGTGCACGTAGTTGCCGCGCACGACGAGCCCCGGCGCCCCCAGGCTGAAGCCCGCGCGGAGCCCGAGCAGCAGATTCGTGTCGGCGTCGCCGTCGCCGCCGGCGAGCCAATTCGGCGATGCGAGCCGCACGCGGCCGCGATACACCCGATTGCCGCGAAAGAGCTTGGGCGCCGTGCTGTCGCCGACCAGCTCGAAAGCCGGCGTGGAGAGCCCCGAAGGGTCGAGCGCCACGACCGAATCGGCGAGCACGACGTTGTCTTCGATCCGGGTCGAGGTCGCGTCCGCGTTCCCGATGCGGATCGCACCGCTCGCCGAAAACGTGCAGCGCTCGATGCGCACCGAGCTTCGGTCCGACACGAAGACTTCGATGGCCGGCGTGTCGGCCGTGCCGAGCCCCGTGAACGTGCAGTCGTGGATCCAGAGGTCGCCCGAAAACGTTCCCGTCGTGAGGATGCCGAAGCCGTTGCCGGCGATGCGGCACGGCCCGTCGCCGCCGCCGATCTCCACCGGATCCGTACCCACGAGCTCCCAGTCTCCGCCGAGCGACTGCGTCGGCGGACCGCCCGCACCCGCATTCTCGGTCGCACCACCGAGCCAGTAGTCGCCACCGCCGCAACCCAGGCCAACGAGCCCGGAGAGAAGGAACGCCGCGCGCCGGCGACCGAGGGCCGGAGTGCAGGCTCGTCCCACGAACAATAGTCTACCATGGCGCGGATGCGTTGCCGCGCCTTCGAGTGCCTGGCGCTCGTTGCGCTCGTCGGCCTGCTCGAGGGGACGCTCTCGGCGGAGCCAAAGGTCGGCGTCGCGCTCGACTACCAAGTGCACGCGGGGTGTCCGAACGCCGACGAGCTCCTCGCCGAGATCATGGCGCGCACGCCGCGAGCGAAAGCGGCCGTCGCGGGCGAGGACGCGCTGTCGCTCCGCGTGCGGATCGACGAAGTCCCCGGGGGCAGCCGTGGCGAGCTCGTGATCGGTCGCGCCTCCGACGGGAGCACGTCACGGCGCGAGCTCGCGGCCGCGGACTGCCGGCAGGTCGTCTCGGCACTCGCGCTGATGACGGCGCTCGTGATCGATCCGGATGCCGCAACGAGCCTGGAGCCGCCGCCACCAAAACCACCGCCGCCGCGCCCAGCAGCGGCCCCACCTCCACCCCCGCCGCCCCCCGGCCCGAAGCTCTCGCATTTCGTCGTCCACGCGGGGCTCGGCGTCGAGCTCAACAGCGCGATCACCCCCGAGCTCGCTCTAGCGGGGCTCGGTTTCGTCGAGCTCACCCGCGTCGAGCGAGGCCTCGGCTACGAGGCTCGCCTGTCGCTGCTCTACGCGCGACACACCGTCGAAGCCGATGCCGGCGCCGGGTCGCTCACCCTCACGCGCGGGCGCCTCGACGCTTGCCTCCGGCACCCTGTCGTGGCTCCTCCCCTTTGGGTCGCGGGGTGCGGCGCCTTCGAGGGCGGCGTTCTCGCGGCGTCCGGGCGCGGCATCACTCCGGTGGCATCGGAAACCCGACCCTGGTTGGCCGGCGGCCCCGCCGTCCGGCTCGAGCTCGTCCCCACCCCGCACCTCCGGCTCGAGGCCGCCGGCAACGTCCTCTTCCCGCTCGTGCGCGACCGCTTCTATCTCTATGAAAACGCGACCCTGCGTGAGACGCCGCCGGTAACGTTCGGACTCGCGGTAGCCCTGTCGGCTGCGTTTTAGGTGATCCGGAGCGCCCCGTCCGACCATCACCGTGGAGCATGAGTGTGACCGAGGTCGAAGAGCCCTTCCCGAACCCACCGGCGATAGCGCCCGTGTACGCCGCGGGGACACACGACCGGGTGACGGAGCTCGTCCGCTCGCAGCACGACTTCATCTGGCGCCTGCTCCGGCGCCTTGGCGTTCCGGAGAGCAGCGCGGACGACCTCACGCAGCAGGTCTTCTGCGTCGCCGCGCGCCGCATGGGCGACATTGCGCCGGATAGCGAGCGCTCGTTCCTGTTCGGAACGGCGCTCCGCATCGCTGCCGACAGCCAGCGCGCCCACCACCGCCACGAGCAACCGACCGAGGTGCTCGACGATCGCGCCGGATCCTGGCCGAACCCCGAGGAGATGCTCGAGGCGCGCCGGCGCCGAGCGCTGCTCGACGAGATCCTGCTCGCCTTGCCGCTCGAGCTCCGCACGGTGCTCGTGCTGTTCGAGCTCGAGCAGCTCGGAAAACGCGAGGTCGCCGAGCTGCTGGCGATTCCGGAAGGGACGGCCGTTTCGCGCCTGCGCCGCGCACGGCTCGAGTTCAAAGCGTGCGCGAAGCGTGCCCTCCTGAAGGCCGCCCACGGGAAGGTGAGCCCATGATCGAGCAACGGGACGAGCTACCGGAATGGACCGACGAGGAGCGGAGCCTGCTCGCATCGGCGAGCCTCGATCGACCGCCGGCCGGCTCCCTGCCGCGAACCCTGCACGCAGCGACCGCCGCAGCGCTCGCCAGCACGGCCGCGGCAAGCTCGGCGGCCGCCGTCGGAGCGACGGGCAAGGCCGGCGCGTTCCTCGGTCTCGCGAAGCCGCTCGGCGTCGTGAAATGGCTCGCGATCGTGGCGCTTGCCGGTGGAACCGCCGTCGGGGTGGAGGCGTGGCGGAGCGGACGCATCGGTCGGCACGACGTGACGGCTGTCACCGCCGCGGCTCCCACGAGCGGCGAACCCGGCGCTGCCGTGGCCTCGCCTTCGGCACCGCCCGTCGCGCCCGAAGTACCGGCGAAAGCAGCGCCCACGGCGAGCGCCGGAGCGAGCACCGCGGCGCCGACACACGGCACGACCACCCGCGCGGGCGTTGCGCGCACCGAGCCGAGCGCGGCAACGCAGCCCGATCTCACGCGCGACATCGCGACGCTCGACGAGGCACGGCGCGCGCTTCGCGCCGGACGACCCCGCGACGCGCTCGCCGCGCTGAATCGCTACGATTCCGAGGCGGGCCGCTCCGGCGCGCTCCGCACGGAAGCGGAGGTATTGCGCATCGAAGCCACCGCGCAGAGCGGCGACCATGCTCGCGCCGAGACCCTCGCGCGCGCCTTCCTCAAGCGAAACCCGAAGAGCCCCTACGCGGCGCGCGTCCGGGCGCTGCTTCCGCCCTGAGCCTCGCGCCGGGCGGAACGCGGAACGGCATGCCACCCCGCGCTGGCGCCCGCGTTACGGCTTTCCGAAGCGGTCGGCGTCGTCCGCCGCGCCCGCCCCGACCGCGCCGATGTCGTTGCCGGCGCCGTCCGCGGGATCGCCGGCGTCGACGAGCGGACTCCCGCTCTCGGGCGTGTAGCGCGCGCGGTAGAGCGCAAGCACCGACGCGGTCGTCGTCGCGCGTTGCCACACGCCGGCCTCGTCGAGGTCGAGCGTTTCGCTCGGCGGATCGTGAAATGCCGGTTCGATCCCGCTCACGTCGTGGCTCGGCGTACGCCCGTCCGAGTAGTCGTCCGCGTCGGGATTCAGGAACGCGTTGTAGTCCGCGCTGACCGTGCCGCCGCGGATATCGACCGTCGGGCCTTTCGGAAAATTCACGAACGCGTTCGAGGTGAGCGTCAGATTGCCGGAGTCCATCAGCACCGCGATCGCGCCGCCGAGCAGGCCGTCGAGGGTGTTGTTGCGGAAGGTGACACTCTTCGGCTCGTAGAGGACGTAGATGCCTCCGACGTCGTTGTCGCCTCCGACGAAGACGTTGTGGTGAATGCTGCCGCCGTCTGCCGGCCAGAGCCACTCGTGCCCCGCGTCGAGCACGAGGTTGTAGCGAAACTCGCACGCGACACCGCGCGACGGCCAGGAGCTCCCGGCGATCACGTTGTGCTCGATCAGGCTCGACGGCGAGCCCTGGAGCTCGAAGTTGTTGCCCTGGCTCCAGCCGCCGAAATACACGTGGTGGCTGTAGTTCCGGCGCACCTCCACGTCGCTCGAATCCGTGACGTGGACCCCGACGCGCGGACCGATCAGCACGTTGCTGTCCTCGTCGCCGCCGTCCGGAGCGGCCCCGACGAGCCAATGCTCCGTGCGGTCGAGCTCGACGGCGCCATTGCCGACGTTGTTCCCCGCGAAAACCTTGCGGGCAGTGCCGGTTCCTCCCAAGGCGACGGAGGGAAGGGTCGACGGACCGTCGGGAAGCTGGCCGAGCGGCTCGCGCATGTTGGAGCGGAAGAGATTGTTGCGGATCGACGCGGTGCCGTTCGCTTTGAAGCTCAGCGTGTTGCTCGTGTCGAAGGTGCTGTTATCGATGACGATCGCGCCCGAGGTGGCCACGTCGATGCCCGAAGTACCCGGCTCATCGGCGGGACCGAGCCCGAAGGCATCGACGTACGTGAGCGTCAGCGTCCCGCTCGCGCTGCCCTGCGAGACGATGCGATGCCCGTTGCCGTTCAGGCGAATGCGCCCGTTCGGGGTTCCCGAAAGCTCGTAAGCCGTGCTCCCGGAGAGCACGACGTCCGCGTCGAGCTCGACCACGTCCGCGTAATCGGGCGGCTCAGCCACGTCGATCAGCACCGGATCGCTGTCGAGCACGAGCGCGGGGTCTTCGTACGTCGCCCGCGCCCACACGCGGTGCTGGCCCGCCGCGACGCCCGTCGCTTTGCCGCGAAAGATGCAGTATTCGGCGTCGAGGCCGTCCTGGGTGCCGGCGGACTCGTCGTCGACGAAGAACTCGACGGTCTTCGCATTGGTGCCATGCCCATCGGTCGGCTCGTTCGTGTAGACATTCGGATCGTAGGCGGACGCGAAGAGGCGAAGCTCGCTCGGCGCGACGAAGCCCTCGCCCGGTGTCGGGGAGATCATCGCGACGTAGCGACCACCGTCGCGAGAGGGCCGTGCTCCCACGCCGGTCTCGTCCGCGCCGCTTGCTCCGCTCGCGCCGGCCCCGCCCCCGACTCCGCTCGAGCCAGCCCCGCTCGAGCCAGCCCCGCTCGAGCCACCGCGCCCGGCGCTCGTCCCGGAGCCGCCGGCCCCCGCGCCGGCGCCGCCACGGCCCGCCTGCGTCCCTGCACGGCCGCCCATGCCTTGCGGCGCACCGGCAGCCGGGGTTCCGGCGCCACCCGTAGGTCCTGGATCCTGCGAGCTTTCCCCGCCGGAGCAGGCCAACGCACCGGCCAAAAGCACCGCACTCATCCAGCGCACGAGAGGTCGCATGCGCGGTGATGGTCCCCTCTGCACCGCGGGATCACGAAATCGGCAGGCGTCGGCGCCACCGCGAACCAGGCCCCCGCGCGCGTCGATTTCGTGATCCACGGACAGGCGAGGCCCCATCACCCTGCATGAAGCGACTTTGGTCTGCGGTGGGTCCCTGCGCGCTGCTGCTCGGGGCGGCCACCACTGCCAACGCCGCGCCGGAGGTGCCTTCCGGCGCTCACCCGCGCTTGTTCATGAGCGCCGACGACATTGCCGCCTACGCCGACAAGGCGAGCTCGAGCGACTCGGCGGCGGCGGGCCTCGTGTCGGATTGTGAGGACACGCTCGAGCACCCGGAGTGGTTCACCGAGCGCGGCGGCGCCGACGGCAACGCGTGGCCAGGCAGCGCCGTGGCCTGTGCTTTCTCGTACCTCGTCACCAAGAATGCCGCGCACTTGACGCAGGCGATCAAGTACTGGCGCGCGGCCCTCGAAGACGATCAGACGCTCGGCGACGGCCTCGGGTGCGTGCAGGGCGTCGACGAAAGCTGGCAGGATTGGGCGAAGAACGGGGGCAGCCCGGCGCCGCCCGTTCTCATCACGGTGACGCACGACACGGGCTACCCCATCCGCTGGTACGGCCCGGACATCGCCCTCACCTACGACTGGTTGAGCACGGCGCCGGGCGTCGACGCCGAGCTGCTCGCGCAAACGCGCATGTGCCTCGGCCATTGGCTCGATTGGTACAGCGCGTACGGCTACCACCACGACGAGGCGGCCTCGAACTACAACGCCGGCTTCGTGATCGCGCTCACCCTCGGCGCGGTCGCGATCGGCAACGACGGCGGCTCCGACGGACACCTCTTCAGTCGCGCGGTCGACGACGTCTTCGGGAAGTTACTCATCGGCGAAGGTCTCGCGGGCATGAACGGCAAGCTCGGCGAGCCCGCAGGACCGCTCGTCGGCGGCGATTGGCCGGAAGGTTGGCAATACGGCCCGCTCAGCGTGCTCGAGTACGCGACGGCGACGCGGGCGCTCGAGCACCACGGCGTCGCGCTGCCGGAGATGGACGCCTGGACCAACAGCCTGGTGCTCCGCGCCATTTACGCGACCGTGCCGGCCGGCGACGGGCAATGGCCGGGGGGCGACTTCGATTCGGAGGACGTGTATCGCGCGCCCACGGGCTACGCGGCGGTTCTTGCGGGACCGTCGAGCGACGAGGTCGCAAGCTTCGCGGCGTTCGAGCAAGGCACGGGCCACGGCTCCTTCATCTACGACGCGTTCGCGGAGATCCGCGACGTGAGCGGTGCCGATTTCCGCGAGCAGACGCCAGCGCCACCGCTTTGGTACCTGGCGCGGGGAACGCGCACGCTCTACGTTCGCACCGGCTGGGAGCCGTCGGCGTACTACGCCGTCTTCGAGTCCTCCCCGCAGAACGTCAGCGACCACCACCACTTTTCCGCGTCGAACTTCGCGTTCACGCGCGGCGCCGACCACCTGATCGTCGATCCCTCGTACTACGGCTGCCGGAGCACGCTGCCGACCAACGCCGTCACCGCCGACGCCGAGAGCGTGATCGGCGACTACGCACCGAGCCAGACTCCATGGAGCGAAGCCGAGCTCCCATGGGCGCGCGCCTCGGACAACTCGCTCTACGCCGCACGCAGCGATTTCGCGCGGGCCTTCGACTTTGCGAGCAACATGAGCAGCATCCCCTACGCGCGACGCGACTGGGTCCTCTTGCCCGAGGGCGAGATCGTGACGATCGATCGCGTCAACACCGGCTCCGCCGACCGCAAGATGTACGTGAGCTTCCACGCCAACAGCGGGGGCACACTGAAGCTCGACGGCAGCACGGCCACCGGCACCGTGGGCGGCTCTAACCTCGCCATCCATGCACTCGAGCTCTCGGGCGGGACGGCAAGCATCACGCAGCCGCCGCTCGAGAACGGCAATTGCTACACCGGCAATTGCCGCGACGTTCGCATCCCCGTCGACGACTACGAGGCCAAAGTGCCTGGACCGTTCGCCGTCGCCATCCACGTGATCGACGGCCTCGCGTCGGGCGAAGACCCCGCGGACACGGGCTCGCTCAACGACGAGCGCTTCGATCCGGCGCCGAAACGCAACGAAGGCGTGGTCGGGGCCGCCGTCTACCGCGGCGAGAAGCAGAGCTACGTCGTGGCGTCGAGCGCGGTCGATGGCGACGCAGGGAGCACGCTCACGTACGCCGTCCCGGGCGCCTCGCCCGCGCGACACGTCGTGTTCGACGCTCCCGAGGCATCGGACGGCACGTCCGACGTGAAAGCTGCGGTCGATGGCGAGCGCTGCGTCGTGACCATCGTCGCGGGCTCGGGCGACGGCTTCAAAGGTCATCCCCTCATGTTCCAGCTCGACACGCTCGACAAGAACTGCAAAGTCACGGAGAGCACCGACGTAGCACCCGCGGAGCCTGCACCCGGCGGCGGCACGAGCGGCGCGGGCAACGCCGGCGAGAGCAGCGGCGGCGGGCCGAGCGGAGGCGCGGGCAAGAGTGGCTCCGGCGGCTCCAGCGGAGGCATGCCGAGCGGCGGCCGGTCGAGCGGCTCCGGTGGCGCCGGCGGCAGCGAAGCAAAAGGCGGCGCAGCGGGAACGGCCGCGAGCGGCATGGCGGGCAAGAGCGGGCAAAGCGGCGCACCCACGGCACCCGACGACTCGTCCTCCGACTCCGGCTGCGGCTGCCGCGTGACGAGCGGCCGCAAGCACGGCGGCGAGGGCGTTCTTGCGTTCACGCTCGGTGTCGGGCTGCTGCTGCGACGCCGCCGCAAACCAGCGCATGGGTAGAACTACCCACACGAAATAACGCACGCTTTGGGGAATTGTCCGGAAGCGACGAGCGACGCCGCCTCGCTAGGTTGAGCTTCAGAAACGCCGCACTTCTCGGCGTTCGGGAGCTCACACCATGCACTACCAAACGCAAGCGGCGCTACTGCTCGACGAGGGAACGGCTTTCACCCAAGCGAGCGGCACGCGCGCGCTGCCCCTCCCCGCCGAGCCGCTCGACGTCATCGTCATCGGCGGCGGCCAGGCGGGGCTCTCGGTCGGCTATCACCTCAAGCAACGCGGCGTACCG
>DATMCL010000117.1:0-2426 GCA_035558375.1 Polyangiaceae bacterium
CTCGGGCTGTCCGGCTTCGGCCGCCACGTGCAGACGGGCGCGCCCGGCGCGCTTGGCTTCGTAAAGCGCCGTGTCGGCGGCCGTGATCATCGCGTCGACGTCGAGGTACCCCTGCCCCGTCGAGGCGGCGCCGGCGCTGGCGGTGACTTTGATTTCGCCCGCGGTGGTCTTGAAAGGACGCCGCGCAATGGCGTCGAGCAGGCGGCCGCCCACGGCGGCGGCGTCGGGAAGGGCTCCGCCGGGGATAATGAGCAGGAATTCTTCGCCGCCGTAGCGGCCGACGACGTCGTAGTCGCGGACGGCTCGGGCGCAGCGCGAGGCGAATTCCACGAGGACTTCGTCGCCGACGGGGTGGCCGTGGGTGTCGTTGATGGCTTTGAAATGGTCGACGTCGAGGAGGACGATGCCCGTCGCGGACTTGGTGCGGATCGAGCGGCGGAGCTCGCGGCCGAGGATCTCCATCAGGCTGCCGCGGTTGCGCACGCCGGTGAGGGCGTCGTGCGTCGCTCGGCGCTCGAGCTCGGCGTGCGCTTTGAGCAGGCCGTCCTGGAGCTCGACGATGCGCTGCCCGGCGACGAGCCAGGCTTCGAGCTCGTCCACGTCGACGGGCTTTTGGATGTAGCCGTCGGCGCCGCTGTTCATGGCTTCGACGAGCGGGCGGCGGCCCTCGCGCGCGGTCGTGAGCACGACGTACACGTACGGGGAGCGGCCGCGCAGGATGCGGCAGAGCTCGGGCCCGTTGATGGTGCCCATGTTCCAATCGACGACGGCCATGCGGGGGGCGTCGGGCTGCGTGAGGACGCGCAGGGCGGAACCGCCGCTCTCGGCTTCGAGGATCTCGTAGCCGCGCACGGAGAGCTGACGCGAGAGCACACTGCGGGTCACGCTGTCGTCGTCGACCAGCAAGAGCCTCTTGTGCTTTGGATCGTCCCCTATCATGGCGCCTCTCTAGGTGGCCCCGAAGAAGCGTCTTACCAGGTCGGCCTTCGCGTGGGCATCCTTCCGCCCGAGCGCGATGATCTCCTGGGCGAATCCGCCGTCGAACAGGAGGTAAGACGCCCAGTCGGCCTCCCCCCCGGGCACGTCGCCCTCGTGCGCCGCCCGCTCGAGGACGTAGCGCGAAAGGGTCTGGAGCTCCGAGGTGTCGAGGCGCGTCCGGATGTAGTTGCCCGCCTTGCGCCCGAGATCCTCGGACGGCGTGAACACGAGCGTGTCGAGACGGCGGTACGGCGCTCCGCGGTGCTTGATCCACACCTTCTGCACGCGCTCGAGCTGGTCGGGCGGCAGCGCTTCCTCGAGCACCTCCATCATCTGGTTCAGGCGCTCCATCATCTGGAGATCGTACGCTACGGGATCGAGCAGGAGCGCGTTCAGCAATTTGCCGACGAGGAACAGCGGGCCCACGTCCTGACCTTCGCCGTGGTCGGCGGCTTCCTGAGCGTCGAGCTCGCCGGAGGAGCGCATGTGCCGCACGGAGATCACGACCAGGCGCTCGGCACCGGCGCGGATCGCCGGCGCGATCGGCGTGTTGAAGCGGAGACCGCCGTCGCAATAGTAGTGCTCGCCCACTTTGCGCATCGCAAAGAGCAACGGGATCGCCGCCGACGCGAGCACATGATCAGCCGTGATGCGGCCGACGGTCGTGACGCGGCGCTCGTCACGCGCCGGCTGAAGCTGCACGCCGGGCGCATGCTCCGCGAAGACCGTCGTGCGACCCGAGGCCACGTGCAAAGCCGCGACCATCAGCGCGTGAACGCGGCCGGAAGCGATGTTCCGATGCAGCCTTTCCCACTGCACCGCGCGCTTGATCACCACCTCGAGCGCGCGCGTGTCGAGCAGCGACGTACCCAGGTGCTGCGACGACGTGAAGCGCTCGAGCTTGCGCTTCAGCCCCCCGCCCCAGAGCCCGAACGGCCGTACGCGCGCGTGATCCGCAAGGCGCAGGCTCTGCCAGAGCTTCGACAGCCGCTCGGCGCCGTGCCCGGGCTCGTCGGCGTTGGCCGCGAAGTACGCGGCGTTGATCGCGCCGACCGAGGTCCCTGCGTACACGTCGAACAAGGGTCCGCGCGCCGCCTCCTCCCCCATCACCTCGGCGATGCCGTGGACGACGCCCACTTCGTAGGCGCCGCGCATGCCCCCACCCGAGAGCACGAGGCCGGTCTTGCGCTGGCGAGCGGCAGGCACCTCCTGCATCATGACAGGCTCGAGTCCCTGCCTCAAGCATGCGTATACTGGGGATCCTCGCATGGCCATGGATCTCGTCCTCCGCGCCGCGGGCCTCACCGATGTCGGTAGGAGTCGCCCGTCGAACGAGGACGTCGTGCTCGTGCGCCCCGACCTCGATTTGTACGTCGTGTGCGACGGTGCCGGCGGCCACAACGCGGGCGAAGTGGCGAGCGCCCTCGCGGCGCGCTCATTATCGAACG
>DATMCL010000118.1:0-33724 GCA_035558375.1 Polyangiaceae bacterium
TGGGCTCCCGCGTCCATTTGCTTACGAGATCGTGGGCGAGCAGCAGGTTGCAGCCGATCAGGTGACCGGACTGATGTGGGAGCGCGGGATCGGAATTCAGGCACCGTTTTCCGGCGACGGGAACGGTTGCAATGAGCTGAGCCTCGGTGGCTTCGACGATTGGCGACAGCCGACGCTGATCGAGCTCGTGTCGATCATGGATTGGACCGTGGGCTTTCCTGGGCCGACGCTGGATACCAGCGCTTTTCCCGAGCTTTCCGTCGATATCGCGGACCTGTACTGGACCGGGACGCCGATTCTCAACGGCGCTTATGTCGTCGACTTCGGCAGCGGCCTCTTCAACGCTCGCAACCCATCCACGACCGCGCTCACCCGCTGCGTGCGCGGGGGTAGAACGACGAGTCCAACGACGCACTACACGATCGAGAGCGAAACCGTTCATGATAACGGGACGCTGCTCACCTGGGAGCGCAATGCGAGCACGACGCTCCACCTGCTCGACGACGCCGCAGCTTACTGCGCTGATCTCGAGCTTGGCGGCGCGACGAATTGGCGCGTTCCGAGCCTCGGCGAGCTAACGACGCTGCTCGATGTGCGCTCGACCACGGCGGCCAGCGTCGACACGACGGCGTTCCCGGGTGATTTCCCCGACGTCGAGGATTTCGCTTTTTGGGCTCAAGGGTCGTGGCTCCTCGACTTCGAGCCGACGGCCCCTGAGCCCATGCACGTCGGCAGCCTGACAACGGCCCGCGTTCGGTGCGTTCGGTGAGTCGAGCGGCACCTGAGATGACTACTGAGCGCTTGGTTTTGCGCCGCTGGCCACCCAGTACCTCTGCCTTCCGGCGACGCGCCGCCTACGACCGCTTACCCTCGATCAAATCCCCGAACGCTCGCTCGAAGTCGTCGTCGTCGCCGTTCACGGTGCGCGCGCTCGACGTGGGCTTCGGCTGCGCCGCGCCTGGATCGAGCGCATTGATGCGGTCCGAGACGTCGCGGTACCCCGGATCACGCCGCGCGATCTTCTGGAAGTAGTAGAGCGCGTCCTTGGTGGCGCCCTTCATTTCGTAGACGGTGCCGAGGTCGTAGTAGAGGTTCATCTCTTGCTCGACCGTCTTGGATTGCGCGCCGAGGGCCTTGATGTAGGACTCGGCCGAGCGATCGAGCTGGTTTTGCTCGAGGTAGATGAGGCCGATCATCGCGTAGCACATGCATTCGCGGTGTGCGTCGCGGCCGGCCTGCTCGAACTCGGCGATGGCTTCGGTGACGAGACCCATCTCCTTGTAGGCGACGCCGAGGTCGTAGTGCGTCGCGCTGTCGGCTTCGACCACCTGCGCTCGGACGCCCGCCTTGAACTTCGCGAACACCTGGTCGACGTCGACGTCGACCATGCTCGAGGTCACGTCGCCGCCCGAAAAGCTCTCCGCGGGTTGCTCGACGCGCTCGAGCGCTCCGAGCGACGCGGCGACGTCGACCTCCGGGACGGGCGGTGCGCCCGCGGCCGCGCCGAGCATGCTGCGCTCGATCGTCTGGCT
Organism: Polyangiaceae bacterium; assembly: GCA_035558375.1. Lineage (GTDB taxonomy): Bacteria > Myxococcota_A > Polyangia > Polyangiales > Polyangiaceae > PMG-095. The sequence goes on from DATMCL010000118.1 coordinate 1,533, forward strand.
CGAGCCGGAGGCCGCGAGGGACTCCTCCACCTCGCGCAGGCGCTCGAGCACCAACGGATGGTTCGGCGTCCTCTGGAGCTGGTCTCCGAGGATGGTGCGCGCGTCCTCGAGCAGGCCGCGTGCCACGAAAAACTCGGCCTCGTCGAGCGCTTCCTCGAGCGCTTCCATCTCCGGCGACACGCGCGACGGCAGCGGGTCGTCGATGACGGAGATCTCCTCGATGTCGACGATCGAGCCCGACCGGCCCTCGTCGCTCAACGCGTAGCTTGGAAGGGCGCGCTCGTCGGCGGCGAACGGCTCGTCGACGATGAGGAGCTTCGGCCCGGTGGTGTTGGTGGTGCCGCGATGGAGCGCTTGGTCGGCGCCCACTTCCTCGAGATCGTACGAGGGCAGCGGCGCGTCCGGATCGAAGGTGTCGAGCTCCGGGCGACTGCGACCCGATTGCGTGTGGCCGCTGTTCGTCGTTTCCGAGGCCATCGGGGCGGCGGGCGCGATCTGCTCGAGCATGGCGAGCGCGGCGGCGTGGCTCGGCTCGACTTCGAGCACCTCGCGCAGGAGCGCTTCGGCTTCTGCTAGCTCGGAGCGGTCGAGGTGCAGGGCCGCGAGGTTCACGGTCTCCGTGATGGCGCCTTCGCGATCGCCCGACTCGATCAGGAGCTCGCGCAGCTTGCTGCGGATCTCGATGGAGCGCGCCTCGATCTCGAGCGCGATGTGCAGCGTCTCGATCGCCTTGGGGTAGAGGCGCAGGCGACGGAACGAGTCCGCATCGACGATGGCCTTGCGCGCATGGGCACGGGCGTCGAAGGAACTCCCCGCCGCCGGGCCCACCTCTTCGACGATCTCCGGCGCGTCGTCGAGGATGACGATGTCGGGCGGGAGGCTCGTGGTGGACGACTTCCCGGTGGGCTGCTCTTCCACGAGGTCGACCGCGGAATCCCCGAGGCTCACGGGGATGGAGGAGCTCGGCGAGTGCGCGCTCGGCGACGACACCGAGCCCGGCGACGACGGCGGAGCGCCGCTCGGGGAGGGAGCGCGCATGCTGTCCATCGCGCGCACACCCTCGTCGTCGGCCGCGATCTGGCGCAGGTGCTGGAGGAGCTTCTTGTAGAGATCAGGCTTGCCCTGCTCGCGGGCGAGGCGCGCCATCTCCTTGTAAACCTCGAGTGCCTTGGCTTCCTGCCCGATCAGCTGGAACGCGCGCGCGAGGAGGCCGAGCGTGTCGAGGTCGCGCGGATCGGCCTGGAAGCAGACCTGCAGCTTCGCGAGCGCCTGCAAGCCGTCCTCGCGCGAGCCGCGCTCGAGGTAGAGCTCGGCGGCGATGCGGGCGAAGCGCGGGTCGACGCGGAAGTGCAGGATGCGCTCGACGACCTTGAGGGCGTCCTCACGCCGCCCGAGACCGAGCAGGAGCTCACCCGCGCGCCAAAACAGCTCGATCGCCTCGTCGAGGCTCTGCACGCGGCAGCAAGCCTCGGCGAGCCGGAGGTGGGGCAGGGGATTGGACGGATCGAGCTCCACCATGCGGCGGAAAACGTCGATTGCCTCGCGATCGCGGCCGCCCCGCTGGAGCCGCGTCGCCACCTCGTCGTAGGCGGCCAGCGCGTCGCTCGTCAGGCCGAGCTGCGTGTAGATCTCGGCGAGCTTGGGCGTGATGTGGCCGTAACGGTCGGCGAGCGCAGGCGCGTGCTTCTTGATGAGCTCGCGGATCTGCTTGTAGACGGCGATCGCTTTGAGCGCGAAGCCCTGCGACGAGTAGTACTGGCCGACGCGATCGTAGGTGGCGATCGCTTCCGGGTAGGCCTGCAGGCGTGCCTGCAGGTCGCCGATCTTGAGCAGTGTGCGAGCGTCGTTCGGGTCTTCTTGAATGACCCGCTGGTACTCGGCGATCGCCCGGTCGTACTTCTTTTTCTCGACGTACTTCTGGGCGGCCTGGAGTGCTTTCTCGCGGTCGATGGACACGTTTGCCGGTGGATCCGGGTCGGCTCGCCTCAGTCGGGCGCTCGCGCTGAGAGATCGGCTCGGAAGCACAGAAGCATAGGCCAGCCGGCCCAGTCGGTCAACGAAGGCTCCCGAAAGGTTTGAAGGATTTTGCCGCGTTCTCCGCACGGTGTTCGCGCTTCTCTCGCTCCGCGTTCCGGTGTCGGTGGTTACCCGCGCGGGTGCGACCGCGCACCACGTGTAGACCCTTTACGGGGCGCTAATGCGGCGACAAGTTGTAGCTCGTGCAAGCGGAGCTCACGCTCGAGCACGTGCAAGCCGCCCGCGCGCGGCTCTCGGGCCGAGTGCTGTCCACACCCTGTCGGTTGAGCACTCGGCTTTCCGAGCGCGCCGGGATTTCAGTCTACTTGAAGCTCGAGTCGCTCCAGCCGACGGGAAGCTTCAAGGAGCGCGGCGCCTGCAACCGGTTGCAGCTTTTGACGGACGACGAGCGCGCGCGCGGCGTGATCGCCGCGAGCGCCGGTAACCACGCGCAGGCCGTCGCGCGTCACGCCGGGTTGCTCGGCATCGCCGCGACGGTCGTGATGCCGCAGTCGACGCCGCTCGTGAAGGTGTCGGCTGCGCGACGCCTCGGTGCCGAGGTCGTGCTCGTGGGCTCGAGCTACGACGAAGCGGCGGAGCACGCGCAGTCGCTCGTGCGCGAGCGCGGCCTTACGCTGATCCACCCCTTCGACGATCTGGAGGTGATGGCGGGTCAGGGTACGGTGGCGTTCGAGGTGCTCGAGCAGGTACCGGACGTCGACGCGCTCGTCGTTCCCGTCGGGGGCGGCGGACTCGTGGCGGGTGTCGCCACCGTCACGAAGGCGCTCGCTCCGCACGTGCGCGTCTACGGTGTCGAGTCGCGCACGTTCCCGGGCATGAAGCGCGCGGTGGAGCAGTCGTCGCCGCCCGAGATCCTCGGCGGCAAATCGATCGCGGACGGCATCGCCGTGCGCCGCGTGGGCGCCCTGGCTCGCGCCGCCGTCAAAAAGCACGTGGACGAGATCGTGTTGGTCGACGAGGAGGAGATCGCCGAGGCCATTCTCCTGCTGCTCGAGGGGGATAAGACGGTGGCTGAGGGTGCCGGAGCCGTCGGCGTGGCGGCGCTCATCCACGACCGCATTCCGCCGGGGGCGCGCTCGATGGTCATCGTCGTGAGCGGCGGCAACATCGACGTGAACCTGATGTCGCGCATCATCGAGCGCGGCCTCGTGCAGACGGGGCGCATGGCGCGCTTCCTCGTCGTCTTGCCGGACGTGGCCGGAGCGCTCGCGGATCTCACCGCCGTCGTCGCCGAGCTCAACGCGAACATCCTCCGCATCGAGCACGACCGCGCGTTCGCGGGCGTCGAGCTCGGCCAGACGCTCGTCGAGCTCGTGCTCGAGACGCGCGGTCCGGAGCATGTCGCCGAGGTACGACTTCGACTTACACGTCGCTTCAGCCTTCACCCGCATGGTTGAGCGGCGTTGAGCGCGAGCGCGCTCGAGCGCGCCGTCGAAAACTTGCGAAGGGGGCGTCGCAACATCACATTTCATAGGTCGGGGGCGATCCGACCCGCCTTCGCCGCGACGATGTCTCAGGAGAGGAACCCAGCCCGAACCGTCGCGCTCTTCGCGCTCGCGCTGGCTCTGGTTCCGCACAGCGGCGACACGAGCGTCGAAGCCGCGCACGGCGCTGCTCGCGAACCGCACGCGCGCCCCGCAGCCGTCGCGGTCCGGCCCGAAGCCACGCCGATTCCCATCGCCGAGCCCGAGCACGGGCCCGCCTGCGCCGAGCGCATCGAGCACGCCCTCGCGGAGCCGGCCGAGCCTGGTGCGCCGAAGCTCGAGCAGAACCGCGGCGTCGTGCTCCTCTACGCCAAGGCAGAGCCGGTGCTCTTCACGCGCACGCCGGAGCCGGAGAACCGCGGGAGCGAAGCGGCGCAGACCTACCGCACGCTGCTCCGCACGACGAGCTCGCCCTGGAGCATGCTCGATCGGCTGTGGCCCGTCTTCTCGCAGAACCCGGAGCTCGGCCGCGCCGTCTTGCTGCGCGACGGCTACCTCTACGCGGAAAAGCCGGAGCTCGCGTTCGCGCTCGTCGATCTGGTCACGGTGCAGATGCTCTTCAGCGACAAACGCGTCTGGATCCAGCGCGGCGAACGCACGCTGTGGGCGGAGCGCACCAAAACTGGCCGCTACGTGTTCACCGACGGTGACGAGCGCGGACAGCGCGTGAAGCTCCTGCTCTTCGATCGTATCGGCGCGGGCGATCCGCCGCCGCCGCTGCATCGCGACTTCCGCGTGCTCCGCAGCGAGCTCGGCTTCGATCGCGCCCGGATCGTGCACCTCGGAACGGACCAGATCGTCGCGGATCTGCATTACGGCTCGGTCTGGGTGCGGAGCCTGCTCGCGGCCCGCGGCGCGCACCTCGAGCTCGTGTGCGACGCGCCGGAGCCGGGCGCGAGCCAGGTGATGTCGACCTTCCGCGCCGTGCAGTCGCGGAAGGAGCGCGCGCTGCGTCCGCTGCGCTCGGCCATCCTCCAGGGCGTCCAGGAAGGGTTGCCGTTCGACGAGCCGCTCACGGAGTGGGGTCAGCAAGACGGCAAGCTCCGCTACCAGTGGCTCGACGCGTACATGCGCGGGAAGAACGACTACGAGTTCCAGGGCGACAGGTACTACGTGTTCAACGTGCGCGGGCGGCCGCTCGTGCCCGAGGTGTGCGTCGACTTCGTGTTCGACAGCTTCGAGCGCTCGAGCGGCACCTGGTATCGCCCGCGTGGCGAGAAGCGCGAGCGCGTCGTCGGCAAGCTCGACTTCGCGAGCATCCCCGACGAGAAGCGGCGCCGCGCGACGAGCTTCATCGAGTACGCCCAGGCGCACCCGGAGTCGTTCGACACAGACACCCTCGCCGAGGCCGACCGGGTGCCGTTCAAGTTCCCGCGCAAGCTCTCGGACTTCCTCGTCGCCGACGCCGAGCGCTTCCAGCCGGGTGACGTCGTGCTGATCCGCGGCTACGCCCCGTGGGACAAGCCGTGGAAGCCGAAGATCATGCATTTTCACTCGTTCTTCGTGTACGAGGCCGACCCGCTGAGCGGCATGCCCATCGCCCTCGCGGGCAACCCCGGGCGCCCGCTGCTCCAGACCTGGCAGTTCGAGGCGTTCCGGACGCCCGATCGCAGCATCTGGTACCGCATCCGCCCGAAGCTCGACTGGCTCGAGAGCGTGGTCGCGGCCGACGATTCGGCGCCGTCGGGCCCGCCTCCGCTTACGGCGGAGCTGCACGAACGCGAGTAGCGTCGCGCACGAAGTTCGCCCGGCGTGGCGCAATGGCGCAGCGCTTGCGCCCGGACTCCCGATAAATCCGGCGTCTGGGCGCGGGTGCGCTGGATCGACAATTGCACTTCCTCGGTTCACCTGAATCGAGGCAAAGCGCCATGCAAGTCGACCATCTGCAGAAGACCCTGAAACACCTGGACGTTGGGCCCGCCAGCTACAAGGTCCTGAAGCTCCTGCCGCTCGTCTACGTCGCCTGGGTGGAGGGCAAGCTCACTCCCGAGCGCGCGATCCGCATCATCGATCTCGCGCACAACCACTTCCAGATCGGCGCCGACGGCGAGCGCGTCCTGCGCGGCTGGCTCAACCACCGGCCGGACCCCGGCTACTTCCTCGAAGGGCTCCACGACATCGTGCTGCTCGCCTACGCTCCCGACGAATGGGGGTTCGACGTCGACGAGCTGCCGGGGCTCCTCGCTCACGCGGAAGCCATCGCGCGCACCACGCCCGCGGAGATGGACGCACCCACCGCCGTCACGACCGCGGAAAATCGGGCGCTCGCGGAAATTGCGCGCGAGCTCGGCGTGGACCGCGGGGAATCCTGGTGCGAGCTCATGCACGAGCTCGAGCGCGGCCCGCGCGTCATGGCGCCTCGGAGCAGGAGCGCCGCCGGCCCCCCGTCACAGTAGAAATACCCACCGCGCCGGCTTTGCCGTTTTCTAGGCGCAGCGGTGCGTCCCCCGTGCGGCCCGCCGCCCGGAAACGCACGGCCGCCCCGGCTCGTATACTCTTTCGACCATGACGGCGAGCGCCCGGTATTTCGCGCCCTTCGGCCCGCGCGGCAGTCACCCTATCGACGAGGATCTGGCGACGCGGCTGCTTGGCATCGCCCTCGGGCGCGGCGGCGACTACGCCGACCTGTTCTTCGAGTACCGCGCGGGTGGTGGGCTCACCTTCGAGGAAGGCATCACGCGCAGCGCGTCGCGCGGGGTCGGCCTCGGGCTCGGCGTGCGCGTGCGGCAGGGCGACGCGACCGGCTACGCGCACGTCGAGGATCTCGCATGGGAATCGATGAAACGCGCGGCCGAGACCGCGGCCGGCATCGCGAGCTCGGGCTCCACGCCGCCCCCGCAAAAGCTCGATCCGCTCACGCTACCCGAGCGCTACTTGCTCGACGCGCCCAGCATCGATCTCTCGGGACTCGAGAAGCGCGCCCTGCTCGAGCGCGCGAGCAAAGCGGCGCACGCCGTCGATCCCCGCATCGTGAAGGTGAGCGTCAGCTTTGCCGAGGAAGTTCGCGAGATCCTCGTCATCACGAGCGACGGTCGCATGGCTCACGACGTGCAGCCGCTGCTGCGCTTCGGCGTCTCGGCGGTCGCAGAGCACGAGGGACGCCGCGAGTCAGGGCGCAGCGGCGGCGGGGGTCGCATGACGCTCGCCTACTTCGACGACAAGTCCCCCGAATGGCATGGCCGCGAGGCCGCTCGCCAGGCGCTCGTGATGCTCGATGCGCGGCCAGCGCCGGCGGGCCAGATGCCGGTCGTTCTCGCCCCCGGCGACAGCGGCATCCTCCTTCATGAAGCGGTGGGCCACGGGCTCGAGGCGGACTTCAACCGCAAGGGTACGAGCAACTACACCGATCGCATCGGTCAGGTCGTCGCGAGCGAGCTCTGCACGGTGGTCGACGACCCGACGCTCCTTCAAAGCCGCGGCTCCATTAACGTCGACGACGAAGGCGTCGAGCCGACCCGCAGCGTCCTGATCGAGGGCGGGATCCTCCGCGGTTACATGCAGGATCGGCTCTCCGCCGGCCATTTCAAGGTGCGGCCCACCGGCAACGGCCGTCGCGAGAGCTTCGCCGCGGTGCCGATGCCGCGCATGACGAACACCGTGCTGCTCGCCGGAACCCACGATCCGGAAGAGATAATCAAGAGCGTCGAACGCGGCATCTATGCGAAGTCGTTCGGCGGTGGCCAGGTCGATATCTCAAATGGGGACTTCGTTTTCTCCCTAACGGAGAGCTACCTGATAGAAGGCGGCAAGGTCACGGCGCCGTTGAAAAACGTGAACCTTATCGGCAACGGTCCCGAAACATTGAGAGAGGTATCCATGCTCGGAAAGGACGTGGCGCTCTCCGATGGAATCTGGACCTGTGGCAAAGATGGACAGAGCGTTCCAGTCGGCGTCGGCTGTCCAACCCTCAAGATCGGGCGAATCACCGTTGGTGGCACCGAAATCTCTCGATAAGGCCCTCAGCCGGCCGAAGAGCTTCGTGGCGGTGGTCGGGCATGGGCCCATGCTCGAGCGCGAGGAGGGTGCGGCGACGACGTTACGACAGCTCGGCGCAACCGTGCGGACGCTGGACCTGTGGGACGATCCTGTAAACCTCATCGCCGACGATGACGACGAGCTCGAGGTGCGGCCGCGCGCTTTGGTCTTCGAAGCGCTCGATCGACCCGATCTCGCGGTGGCGGCACTGCGCGCCGTCCGCAAGGAGCCGTACTTCGACAACGTCGGAGCGGTGATCGCGGTCACCGTCGGGCAGATCGCGCGCATCGAGCCCTCGAGCGGGTTCGACGATTTCGTGCTGCACCCCTACGTTCCGGAAGAGCTCTACGGGCGCATCCGCGCTCTCGAGTGGCGGCGCAGCGAGTTCGCCACGGAAGAGCGGCACAAGGTCGCGGGCATCGTGGTCGACAAGGCCGGGCACGAGGTCTACGTGGACGGTCGGCCCGTGCAGCTCACGGCGAAGGAGTTCGCGCTGCTCGCGTACCTGTGCGAGCGCCGCGGCAAGGTTCTCTCGCGCGAGCACCTACTCGCTCGCGTGTGGGGCAACCGCTACGAAGGCGGGCCGCGCACGGTCGACATTCACGTGCGGCGCCTGCGCGCCAAGCTCGGTCCCGCGCTCCCGCTCGAGACGCTGCGCGGCTCCGGCTACAAGCTGCGCTCGCCCGAGAACGACGAGCCGCCGCCGAAGAGCTCGAAGGACGACGAAGCCCCGGAAGGCTGAGTCGAACCGACCGGGTCGCGATCCGGGCCATCTCGCGATAGCGTTCGCGCATGGCCCGATCCGGCCCGCTCGTGTTCGTGTCGACCGGCTGCCCCGCGGGCATCGGCCCCGAGGTGTCGATCGTCGCCGCGGACCGCTCGAAGAAGAGCACCGTCGTGCTCGTCGGCGACATCGGCACCCTGCTCGAGGCCGCATCGCTCGTGCGCGTCGCCGAGCAGCGCCTCGTCCCGTTCGGTGAGGGCAAGCTCCGTCCCGGGAGTATCGCGGTCGTACAGGCGGGGCCGCCGCTCAAGCCGGCCGATCGCCGTCCGGGCAAGCCGTCGCGTGCCGCTGGAGCCGCCCAGCTCGCCGCCGTCGAAGCCGCCTACCGCCTCGTGAAGCACCACCCCGGCAGCGTGCTCGCCACGGCGCCCGTCAGCAAAGCCGCGATCGCGACCTCCGGCGCGCGCGGAGCCAAGCGCTTCGCCGGCCACACCGAATGGCTAAAGGCGCTCGATCACGCCAAGACGAGCGTCATGTGCTTCTACGCACCGAAGCTCGCGACGAGCCTCGTCACGACCCACGTTCCCATCGCCAAGGTCCCCTCGCTCCTAACGCCCGAAGGTATCGCGACCGCCACCGTCGAGCTCGCGCGCTTGCTCGAACGAGTCGGCCGCAAGCGCCCGCGCGTCGTCGTGGCGTCCCTCAACCCGCACGCTGGAGAGAACGAGATGTTCGGCCGTGAAGAAGCGCGCGCCATCGCGCCGGGCGTCGCCCTCGCTCAACGCCGCATGAAGAGCGCGCGCATCACCGGCCCTCTCGGCGCCGAGACGGCCTACCGCCACGCCTACGCCGGCCGCTACGACGGCGTCGTCGCGATGTACCACGACCAAGCGACCATCCCGATGAAGCTCGTCGCCTTCGGCGAAGCCGTCAACGTCACCATGGGGCTCTCCATCCCGCGCACCAGCGTCGATCACGGCACCGCGTACGACATCGCCTGGCGCGGCACGGCGGATCCGCGCGGCATGATCGCCGCGGTCGAGCTCGGCGCGAAGCTCGCGCGGGGGTGAGGGTGGCTTAGGACGCCCCGCGCCCTACACCGAGCGCCGCCGCGCAAGTTCGCGCAATGTCGCAACCAGGAGATCCGGGGCGACGGGCTTGCCGACGTGCTTGGTGAAGCCGGCGGCGAGGGCTTGAGCGTCGTCCTCGGCGCGGGCAAAGGCAGTGAGGGCTAGTGCGGGGACGTTGCCGCCTTCCGAGGCGCCGAGCGAGCGGACGCGGCGCACGAGGGAGAAGCCGTCTTCGCCCGCCATGCCGATGTCGCTGACGAGGATGTCGGGGCGGAAGCGCTTGAATGCTGCGAGCCCTTCCGTTGCGGAGTGGCTCGTCTCGACCACGGCGCCCGCTTCCCGGAGGACCGTGCCGATGAGGTCGCGCGCGTCCTCCTCGTCGTCGACGACGAGGATGCGGAGGCCGGTGAGGCCGCCACCGATCGGCGCTGGTGGTGCCGCCGTGGTGGGCGGAATCGATTCGGCCTTGGTCCGCAAGACGGGTTGGATCGGCAGGCGAATCGTGAACGTCGCGCCTTTGCCGAGGCCGGGGCTCGCGGCTTCGACGGTTCCGCCATGGAGCTCGACGATGTGCCGGACGAGCGCGAGGCCGAGACCGAGGCCGCCCACCCGGCGCGTGGTCGAGGAGTCGGCTTGCCAGAAGCGGTCGAACACGTGCGCCAAGACGTCCGGTCCCATGCCGGCTCCCGTGTCCGCGACCGAGATCACGATGTCGTGGCCTACCTGACTTTCGCGCACCTCGATCTTCCCGCCCGCGCTCGTGAACTTCACCGCGTTCGAGAGCAGGTTCCAGACGGCCTGCTGCAGTCGATCGGGATCCGCGAGCAACAAGCGGTAGTCCGCCGTCGAATGAAACTGGATCTCGATCTGCTTGGCGTTAGCCGAGGGGCGCACGGCCTCGATGGCGTCGCGCGTGATGGCGAGCACGTCGGTGGACTTCGGGTCGAGCCGAAACTTGCCCGTGATGATGCGTGAGACCTCGAGGATGTCGTCGATGATGCGCACTTGCGCGAGTGCATTCCGGTTGATGACCTCGAGCGGCTTTTTCAGGCCGGGATCGCTCACCCTGTCGCGGAGGACTTGAGACCAGCCGAGGATGGCGCTGAGCGGGGTTCGGAGCTCGTGCGAGACCGTGGCCAAGAACTCGTCTTTGGCGTGGCTCGCCTGCTCCGCGAAGCGGACGGCACGCTGAGCGTCGGCATAGAGCTCGGCATTCTCGAGCGCGACGCCCACGCGCCGGCCGAGCTCTTCGGCGAGGGCGGCATGCGCAAAATCGTAGTGACGCTTCGATTCGGAGTTGACGAAGCAGATCACGCCGAGGACGCGCGTCCTGTGATGAATGGGCGCGACGAGCAGCGAGGTGACGCCCGCCTCGCGCGCCACGGCAAGGCGCGCTGGGCCAGGTGCGAAGCGGGCGAGCGCCTCCTCCCCGATGTCGTTGAAGACTTCCGACTCGCCGGACTCGATCACCCGCCATTTCAGGCTCCCCGCGGCTCGAGCCTCCGGGTGACTCGCATAAAAGTTCTCGAGCAGCTTGCCTTTGCGTTCGTCAGCGTGAGCGACGGCCATGCAGCGCGCGTCGTCGCCCTCGGCGAGGTGGATCGAGCACCAGTCGGCGAGACCGGGGACGAGACTGTGCGCCAGGTTTGCGAGCGTCTCGCGCCGGTCGAGCGACATGCCGAGCGCCGCCGTAGCCTCCGCCAGGTATTTCTCCTGTCGCTCCTGGTGACGCTCGAGGGTTACGTCGTGCCAGATGGAAATCGCCATTTCGGGCCGGCCATCCGCGCCGAGCACCCCGCCCGCGCGCACGAACACCCAACGCTGCCTGCCGCCGGGCCCGCGCATTTCGAGCATCGCGGTGAGCGTGCGCTGCCCCGCAAGGACGGCGGTGCTCGGACGACGGTCGGGGGGCACTCGAGACCCATGCTCGTCGACGAGCTCGACGCCGTCGAAGAGCGTGCCCGGTGCGGAGGCCAGGAGCGCTTGCGTCGACTCGTATCCGAACATCGACGCGGCCGCGGTGTTGGCCAACACGACTCGTCCCTCGCGATCTTCGGCGATGATGCAGTCCGCGACGTTCTCGAAGACGATCTCCAGGCGCTCGCTCAGGGCGCGATAGCGCTCCTCGCTTTCGCGGACCCGGCGCTCGCCGAGCTCCGCCGCCGCGCGCGCCGCATGCTCGCGCGCGAGCTGCCGTTCGCGTTCCTCCGCTTCGCGCCGAAGCGTGAGATCTCGCGTTACTTTGGCGAAGCCGAGGTGCTCGCCGCTTTCGCCACGGAGCACCGTCAGCGTCGCGTTGGCCCAGAAGTGCGTGCCGTCCTTGCGGACGCGCCAGCCTTCGTCCTCGTTGCGTCCCTCGCGGAGCGCCGTGGCAAGCTCTCGAGCCGGCTTGCCGGCTTCGACGTCCTCCGGCGGAAAGAAGAGCGTGAAGCTTCGTCCGACGATCTCGTCGGCGCTGTATCCCGTCGTGCGCGCGGCGCCCTTGTTCCAGGTCGTGACGTTTCCCTGCGGATCGAGCATGTGGATGGCGTAGTCCTCGACCCCGTCCACGAGCAGGCGAAACTTCTCTTCGGATCGACGCAGCGCTTCCTCGTTGCGTTTTCGCTCGGACAGATCGCGGGTCACTTTGGCGAAGCCGGTGACGTTGCCGCTCTCGTCGCGCAAGGCCGTGATGTTCACGTTGGCCCAGAATCGAGAGCCGTCCTTGCGGACACGAAAGCCCTCCTCCTCGTAGTGGCCTTCGTTCCGGACGATGTCGAGGATGCGCTCGGGCTTGTGTGCAGCGCGGTCCTCGGCCGGGTAGAAGACGGAGAAGTGCTGTCCGATGATCTCTTCTTCCGTGTACCCCTTCGCGCGCCGCGCGCCTGCGTTCCACGTCGCGACGCGGCCGTCCGCGTCGAGCAAGAAGATCGCGTAGTCGGTGACCGCGTCCACCAAATGGTGAAAGCGCTCTTCCGCCCGGCGAAGCTCCTCCTCGGCAACGCGTGGCGCGGCGAACTCTCGCCTCATCGGATTCTAAGTACCTCGCACGGCCGCGCGTAGCCACCCCAGAGTACGAAGTCGGTCGACGTGGCAGAACGCACCACGGAAACCCCCACCGAAACGACACACGCACTTGGGACGGAAGTCATCGGCGGAGGATGACGCCCCTGCCCGTGAGGTAGCCGGAGACCAGGCTCGCGCGCACGAGCCGGAACGAAATCTGGGCGCTGTGCCGCTGGAACATGCTGGCCGAGCGCCGCGTCTAGTCTTTCGGCGCCCCGGGAGATAGGCTTCTCCCTGAGTGTCCGCAGGACGCATTGTCGCGTCGAAGTATTGCCTACTCTATGAGCTGGGGCGCGGAGGCATGGGCTCGGTGTGGCTCGCCGAGCACCTGACGCTGCGCTCGCACGTCGCCGTGAAGCTCATCAAGCCGTCCCTCGCCGCCAGCCCCGACGCGGTGCGTCGCTTCGAGCGCGAGGCCCGGGCGGCGGCGACGCTCCGGAGCCCACACGTCGTCCAGGTGCTCGACTTCGGTGTCGACGACGACGGCAGCCCCTACCTCGCGATGGAGTACCTGAACGGGGAGAGCCTGGGCTCACGGCTCGGCCGGCTCGGCCGCCTGCCCCCCGGCGAGGTGTGGACCGTGATGAGCCAGCTCGGTCGCGCGATCGGGCGCGCCCACGATCAAGGATTCGTTCACCGGGATCTCAAGCCCGACAACGTGTTCCTGGTCGACGAGCCCCCCGACTTCTTCGTCAAAGTGCTGGATTTCGGGATTGCCAAGGCGCTCGGCCCGACGCGGACCCAAGTCGGCGCTCCGCTCACGCTGAGCGGCGCGTTGATCGGCACGCCGCACCACATGAGCCCCGAGCAGGCCGAAGGCCTACCGGTCGACGGGCGCTCCGATCTCTGGAGCATGGCGGTGTTGACGTTCGAATGCCTCACCGGGCGCATGCCGTTCGACGGCACGTCGCTGCCCATGGTCCTGCGTTCGATTTGCTATGACCCGATCGTGGTGCCGTCCCAGGCGGCTTCGGTGCCGCCCGGCTTCGACGCCTGGTTCGCCAAGGCCGTCGAGCGCGATCGCGAGCAGCGGTTCCAGACCGCGCGCGAGCTCTTGGATGCGCTCGAGCCGCTGCTGGAGCAGCCGGCTGACGACTGGAACCAAACGCCGAGCGGCGGCCCCACGCTGCGCCAATACGGTGCGTCGCGCGAGCCGGTGCTGCGCATGGACACGTACCCGGCGCGCCCGCCCGAGCGCCGCAGTCAAACGCGCATTCCCTCGTCGATTCCGGCGGGTATCAACGGGCAACGCGACCTCCGCCACACGGCGCTCATCCACAATGCAAGCCGCAGCGGCGCGCTGCTCGTGACGCGTCACCGCTGCCACCCGGGGCAGGAGCTCATCCTGACCCTACATCTGAGCGGCGACTTCAACGGTCAGGACGTGACCGGCGAGATCATGCGCGTCGAGGCGCGCCGCGACGATCCCATCTGGAAGTTCGAGGTCGGAGTTCGCTTCGGCGAGCCCTTGTCCGAGGAGCTTCTCGCCGAGATCGAGCGGCGTGCGGCCAAATAACTCCCTGACCGGTTACTAGCCTTACGCCATGGCTCTGCGCTGCTCTCCGTTCCTCGCACCGCTGGGCGTCCTCGCCGCCCTCGGAGGCGGATGCGGATCCGAGCATGAAGCCGGGTCCACTGCCGGGTCGGGCGGAGCGACGGCAAGCGGCGCTTCCGGGGGCGCGTCCGGAGGAGGAGCGCTGTCCGGCTCTGGCCCGGCGGGCGCCGGCGCCGGGTCGGGCGGCGGTCCGGCGTCGTCCGCCGGAATGTCGAGTGGTGGCGCCAACAACGGCGGAAGTGCGGGAGCCGTTGCGGGCTCGACGTCACTCGCTGGCGGCGCGCCGGCCAGCGGAGCGGGCGGCCTTGCCGGTGGCTCCGGAGGCGCACCGTCGGGAGGGCAAGGAGTCGGCGGTCGTGCCGGCGCTAGCGGTAGCGGGAGCTCGATGCCCGTCGACTGCATGCTCACGCCGACTGGCGCACCCGCGCCCTCCATGCCGTCGGTCGTTGCGGTGACCGTCGAGACGGACCTCGCGGCGGTGACGGGCGGTCGCATCCAGTTCGGAAAAGACGAGTCCTACGGTTACGAGGCGCCCGTGGACGTAGCGGCGGCCGACCACCGCACGCTTCTGCTCGGCATGCCTTTCGGGTCCGAGGTGCACTATCGGGTCGAGCTCACCTCAGCCGCCGGGACGTGCACGAGCGAGGACCAGACGCTCACGACGGGCGCGGCGCCGAGCGGCGTTCCGATGCTCACGACCGCGATCCCGGATCCCAGCAAGGTCACCCCCGGTTTCGTCGTGGTCGGCAACGGCAGTTGGGCCACGATCTGGAATCACCTGGGCGAGCTCGTGTGGGCGCACAAGGTCACCTTCTCGAGCGTCACGCGCGTGGACTTCAGCTACGACGGCAAGTTCCTGCTCGCTCGCGACGGGAATCCAAGCGGTACGGCGGGCATGGGCATCATCCGAAAACTCGGCCTCGACGGTGCGAGCGACGACGCCATCACGCTCGATCGCAGCCATCACGACTTCACGGCCCTGCCGGACAACGGCTTCGTCTTCTTCGTCAACGCCGCCGACAACTGCGGGAAGCTGATGCGGATGGCGCCGGACGGCACCTTCTCCGAGCTCTTCAACACGGCGGACGCGTTCGACACGCTGTCAGGCAGCGGTAGCGACCGCTGTCACATGAACTCCGTGCACTATCACGAGTTCGATGACTCCATCACCTTCTCGGTTTTGATGCAGAACGCCTACGTCAAAATCTCGAGCAAGGGGGAGCTCTTGTGGGTCCTCGATGGCGACGGTCCGTCGGACTTCACGGGCGACGGCTCCGAGTGGGATCGCCAGCACGGTCACACGATGATCGATGCCAACCACCTCTTCTTCTTCAACAACCGCTCGAACAGCCAGACAGCCCTCATCCGCGAGGTCGAGCTCGACACGACGGCCAGCACCGCGAAGGTCGTGTTCGAGTACGACGGCGGCGGCAAGAGTCAGACCCTCGGCGACGTGCAGAAGCTCCCGAGCGGCAACCTGCTCGTGACCTATTGCAACGACGGCCTCCAGCGCGAGATCACGATGGAGAAGGCGATGGTCCGCGAGTTCTTGTGGCCCTCGGCGGTCGGCTACGCGACACACCGCACGTCGCTGTATGGCGCGCCGCCTCCGCGTTAGTCACTCAGACTTTTCTGCCGGCTTGTCCGCCGGCTTATCCGCTGGCTTGTCTGCGCCCCCCGATGACTTCGAGGCGACCGCGTAGCCGTGAATCTCCGTGCAGACTTGGTAGTAGAACGGGAACGCGAAGAGGTTCGTGACGCGTTCCTCGTAGTTGACGATGGTGTCGGCGCCGGGAGCCTGGCTGAGCGCGTCGTTGTAGGCGCTTTCAGCCGTTGCGAAGCCGACGGGAATGATGAGCAAAACGACGCGCCCGCAGCTTTCACCCGTGACGAGCTTGCCGCTCGGACCCGGCGTGCCGAGCTCCGGTAGCGGGCGGGTCGAAACGACGAGAGGACCAGGAACGGTCTGCGTCGTACAGCCGAGAGCGGAGAGCGCCAGAACGAGCCCGGCGTAGGTAAAGGCTTTCATCGTGAAGCCTCCTTCTCCGGAGCGGCTTCGGCCGCTGGTTCCGGTGGCGCGCTCCCGGACGAACGACGCACGACGGTGCCTTTCACCTCTGCGCAGCTTTGGTTGTAGAGAATCGCAGGGATGTAGAAGAACGTGAGCTCGGCATCGACGATGGCGTCGCCCTTGTTCTTCTCGAGGATCTCGCTGACCAGGGCTTCGTGGTTCTCGTCCTCGCCCCAGGCCCAGAAGAAGAGCACGTTGTACCTGCAGCGCTTTTCGTCGACGTCGGCGACCTTTTCGAAGCCTGCCGGTGCTTTCGCCTTGCTCACGACGGGGAAGCTCGCTCGCCCACCCATCCCCGGCGCGCAGCCGACCAGGAGCCCCGCGAGCAATACCCACGTTGAAGGCGAAAAAGTTCTCGACCCCGATCCAAGCCCAAGCCACATGGGTGTTTGAATACGCCCGCTCCGAGTCTCGGGTCAAGCTCGCTTCGAGCGCGACACCGTGAGGGGGTATCAGACTGGGTTCTGTGGCCGCCAGTCGGGATTGGCCTTTTCCGGGAAAACCACGTATTTCCGCCCAACGAAATTGAATACGAGGCCGGCAGCGCTCGCCCCGGCTTTGGCGAGCCCCGCCCCGAGTCCCGCTGCCATCAGCGCCTTGGTCGCAAAGACATCGAAAGCGGCGATCACGCCGACGACCACGACGAAGACGAGCGCCTCGGTGAATGACGACCAGCGCGCCCGGTGGCGGAAAAGGAGCGCGATCGAGAGCGCGTAGTTCAGCGCCGCCGCCGAGAAAAAGGCCGTTAGCGTAGCGGTGATGACACCGGCGCTCGGCAAGAGCAGCACGAATACAAAAAGATTGAATAGCGCCGAGACCCCGCCGATGAACAGATAGAAGAAGAACTGAATCGGGGCGGGCGCCTTCGGTAGGTTGTACTTGAGGATGCAGTAGAGGGCGCGAAAGCCGTCCTTCATGCCGATCTTCTTGCCCTCGGCGTAGGTGCGGCCGCGGTAGGAGATGCCCATCTCGTAGATGCGCAGGCGAAGCTGAGCAATCTTGGCGACGACTTCGGGCTCGAAGCCGAAGCGGTCTTCCTGGAGCTCGATCGACTGGATGATCTCGCGACGGAAAACCTTGTAACAGGTCTCCATGTCGGTGAGGTTCAGATCGGTGAGCATGTTCGAGAGCAGGGTCAGGAACCGATTGCCCAGCGAGTGCCAGAAATAGAGCACGCGGTGATAGCCGGCCGAGAGAAAGCGGGAGCCGAGCACCACGTCGGCGTCGCCGTTCTTCAGCGGCACGAGGAGACGCTTCAGGTCCATCGGATCGTACTCGAGGTCCGCGTCCTGAATCGCGAGGAAGTCGCCGGTCGCTTTCGAGATGCCCGTGCGGAGCGCGGCTCCCTTGCCGCGGTTCTTCTCGTGGTGCAGCACGACGAGCTCCGGGTGCTTTGCCGCGAGCCCTTCCGCGACCTTTGCGCTCGCGTCCTTCGAGCAGTCGTTGACGACGATGAGCTCGAGCGCGAGCTCCGCGTCGCGAATCGCCAAGACGCGCTCGACGCAGGCTTCGAGCGTCCGCTCTTCGTTGTAGCAAGGAATTACGATACTAAGCGTCGTCATGGTTCGAGCGAGCCCGGCCCCGGGCCCAGAAATTCGGGGAGCACAGCTTACACGGAAGGCGCGCGCGTTCGCGGCCCTCTACGCCGCGTGCGTGGTCGTCTTTCTGCTCGAAATTGCGGGCTTCTACAGCCCCGGTGTCGGTTTCACGAGCATGGTGCGCTTCGGCAAAGATCGGGAGTCGCGCGTGATTCCCGAGCTCCGGGCCGTACCGCGCTTCATCGTTCCGGGCTCTGGCTACGACGGGCAGTTCTATGCCCAGCTCGCCGCCAACCCCGCGCCCTGGAAGGCCGAGGTCCGCACGGCGCTCGACAACCCGCCGTATCGCTCGGGACGCATCGTCAGCTCGGTCTTCGCGTACGCGCTCGGCGGCGGCAACCCGGCGTACGCCATGCACGTGTACGCGGCGATGAACATCGTCGTGTGGCTCGTGCTCGCATGGCTTCTCTTGCGTTGGTTCCCGCCCGGGACCGCGTGGGACTTTGCCTGTTGGGCCGGCATCCTGTTCTCGGCCGGAACGATGATGAGCGTCTGCCGCGCGCTGCCGGATCTGTCTGCGTTTGCGCTGATGGTCGCCGGGCTTCGACTGTGGGAGACGGCGCGCCCGACTGCGGCGGCCGGCGTGCTCGGGCTCGCCGGGCTCGTTCGCGAGACGTCGATCCTCGCGGCCGCGATCGTGGTCGAGAAGCCGAGTACGCGACAAGCGGTGCTGCGGATGGTCGGACGCAGCGCGCTCATTGCGGTTCCGGCGCTCGCCTTGACGTTGATGCTGCGCCACATCGCCGGGAAATCGCACGCCGCCGCGGACAACTTCGCGCTTCCGTTCGCCGCGTTCGTGCGGCGCTGGATCCTGATTGGGAAAGACGGCGTGCTGCGTTCGGCGGGCGTCGTCGCGACGATGCTCTCGATTGCCGTGCAGGTCGGGTTCTTTGCGTCGCGCTTGCGGCTAGCCGATGCGCGCTTTCGGCTCGGCGCGGTCTACGTCGTGCTGTTTGCGTTCACGTCCGACGCCATCTGGGAGGGCTATCCGGGCTCGGCGCCGCGCGTGCTCCTGCCGCTGCTCTTGGCGTTCAACCTCGCGCTGCCGCGGACGCCTCGGCTCTGGCCGTTGCTGCTACTGGGCAATCTTTCGGTGGTGACGGGCTGGCACAACCTCACGCATCCGCCGAAGTCAGCCGACGCTAGCGTGGCGCCAGCCCGCTAGTGCTTCGTGCGCGGGGGAGGCGTCGCGCCGCTCATTGGCGCGCGCGATCGAAGCCGTCGAACACGTCGGGCAAGACGAGGCTCACCATGCCACCGTGGTCGGCGTTCACTTCTTCGTACTCCGACTCGAAGCCGTTCTTCTTCAACCAGTCGGCGAGCAGCTTGCTCGCGTCGACGGAGGGCGTTTGCGTGCCTTCGGTCACGAAGATGGACAGCTTCCGCACGTCCTCCCACGGGTACCCGGACTCTTCTACGAACGGTCCCGACATGGGCGCGATGCCACGCCAGTATCCTGCGTATTTCCCGCCGATGTACCAGGTTCCACCGCTGCCCATGGAGTGGCCGAAGAGAAATAGCGCGGCGCGATCGACCGGATACTCGTGGAGGACGAGCTCGAGCACGTTGATCACGTCGCGTTCGCTGAGCTCGTTCGTGCGCTCGCTGTCGGTCGTCACCTGCGCCATGAGCTCCGCCGCGCCGGCCTCGTCGCCGAATGGAGCCGAGAGCCTCAAGAAGTTGCCGTAGGCTCCCTGGTCGCCGAGCGGCGAGACCAGAATGAAGCCGTGCGCCTCGGCGAGGTCGAGCATTTGCGCGCCGTTTTGATCGACGTACGTGCTCTCGTTCGCGCCCGAGCCGTGCAGGAACATCGCGAGGGGTAGGCTCGAGGTGCCGTCCCACGTCGTGGGGACGTAGAGCCTGAAGGGCTCGTCGGCTTTCGCGTCGTCGAAGCGATACGTGCGGTGCTGGTCGCCCTTCTTGCGCCAACCGGGCGCGCTCGGGTCCGAGAGCGATTCCGCGAGCGTGGCCGCGGAGCTCATCACGGCCCCGGCGTCGAGGAGCGTGCCGAACGAGATCGAGCGCCCCCCGCTGCCGCCCTGCCCGGTACTCCCCCCTTTACCGCCGCTCGCTCCGCCTGCCGCGCCACCGCTCGCGCCCGAGCGTCCGCCAGCGCCGGCCGATGCGCCGCCGTTTCCTGCTCCGGCAAGCGCAGCTTGCCCGCTCGCTCCGCTCGCCGGTGCGCCGCCCGCTTCGACCCCCGCTTGTCCGGCGCCATTCGCCATTCCCCCGCCGCTCGTGGTCCCCGCGCCGCCGCTCGTGGTTCCTGCGTCCGCCGTTGCGCCGCCACTGCCGCCGATTGGGCCGCTACCGCTCGCGGACGCACCAGCTCCACTGCCACTCTGACCTGCGGCGGCTTGACCGCTTCCGCCGAGCTGCCCGCCCGAGCCCGATGAGCGCGGGTGGCCCGGATCCACGCCGTCGACGTTGGCGCAGCTGATCAAGCCCGCACCGAGCAGGGCTACCCGATTCGCTCGCAGGGACTGCTTGGTCGGCTTGGGGGGAAGGCGTTCGGATGCGCGCATGTTCGAGCGTGCAGTCGCGGCACGCTGACCAAATCGGTCCAAGGTCGCGCAGAGCGCACCCTCGCGACGACTCGCAATCGGACCCACCGGCAGCGTCCGCCGCGCCATTGGCGCGCAACGTGAGCGGATAAATGCGTCATCCCGGTACCGTGCGCTGTTTCTTGGACCACTTTGATGCGGTTCGTGCGGCTGCGGAGTGTGCGCAAGCCCCGCGCTGCCTGCGCCAAGGAATGCGATTTGATGAGAACAGCGGCTCTACCGGTTCGGGCAGTCTTTCTGAGCATCTTGGGCACGCTGGGGGGCATCGGCTGTTCCGATGAGGGCTCCGGATCGAACACGACCGGTGGGACGGGAGCCGTGGGAGGACAAGCCGCGACAGGCGGCTCGACGAGCGGAGGCTCGGCAGGCAAGGGTGCTGCCTCCGGAACGGGCGGGACGGTCGCCGGCTCGGCAGGTGCCGGGACCGGAGGCGGTGGAACGGGAGGCTCGGGAGGTTCGGGAGGTTCGGCAGTCGCCGGAACAGGCGGCAGCGGAGGAGACGGCACGGGCGGCTCCGGAAGCGGCAATGCTGGCAGGAACGGCGGAGGCAGGAGCGGCGGCGGCAGGAACGGTAACGGCGGCATGAGCGGCTCCGGCATGAGCAGCGGCGGCATGAGCGGCTCGGCCGGCATGAGCAGCGGCGGCATGAGCGGCGCTAGCGGCTCCGCGACGGGCGGCGCCGGCGCTGCAGGAAGCGGCGGGAGCGGCGGACAGACCGGTGGCACCTGCACGGCGTCGAAGAGCACCGGCAAGTCGGTGTCGGGCACCGGACCTCACAAGGTGGTCATCGAGACGAACTCCGAGAACGGCATCAAGTGCGGCACGATCTACCGGCCCGAAGATCTCGGCGGGGCCGACAAGTACCCGATCTTCGTGTGGGGAGAAGGCGGCTGCTCTCAGGACGGGTACTCGAATCAGGCGGCCATGGGTGAGATCGCCTCCTGGGGGTACTTCATCGTCGCCGACGGCACCCCCGGCTCCAGCGGAGCCTGTGGCGGCGGGCAAGATGGCAAGGCTTTCCTCGACTACCTCACGTGGGCCATCGCGGAGAACGGCAAGTCCTGCAGTGCGTACTACCAGAGTCTCGACACGACGAAGATCGCCGCCGACGGCTTCTCTTGCGGTGGATTGATGTCCGAGAACGCCTCCGGCGACCCCCGCTTCAGCGCCATCGGGATCACCAGCAGCGGACTCATGAGTGCCAACAAATCACTCTACGACAAGATCCACACGCCGTTCAAAATCATGAACGGCGGCTCGAGCGACATCGCGTACGAGAACGGCCTGCGGGACTACGACGAGATCAGCTCACGCGGCATTCCGATCCTCTACTTCTCGAAGACCAGCCTCGGACACGGCGGCGACCTGTCCAACGGAAGAGGAGACTTCAACAAGGTGAACCTTGCCTGGTTGAACTGGCAGCTCAAGGGCGATGAGGGCGCGACTGGCAAGGGTTACCTCAACGGATCGACCTGCTCGATCTGTTCCGACAGCGGCTGGGTCGTGAAGTCGGCCAATATTCCGTAGCGGTGGCTCACGCCACGTGCGTCATCTGCGCCGACGTAGCCTTGAGTCGATAGTACACGCCCGCTCCCACGCGCACCTGCGCGTAGGCTTCGTCCGTCGTTTCGGCGCCGCCGAGCACGAGGAAGCCGTCCGGCATGAGCACGTGGCGAAGGCGCGTCAGGATGTTCCGCTTCGTGTTGGCGTCGAAGTAGATGAGCACGTTACGCATGAACACGAGGTCGCACGGAGGGACGGCCGTCCAGCGTTCGACCAGGTTCAGCTGACGAAAGGCGACCATGCTGCGCACGAGCGGAGAAAGCTCCCATTCGTCGCCTCGACGCGCGAAGTACTTGGTGAGGTAGGACTCCGGTAGACCGCGATTCACCTCGAACTCGCGGTAGCGTGCTTCGCGGGCGCGCTCGAGCACGGCGCCGTTCAGATCCGTCGCGAGGATGCTCACGTCCCAGCGGGACAGCTCCGGGAAGGTCTCGAGCAGGGTCATCGCGATGCTGTAGGGCTCCTGGCCCGTGGCGGCGGCGGCGGACCAGATCCGCAACGAGCGCGTCGTGGCCCGCGCGGCGAGGAGCTCGGGAACGAAGCGGCTTTTCAGCGCCTCGAAGGGATGCATGTCCCGGAAGAACAGCGTCTCGTTGGTCGTCATCGCTTCGGTCACGCGCTCGGCGAGGGCCCCGTCCGGCTCGCGCTTGAGCTTCACGACGAGCTCGTCGACCGTCGCGAGCCCCACGTCGCGGGCAAGCGGGCTCAGGCGACTGTCCACTAGGTAGTCCTTGCTGTCCTCGAGCACGATGCCGGAACGGCGCCGCACGAGCTGCTGCAGGAACGCCATGCTCTCCGCGCTCGCCATCAGCGTTCCCCTTGCGCGCGCAGCCGCTCGGGGGCGCCGTGCGAGCGCCGGATGCGGGCGACGATCTCGTCCGCCATGCGGTCGAGGTGGAGCACTTTGTCGGCCAGGCGCGCTTCGACGATGGCCCCCGGCATGCTCGGAATGACGCAGGTTTCCGCGCTCTGCGCGAGCACCTTGCTGCCCGCACGCACGAGATCCGCGGCACCGCTCGCGCCGTCGCGGCCCATGCCGGTGAGCACACAGGCGAGCACGCCGTCGCGGAAGATGCGCGCGAGGGAGCGGAACAGGACGTCGACTGCCGGACGGCACGACTGCTCGGGCGCTTCTTGCGTCGTGAGCGCGATCAGCTGGCCGTTCGCGCGACCGACCTTGAGGTGGAAGTCGCCCGGTGCCATGTAGCCCCGGCCAGGCTCGAGCGGCATGCCGTGCGTCGCCTCCGCCACGCGAACTCGCGAGCAAGCCGTGAGTCGGTCGGCGAGGATTTTCGTGAAGAGCGTCGGCATGTGCTGCACGATCAGGATGGGCACCGGCAAATCGCCCGGCAGCTTCGCGAACAGCTCGGCGAGCGCGTTGGGGCCGCCCGTCGAGGAGCCGATCGCGAGAGCTTGAATCACGGCCGGGCGCATCGGGACCGGCGGCGGTGGCGCGAGCGTCACGTCGACCTCTACCGAGTCCTCCTGCCGCGGCGCTTGCGTCGCGCAACCGAGCGCGAGCACCTTCTCGAGGAGCTCCGCCCGGAACACCTCGAGCTGGTTCTCGCCCGGGCCCGGCTTCGCCACGTGGTCGGTCGCGCCCGCGGCGAGCGCCCGCAGCGTGGTGTCCGCTCCGCTCTCCGTGAGCGAGCTGCACATGATGACCGGCATGGTCGGGTGCGTGAGCCGCATGCGACGCACCGTCTTGATGCCGTCCATGTCGGGCATCATCACGTCGAGCAGCACCAGATCCGGGTCGAGGAGCGTCAGCTTCTGAAGCGCGCTCAAACCGCTCGCGGCCCAACCCACGATCTCGATCTGCGGCTCGCTCTCGAGGATCGAGACGAGCATGCGACGCACGACGACCGAGTCGTCGACGATCAAGACCTTGATGCGGCTGTCCACGGCGCCCGTATGCCTGCTCAGTACGAGAACTGCCCGACGAGCTTTTGGAGCGCAGCCGCCATCCGCGCGAGCTCCGTTGCGGCGCGCTCCGTGTCCGAAGCGCCCGCTGTCGTGCTCTGGGCGGCGCGCGCCACCCCGGTGATGTTCTCGGCGATCTCGCCGCTGCCGCGCGCGGCGTCGCTCACGTTGCGGCTGATGCCGTTGGTCGTCGCGGTCTGCTCCTCGACGGCGCAGGCGATCGTGTTCTGGATGTCGTTGATCTGATTGATGATGCTGCTGATCTGCGTGATGGCGTCGACGGCCGAGCGCGTGTCGCCCTGAATCGTCTCGATCTTCTGGCTGATGTCCTCGGTCGCCTTGGCTGTCTCCTTCGCTAGCTCCTTCACCTCGTTCGCCACGACGGCGAAGCCTTTGCCCGCTTCGCCCGCGCGCGCCGCCTCGATGGTGGCATTCAGTGCGAGGAGGTTGGTCTGCTGCGCGATCGAGGTGATGACCTTGATGACCTTGCCGATGTCGGCGCTGCTCACGCCGAGCTTCGCGACGATGCCGTTGGTCGTCTCGGCGGCTTTCACCGCCAGCACGGCGACGCGGGCCGCGTTCGCGGCGTTCTTCGCGATCTCGAGGATGCTGGCCGACATTTCCTCGGCGCTCGCGGCGACCGTCTGGATGTTCTTGTTCACGTCGTCCACGGCGGAGGAGACGACGTTCGCCTGCGTCGAGGTCTGCGTCGCGTTCGACGTCATCTGCTTCGCGACGGAGGAGAGCTCTTCGGCGGCGGCGCCGAGCGTGGTCGCGTTGTCGGCGATGTTGCCCACGCTACGGCGCATGGTGCCGAGGAACGTGTTCAGCCGTCCCGCGAGCTTGCCCGCGGCGTCGTCGCCGCTGAACGGGATCTGCCGCGTCAGATCGCCCTGCGCGGCGTCGTCCATCACCTCGAGGATCAGATCCACCTTGGCCTTCAGGTCGTCGAGGTAGGCGCGCTCTTTCGCTTGCTCTTGCTCGCGCCTTTCGGCGGCGGCCACGCGCTGCTCGAGGACGCGGATCTTGGCGTTGAGCTCCGCCACCGATTGCCCCGCACCATTTTCGCGCGTGCGCTTGCGAGCGGGGGCCCGTCTGCCGTTGGTTGCCGATTGGTTGTCGTGATTCTCCATGGTTACTCCGGTCCTCGAATCTCGTTAGGCCGCGGTTCCCACCGCGCTCGGGCTCTGTTCGGGTGGAACGATGCGCTCGACGTCGAGCATCAAGAGCAGGCTCCGCTCGAGCTTGTAGACGCCGACGACGACGTCGCGGAACACGGGCGGCAGCGTCGCGGGCGGCCGCTCGAAATCGCTTTCGTCGAGCGTGAGCACGTCGCCGATCTCGTCGACGAGCAGGCTCACGACCCCGTCACCCGTGGAGAGCACGACGTTCATCGGCTCTCGCTCGGCCGTGAGCGGCGGCAATCCGAAACGGGCACGCACGTCGACGGCCGTCACGATGCGTCCGCGTAGGTTGATGAGGCCGCGCACCATGCTCGACGCGAGCGGCACGCGCGTCATGGCCTGCGAGCGCAGAACCTCCTGGACCTTCAACACCTCGACGCCGAACACGAGGTCGCCGAGCACGAAGCTGCAGATCTGGCGCGTTCGGCTCATCAAGCCGCAACCTCCTTGCGCGCGAAGAAGCCGGGCTCGTGGCGACGAAGCAGCGCCGCCACGTCGAGGAGCTCCGTCACGCGGCCCTGGACCGAGATCAGCCCGAGGGTGCTGCGAGCGGACGCGGGGCTCTGCACGCTCACGGCCTCTTCCACGACGTCGAGGATTTCCTCCACGACGAGACCGACGCTTCGTTCACCGTCGGAGCACACGATCACGACGAGCGGTTCGGCGCCCGTCAACGGCGCTTCACCCAAAAGCTCCTGCTCGAGCCAGATCAGCGGCAGGATCGTGCCGCGGTACTGCACGACGTCCCGGCCGCCCGCGTGCTCGACCCGCTCCGGCGCGAGCTCCTCGATGCGCGCGACCCGTGAGAGCGGCATGGCGACTCGCGCGGCCGAGCCGACACGGAACACTAACAAGCGCTCGCGAGCTTCGCTTTCGCCCTGGGCCACGGCCGAAGTCTCGACGACGGCTCGTTCGCGCGTCGCCGAGACCATGCCCGTGTGCTGCGCCAGGCCGAGGACATCGAGGATGAGCGCGACGCCGCCGTCGCCCATGATCGTGGCTCCCGCGAAGACGTTGAGCGCCTTCAGCTCCTTGCCGAGGGGCTTCACGACGATCTCTTCGGTGTCGGAGATGCCGTCGACCACGATGCCGAACTGGCGGTCGTCCGCCTGCAGCACGACGATGTTCACGACGTCGGTGGCGCCCGGACCCGGAAGCTCCAGCGCTTCGTTCAAGAACACGAGCGGCAAGAGGTTGCCCCGCAGCCGGTAAAGCGGTGCTCCGTGCAGCGTCTCGATGCCGCGCCGCGACGACGCGCCCTCGAGCCGAACGAGCTCGAGCAGGTTGACCTGCGGGATCGCGAAACGCTCGCCGCCGCTCATCACGATCAGGGCGGGAATGATCGCGAGGGTGAGCGGGATCTTGATCTTCAGCGTGGTCCCGAAGCCCGAGCGCGAGGCAATATCGACCGTTCCGCCGATCTCCTCGATGTTCGTCTTGACGACGTCCATGCCCACGCCGCGCCCGGACATGGTCGTGACGCTGTCTGCGGTGGAGAAGCCGGGAAGGAAGATCAGGTGCGCGACCTCGCGTTCGTTCATGCGGGCGGCGCGTTCGGCGCTCACGAGTCCGCGCTCGACGGAGCGGGCGCGGACCTTGTCGGTGTTGATGCCCGCGCCGTCGTCGGACACCTCGATGTTGACCTGCCCGCCCTCGTGATAGGCGCGGAGCAGCAAGCGTCCCGTGGGTGATTTGCCCGCCATCCGGCGCCGTTCCGGAGTCTCGATGCCGTGATCGATCGCGTTGCGGACCGCGTGGATCAGAGGCTCCCAGATCGCCTCGATCACCGAGCGATCGAGCTCCGTGTCTGCGCCTTCGACCTCGAGATTGACCTTCTTGCCGCACACGTTGGCCACGTCGCGCACGACGCGCGGAAAGCGATTCCAGACATTCCCGATGGGCTGCATGCGCGTCTTCATGACGCCGGCCTGGAGCTCCGTCGTGAGCAGATTCAGGCGTTGCGACGCGGCGACGAGCCCCGCATCCACCGATTTGGCCCCGAACTTCAGGATCTGATTGCGGGCGAGCACGAGCTCGCCGACGAGGTTCATGATGCGGTCGAGGAGGGCCACGTCGACGCGCACCGTCGTGTCGCCGACGTTCAACGCGCGGGGCGCCGCTTCCACGGGTGTCTCGGCGGTCGTGGCGGCCGGCTCCGCGGGAACGGGCCGCAGGGAGGCGGGCGGACGCTGCGAGGCAACGGGCGGTGCGGGCGACGCGGGCAGCGAAGCCGTTTTCGCCGGCGCTTCCGCCTGACCGATCTTCGCGAGCTCGGCGATGATCGGCGCGAAATCCTCGTTGCCTTCGCCTGCTCCGCGCTCGAGCGAATCGAGCACGCGCCGCACGCCGTCCACCATCGCGAGCAGCGTCGAGGTCGCGTGACCGTCGAGCAGGATCTCGCCGTCGCGCAGCCGGCTCAGCTGGCTCTCACCGCTGTGGGTGAGGCGCTCGAGCGCCGGCAGGTTCAGAAAGCCGCACGTGCCCTTGATCGTGTGGATGCAGCGGAAGATGCGCGACAGAACGGCGTGGTCGCGCGGGTTCTGCTCGAGCGTCACGAAGTCACGATCGAGCCGAGACAAATTGTCCCTGCTCTCCAGCAGGAACTCGCGCATGATCTCGTCGTCTTCGCTCGCCATCCGTGACAAAGCCCTGCGCCGGATCGCGCACGCGCCGACCCGACACTTGGCGCCACAACCCATGGCGCCGACTGGTCCTTTCATCCAACGGCCACGGCGCAAGTGTCTTTAGAGCGAGACATGACGGACGGCGGCGGAGCACTAAAGGCGCGGGTCGCCCCGGCCGTTTGGAGCCTTGGGTCAGAAGCTCATGCACCGCTTGCGCCATTCAGAGAACACGCGGTGTCGGTGTCGTACGCGCACGGCGCGAGGGGGACGATGAAGGCAGATGTGGCTCCCGCGCAGCTCAACGAGATCGCCGAGAAAGTGTGGTCGATGGTGCTCGGGCTGAAGCTCTCCCCCGTGGCGTGCGATCCAGCTCGGGCCGAAGCGCGCGACTTCGTCCTCGGCAAAGTCACCATCTCGGGCGGGTGGCGCGGCTCCGTGATCCTCGGCTGCACGCCGAGCCTGGCGCGCAACGCGGCCGCTGCGATGTTCGGAAAGACGCCGGCGGAGACCGAGCCCGACGAGATCAAAGACGCTTTCGGCGAGCTCACCAACATGGTGGGCGGCAACTTCAAGACGTTGCTCGAAGGGGACTGCCGTCTCTCGGTGCCGAACGTGATGGGCACCGTGCCCTACGGCGAGGTCGTCCCGCCGCCGATCGATCACCTGTGGTTCGAATGCGCGGGTGGTGTCGTGATCTTGAGTGTGCTCGAGCAACGAGAATAAGGAAACGAGGAGCCCATGAA
Organism: Polyangiaceae bacterium; assembly: GCA_035558375.1. GTDB lineage: Bacteria > Myxococcota_A > Polyangia > Polyangiales > Polyangiaceae > PMG-095. The sequence continues at coordinate 29,693 of DATMCL010000118.1, forward strand.
CGTATTGGTCGTAGACGATTCCGCAGCGATGCGGAAAATCATCATTTCGGCGCTCGGCAAGACCGAGCTCCGCGGTGCTCGCACGATCGAAGCCACCAACGGCAAGGAGGGACTCGACAAGTTCCTCGACGGCAACTTCGGCGTCATCCTGAGCGACTGGAACATGCCGGAGATGGACGGCATCGAGTTCGTGAATCGAGTTCGCAAGGTGGACAGCCGGGTCAAGATCATCATGATCACGACCGAAGGCACGATGGGCAAGCTCGAGAGCGCGCTCGACGGCGGCGTCGACGAATACGTCGTGAAGCCATTCACCCCCGAGACCCTCGATCGAAAGATCAAGAAGGTCTTGGGCGTCAAATCGTAGTTCCTGGGCCGCGGTGACCGCGGATCCGAGCGGTCGGTCACATTTCGCTCCGCTCGCGCGTCTTCCCGGCATGGAACCGCGAATGAAGAAGCCGTTCATGCTCTTGCCCGGCGCTTTCGACGCCATGCGGGCGCTCCACGGGTCGATCATGAAAGCCGGCGTGCCCCGCGCCACGCTCGAGCTCACGAACCTGCGCGCGAGCCAGATTAATGGGTGCGGCGTCTGCGTCGACATGCATGCACGCGCCCTGAAGAAGCTCGGTGAGGACGACGCGCGCATCTTCGCCGTTTCGGCTTGGCGCGACGCGCCCTATTACTCCGAGTCCGAACGCGCCGCTCTCGCGCTCGCGGAGGCCGCGTCGCGCCTGAGCGACCGAACCGACCCCGTCCCCGACGACGTGTGGAAGGAGGCCGCGCGACACTACGACGAGACGGCACTCGCCGCGCTCGTCGCATCGATCGGCGTCATCAACCTCTGGAACCGCGTCAACGTGAGCACGCGCCAGATTGGCGGCGATTGGGTCAAGAACTACATTTGAACCGGAAGACGATGGCCGAGCGCGAGTGGTTGGCGGAGCGGTTCGAGCAGCAGCGCCCCCGTCTGCGCGCGGTCGCGTATCGCATGCTCGGCTCGGCGAGCGAGGCGGAGGACGCCGTCCAAGAAGCCTGGCTCCGGCTCAGCGGCGCCTCGAGCGGTGAGATCGACGATCTCGGCGCGTGGCTCACGACGGTCGTCGCCCGCGTCGCGCTCGACACGCTTCGCTCCCGCAAGCGACGGGTCGAGCTCGACGCCGCCGAACCGGTCCTCGAGGACCCTTTGGGAACGAATCCGGAGCACGAAGCGGTCTTGGCGAACAGTGTCGGTCTCGCGTTGCTCGTCGTGCTCGACACGCTGTCGCCGGCCGAGCGACTCGCGTTCGTGCTGCACGACGTCTTCGGCATGCCGTTCGATGCCATCGCCCCCATCGTCGAGCGCAATCCGGACGCGGTGCGGCAGCTCGCGAGCCGAGCGCGCCGCCGCGTTCAGGCGCGTCATGCAACGCCCGATGCCGACATTCGGGCTCAGCGTAGCGTCGTCGATGCCTTCGTCGCTGCGGCGCAAGACGGTGACTTCCAAAGGCTCGTGGCCGTTCTCGATCCCGAGGTCGTCCTCCGCGTCGACGTGGCTCCGTTCGAGGTACGCGGCGCTGAACAGGTGGCGCGCCGCGCGAAGGGTTTCTCGCGCCTCGATTTGCGTAAGCACCCGGTGCTCGTCGACGGCGCAGTCGGTCTCCTCTGCACCCGTGACGGCGAGCCGTTCTCGATCGTCACGTTCGCGATCGCGGATGGAAGAATCCATGAGATGCACATCGTGCGCGACGCTGCGCGGCTCGACCGACTCGATTGGAGCGTCCTCGTGGGCCACTAGGCCCGCTGCGTATGTCGTGCGAGCTCAAGCTGGCTCGCCGCTGATTCACGGCACCGTCAGCGCACCCTGCATGGCCATACCGTAGCGCTTCCCGAGCTCGCGCTGCCCGGCCAAGTCGAAGTGGTACTGGTCGGTGCCTTTCAGCCCGCTCGCCGACACGAGGAACGCGTTCGCGAGCGAGTCGGTGACTTGCTTGACGAGCGCGTTGTGCTCCTTGCAGCAGCCGTCGTAGTAGAGCTCGCCCGCGAGGAAGGGGACATCGCCGATGCCGAGATCGGTCCGAAGATCGGTGGCGAGGCCCTTCACGTGGTCGACCCACTCGGGCTCTCCGCTGTTGGATTCACCCTGATGGAACAGGAGCCCGCGGATCACGCCGACCTTTTGCGCTTCGAGCGCCCGGCTCAGGATCCACTCGTAGCCGGTTTCCCAGTGATTGTCGGGCGGCAATTCCCAGCCTGGACGCGGCACGTTCTTGCGAAACACGTCGATGGGCGCGCCGTTCACTCCGAGCGGGACGAGACCGATGGTGTACCCGTCGGGCAGCGTTTGGATCAGCGTCTTGGCAAAGTAGTCCCCGGGTCCGACGCCGGCATCGCACTGGTGAAGCGGCGGATAAGCCGTGTACCACTGGTTGTACTTGCGATTCACGTTCGAGCAGTCGTCGTAGGCGAGGACCTTGATGCGCGGATCCTGCTCTAGGTCCTGGGCCTGCGGCTGCGGCTGGCCGACCATGTTGGACTGCCCGATCAAAAGGAAGATCAGAAACTTGGGATCCGCGCCGCCGGTTGCTCCCGACGAGCCACTGGCTCCTGCAAGATTGCCGGCCATCCCCGCGCTCGCGCCGCCAGCACCGATGCCGCCCTCGGCACCGCCGCTCGCGAGAGCGCCACCGGTGCCAGCGCCTCCCCCACCGCTGTCACCTCTGCCGCCATTCCCCGCTCCCGCTCCATTCGCACCGCCGCTCGACATCCCACTTGCTGCGGACATACCGCCCACACCTCCGCCCAGTGCACCCGTGCCTGCTCCGCCGGTGACGGCGCCGCTCCCGCCTGCGGAGGCGATCCCGCCGGAGCTCAGCGCGCCTCCGGAAGGGCCACCACTCATCACACCGGTCATGCCCGCATCGACGGCGGCATTTCCGCCGTGGGCTCCGCCGCTTCCCGTTGCCTGGTTGTTCGGCTCGTCCTTAGACGAGCAGCCCGCCAACGCGGCGACGAAGAGCGCGGGCACGAGCCGGCGCCAATGCTTCATGCACGAATAATAGGGTGAACCGCCTGCGAAAGAAAGCCGACGCCTACCAACCGCCGAAGCAGATGTGCGGTACGCCCACCACGCCTCCCTTCGGCGCCAGGTAGATCTCCTTGCCGCGAAAGCCAATCGCGACGGAGACGTACGGCTGAAAGCTCACGTCGCAGCGGCTCGCGCCGTAATCGAAAACGTGGCCACCGCCGATGAAGGCGCCGCCGAGCGAACCGAAATGCGAGCGAGCGTCGCCGGTCGCGCCCGCCACGCGATCCCAGCGCATGCCGACGCTCACGCCGCCGCCGCCGAAGCTGAACGCGTCGTCGCGGTCTGCCCTCGGGGCCGTGCCGAAACGCGGCTCCCACAAGAGGTACGTGCGGCGAGCGAAGGCGTAGTCGTATCGCTTCGCGGAGCGCGCCAGCGTTGCTTCACTCTTCGTTGCAAACGACTGCCCGACGGTCACCGTTGCCGCGGAGGCTTCCCAGCCGAGCGTCGCGGATCCGTTCACGGTTCCGAGCGTCGGGCCGACACCCGCGTAGCAGCCTGCGCAAGCGACGCCGAGCAGGACATGACTGAAGCCGATAGTGCGATCGCAGAGGAGCATGCGCGTGCCGCATCGCAAAGCGCGTGCCGCGCGCGCCTGCGCGACCAGATGCGCCGCTTTTCGCCTGTTTTGCGCGAGCGAACGACAGGTCCTTGCCTTCGTCATCGGGCGCGCGAGGGCGCTCGAGTGTGCCGCGCGCTGCACACTCGACGCGGCGTTGCACACCGCGGCGAGTGAGCCGGACCGTTACCGCTTGTCGCCGGACGTGCGGTACGTGAACGCGACCCAGGGCACACCCAGGATGAAGGGGAGGCTGTCTGCTCCGAATGGGCGGATGAAAGCGAGATCGAAGCCGAAGTTGTCGCCTGACAGGCGGACGCCATAGTTCAGGAGGAATCCCTCGGGTTGATCCTCCACGCCTTCGCCAACGGCGAGCGCATAGGCGGGCTCCACGAGGAACTTCACGAGGTCC
>DATMCL010000119.1:0-4746 GCA_035558375.1 Polyangiaceae bacterium
CGTCTTCCCCGCCATCCCCGGCCCGTCGTACACGACGCGTACGACGTAGCAGCCGCGGCCGGAGTCGAATGACGCCATCGATCATGGTTAACCCAATCCGGCTCCGAGCTCAACCCCACGAGCGAAATGAGTGACTCGTCAACGCTCTTTGCCGGTCTCGGCCACCCACACGAAGTAACGCGGGTCTTCGCGCTCGGGCGCCGCCTGCTGCCCGAAGCGGACACGCACGAACCTCGTCAGGCCCGGCGGGGTGGGTTCGAGCTCGACGTCCCAGAGGACCCCCGTCGTCGTGACGCGACGCGCGAAGTGACGCGTGCGCGAGAGCAACTCGTACTCGCAGTAGGGTATCGCGCCCCCTCCGAGCAAGAGCTTGCGGTCGGCGCGGGCTTCGGCGAAATCGCGGCCGCTCGTCGTGAAATGGTCGGCGAGCTTCTGCATCTGCTCGAGCGAGCCGAACAGGCGCGGGCCCGCGCGGTGCGGGTGATTCGTCGGGTCCGCGGAGAAGTAGTTCGCGACCAGCACGGCGAACACCGCGGCTGCGGTGCGGGGCAACGTGCCGAGCAAGCTCGACACCCCGACCGCGACGAGGAGCGCGACCGGAACGAGCGCCGCCGTGAGGTGCCGTGCGGCGTGTGCCCAGATCATCCCCCAAAAAAGCACGGTCGGTAGGGCCCAAGCGGCGGTCAAGAGCGCGAGACGTCGCGTGCGGGTGACCAGCGCGTCACCGCGACCGCGGCGCGCGACACAGGCGTAGACCGCGACGGCAGTCGTGCCCCAAAGGACGCTACCGAGCGCGTAGAGGGTGATGCGCGCGTGGCCCTTGTCGACGAGGGCGCGAAGGTCGAACGGAAACTGCCCGCTCCAATCGGCGGCGAAGCGCGCGGCCGAGGTCTCGACGGGCATGGCGGCGTGGTACAGCGCGAGTCCGGCGGCCACCCCGAACGCTGGCAGCGCGCAGGCGGTGAAAAAGCGTCGCGGCGTCGGCGTACCGAGGCAGAGCACGAGGGCTGGGAACGCGAGCCCGCACATGACGATGTCGGCTTTGAACGCGCTAGCGAGGGCGCTCGCCACCAGAGCGGCTCCGAGCGCGAGGTGTTGCGACGCGCCGCCTTCGAGATACCGGCCAAAGCAGGCGAGGCTCGTGAGGAAGCACGCGAGCGATGGGATGTGCGGCATCCCGTAGCCCTGCCCGTAGAAGTAGGCAGGAACGACGGAGTACACCGCGACTCCGAGGAAGGCGACACTCGCGTCCCCGGCGAGCCGGCGAAATAGGAGGAACATCGGCGGCACCGACAGCGCACCGAATGCGACGTTGACGAGGTTCAGCGCATCGGCGAGCCCCGCGTACGAGAGTCCGTGCGAGAGCGCGAATCTCAATCCCAGAAGATAAAGCGGGCTCGTTCGGTTCAGGTACGTATCGCCGGCGAAGACCCCGTGCGACAGCCAATCCATCGCAAAAATGGCGATGCGCGCTTCATCCTGCTCGCCGAAGCCGCGGATGCGATACGCGGCGTGAACGATGAATGCGAGCAGCGTCAGCCCGCAGAGCAGGCCCCACTCCCACCGCTTCATCGCCACTCAGCCGACACCGTGCTCGCGCGATCGGTCGAAGGAAGCCATCGAGCGAGCGTTAACCTGGCCTCAGCCTCGGCGCAAGCCCGAGCTCCTCACCTGCTCTTCGAGGTCGCGGAACCGTTGCGCCAGTGCGCGCACGAGCGCGCCAGTCCAGCCCTCGACGCCGAGACCCTCCGTGAGGGTTGCGCGATCGAGGACGAGCAACGTCACGTCGTCGACGGCGCGCACGGACGCGGCGCGCGGCGCGTCGAGCAACAGGGCCATCTCGCCGAACACGTCGCCCGGGCCCATCGTGGTGAGCTTCTCCTCGCGGCCGTCGACCTGGCGGAAGGCGAGACAGCTGCCGCTCACGATGATGTACGCGGAGTCGCCGGTATCACCCTCGCGCATGATGACGTCGCCCGCGGCGTGCGCGCGGCGCGGCAGGTGCAGCCCGCCGAGCAGGAAGGCGTGCACGTCGCTCTGCAGCTCCACCACCGACGCGTAGCGGTCGGCCGGGCGCGGCTGCACGGCCTTCATGATGATGCTCCGGATCCGCTTGGAAATGCCGAGATTCGGCGCCTGTTGCTCGATGGGTAGGACGCGCCCGTTCTTGGCGAGCTCGATGATGCGGTCGGGATCGAGCTCGGGGCCGTACGGCGTTTTCCCGCACACGATCTCGTAGAGGATCGCGCCGAGGCCGAACACGTCGGAGCGCTCGTCCATTTCCGCGGGGTTGCCGCGCGCCTGCTCCGGCGACATGTACGCGGGCGTGCCGACCGGTCCGGGGGCCTCCATCTGTGCGTTCGAGCCCGAGGCGGGGCGCGTCTTCGAGAGCCGCGCGAGGCCCCAGTCCATGACGTAGGTCTGACCGAACCCCGCGACGATGATGTTGTCGGGCTTCAGATCGCGATGAATCACGCCGCGATGGTGCGCGTAGGCAATCGCGTCACACACCTTGAGGAAGATCTCGAGGCCTTCCTCGAGCCGTTCCGTCGAGCCGGGCCGCCGCCGCTGGTCGAGCAGCCATTGGTGAAATCCGAGCCCCTGCACGAGCTTCATCGTGAAGTAGGGAACGCCGTTCTTGTCGAGCGCGAGCTCGTGAACGGGGACGATGTTCGGGTGCTCGAGCTGGCCCGTGATCTGCGCCTCCGCCACGAAGCCGTCGCGGTAGAAGGGCTCGGTCACGAGCTCCCGCGCCAGGCGCTTCAGCGCGACGTGCCGGAGCAGGTTGCGATCGGTGGCGGGGTGGATGCGCCCCATGCCGCCGCGCCCGAGCTCCGGATAGAGCCTGAGGTGAGGAGGAGTCGGGATGCCCTCGCTCTTGATTTCGGCTGCGGAGATCTCGTTCGCGCCTCCGACGGGGATCGACTCGATGACGTACACCGGGTGCGCGTCGGCTTGTTCGTCTTCAGCCAAGAGGAGGCTCCTTCTTCTCGCGTGCCCTGCCGGCCCCGCGGGTTTTGCCTGAGCCTCGGACGGTACACCCGTTCCCGCGGCTCGGGTAGCATCGCGCGGGCGTGGCCGATCCCGCCGCGCGAGCCCGACGGCGAGCACCCGACTGAGGCAAATCCTCAGTGTGGACGGCGGGTTTCTGGCGAGCGGCGTGAACCAATAAGTGTCTGTCGTGCTAGAAAAACCGAGAGCCCGTCATGCGTCCCGCTGAGGGGAATACGACCATCACCGAAATGGACTCGCGCCCGCTCGGGGCGAGGCGCGGCTCGAGTCTCGCGCTCGTGTGGGTCTTCCCGCTCGCTACGGCTCCTGCCGTCACGCTGGTCGGCGCGGAGCCTCGCGTCGTGTCGATCGGACGCGAGGAGGGCTCCGACGTGAAGCTCAGCGGTGACGGCGTGTCGCGCAGGCACGCCACCGTGCGCGCCGGCGTCGGCGAAATGGCACCCCGCATCGAGGACCAAGGCAGCCGCAACGGCGTGCGCGTCAACGGGCGGCTCGTCAGCGCCGCGGAGCTCGCCCCGGGCGACGTTGTGCGGCTCGGCGGCTGGGTGGGCGTCGTGACCGACGCGCCGGGCCCGTTTCAGGAAGTGGCGCCCGGGCTCTTCGGCGGTGCGGCGCTGGCCGCCGCGATCGAGCCGTTGCGGCGCGCCGCGCCGAGCGACCTGCCGGTGGTGCTCGAAGGCGAAACGGGGACGGGCAAGGAGGTCGTTGCGCGCGCGCTGCACGGCTTCAGTGGCCGCTCGGGTCAGATGCTGGCCGTCAACTGCGCGGCCTTGCCCGAAGGCCTCGCCGAAGCGGAGCTCTTCGGCTACCGCCGCGGCGCGTTCACCGGTGCGGACCGCGCGAGCCCGGGATTCTTCCGCAGCGCCGAGGGCGGCACGCTCCTGCTCGACGAGGTGAGCGATCTGCCGCTGCCGATCCAGGCGAAGCTCCTGCGCGTCCTCGAGCAGCGCGAAGTGCAGCCGCTCGGCGAGGTGCGGCCCGTGCCGGTTGACGTGCGACTCGTCGTGGCGGGGCAGCAGTCGCTCGCGAAAGCCGTGCAGGAGGGGCGGTTTCGCGCCGATCTCCTGGCTCGCGTCGAGGGCGTCACCGTGCGCCTCCCTCCGCTCCGGCAGCGGCGCGAGGACGTGCTGCCGCTCTTCTCGCGCTTGCTCGCTGACATGGGGCAGGGGAGAGCGCCCGCGGTCGAGGGCGACTTCGTCGAGTGTCTCTGCGCGCACGACTGGCCGTTCAACGTGCGGGAGCTCGTGCTGCTCGTGCGCCGCCTGCTCGTGCTCCACGGCAACGAAGCGACCTGGCGCGCCGCGCATCTGCCGGAGCGCATGGGCTCGGTGCGGCCGGAAGCGCCCGCGGGCTCCGAGCCCCGCGCCGCCGCGCCCCCGCCGAGCGACCCCCATGCGGCCGAGCCCGTCGAGCTTCCGGCGCTCGTGGCGGCACTGCGCGCGTCGGGCGGCAACGTGGCGCGCGCTTCCGCGCTGCTCGGCATCACGCGCCAGCGCGCCTACCGCTTGATGGAAGGACAGATCGATCTCGACGCGCTCCGGCAGGAGGGTGAGTCGTGAGCGAGCGCCCCGACCGCAGGGTGGGGGAGGTCGTCGGCGGTAAGTATCGAATCAGCCGCTTTCTGGCTGCCGGAGGCATGGGGTCGGTCTACGAGGCGCAGCACACGCTCGTGAAGCGCCGCTTCGCGGTGAAGTTCCTGCATCCCGAGCTGGCTCGCAAACGCGACCTCCTCAC
>DATMCL010000120.1:0-7409 GCA_035558375.1 Polyangiaceae bacterium
GAATCTCGCGCTCGGCTCTCACTGGGGGAAGTAGCCGGGGGGCGCGTCCGCCCGGAGCTTCGCGATCTCGGCTTGGAGCGTCGCCAGCACGGCCGCGTGCTCTACGCTCGAGATCAGGTCGTTCGTCTCCGACGGATCGGCGAGGAGGTCGTAAAGCTCCCATTTGCCTCCCGTCGAGAGCAGCTTGAAGCGCTTGTCCTTGATCGCGTAGCTGCGCTGGCTCGTGCCGGTCGAGATCTCCGTGAAGGAGTGGCTACGGCCGTTCGTCGCAGCTTCGTCCGTGAGCAGCGGCGTCAGGCTGTAGCTGTTGTTGACCTGGCTCACGGCGACTCCGGTGAGGTTCAGGATCGTGGCGTAGAGATCGGCCGTCACGAAGAGATCGTCCTCGCGACCGCGGCGTGTGACGCCCGCACCCGCGACGATCAGCGGCACGCGGACGCCACCCTCGTACACGCTGCCCTTGGCGTTGCGCAGCACCGTACCGCTGTCCTTCACGGGCGGCGGCACCCCGTTGTCGCCGACGAAGATGACGGTCGTCTTCGTGAAGTCGACCTCGCGGAGCAACCGACCAAGCTCGGTGTCGAGGCTCTGAATATTGGCCTGATACACCGGGATATTGGTCTGGTACGCGCCGGACGCCGGATTGCCGACCGAGCTCAAGTCGACGTGATGCAGCTCGGGCGGTGGCACTTGGTAGGGGTTGTTTCCGCCGTTCGCCGCGTGGGGCGCGTTGTACGCCTGATACACGAACCACGGCTCGTCCGGGTGCTGGTCCTCGTGAGTGTGGATGTAGTCGATCGCGTAGTCCGTGAGCGCGGTCGTCGCGTACGTCGTGGTCGCGACGTTCGGTCCGTTGATGTCGAACGTCGTCCAGTCGTAGTAGTCGGTGAGCCCACCGCCGAGGATCCCGCGGAACGTCGTGATGCCGAGATCTCGCACGTGCTGGAGGATGCCGGGCGCCGCAGGGAACGAGCCACCCGATCGCGGATCGATGCTTCCCCCGCCGAGGTGGTACTTGCCGAAGAACGCCTGCCCGTAGCTCGCCGGGCTGTCCGAGGTGATGCGGTCGAACAGCGTGACGGTCGAGGTCGGGAGCACGTTGCCGACGGTCGTCACGCCCGTGCGATAACCGTAGAGGCCGCTCACGATCGTGCCGCGCGTCGGCGAGCACACGGGGCTCGCCCAGGCGTTGTCGAACACGAGGCCGTTCTCTGCCAGCGCCTCGATGTTCGGAACGGAGACCTGGCCCGCCGCGCCGGCGAGCTCCGGGAAGATGCTGCTCGCCTCGGCGCCGAGATCGTCGGCGATGATGAGCAGCACGTTCGGGTGTTTCGGGCCTTCGCCCGAGCCGCCGCCCTCACCGCCGCTGCCGCCCTCCTCGCGCTCGACGAAGGTGACCGTGGTGCTGGCGCTGTCGGTGCTCTCGCCGTCGGAGACGGTGAGCTCTACCGTGAACGTGCCGGGGCTCGCGCTCGTCAGCGTCGCGCTCGGGCCGATCGGGTCGCTGACGACGCCGCCCGTCGTCGACCAGTAGTAGCTGAGCGGCGACGGTCCTTCGTCCGGATCCCTGCCGACGCCCGAGAGTGTGACGGTGCTACCGACGAACACCTTGAGAGGCGTCACCGTCAGCTCGTCGATCACCGGGCCCACGTTGATGGTGCCGTTGACCGTCACGCTGCCGTTCCCCGTAGTTCCATCACCCTTGAGGTGCACGGTGACCGAGGTGGTTCCGCGGGCGCCGACGTTGAATTTCGTCGAGCCGGTGAAGGTCGTCCCGTCCTCCACCGACGTCGCGGTCAGCGTGATCGTGTAGCCCGAGCCGGCCGGAATGCCGCCGATTGTCCCGCTGATCGTGGGCGCTCCGCTCGCATCAATCGTGCCCGTCTTGCTGAAGCCGTTGCCGGTGATGGTGTACGAGATCGTGTTCAGCGTCACGCCCGGCGCGACCGTCAGGTTCACGCCCAGCGTGCCGACTTGTGCGGCGCCATCGGCCACCGGCTCGCTCGAGCACGCTTCGAGCGCGCCGCTCCCGCCGACTGCGAGCAACCAGATGAGAGGAACTTTGCCGAGCCTCGTGACGAGCTCGGAACCACTACGCCAATTTTTCATCGCTTCGATCCCTTTCGTCGAACCTCGTCCGGCGCGCCGAAAGGGCGCGCTCGAACGACTAACGACAGAGATCGGCGGTCACGGTGCGAGCTCTTATAGTGGACAGACCGATACTCTACAAGACAAAAGCGACGGCCCTCCAGCAAGTCGCTGCGGCGTTTTTGTCGCAGGAGCGGTCGTCAGCGCGTCGGCTGCGCGTTCGTCACGGGCGGGCGCACCCGGCAAGCGCAGCCGACTTCTCCGCGCCCTCCGGAACCGAGTCGAGCTCACCGAGCGCCGCGTTGCAGTCCCCCTGCCGAGCGTGCTCGCTGGCGCGAACGAGACGGAAGCGCCAGGCGCGTGCGTCGCTCGGAAAACGGAGCAGGAACGTCTCCGCATCGCGCAGCGCGGCCGGCCGATCGCGGCGCGCCAGATGGGCGTTGAGCTCGAGCACGTCGATCTCGCGCGCGTAACGCCCCGCGGGAAACGTCTGACGATAGTCCGCGACAGCCGCGAGAACCGCGCTCGGTGTCCCGCGTTCCGAGGACAAGCGGGCGAGCGCGAAGGCACCGTCGTCGGCGTCGGCTCCACCGCCGCGAGCGAGGGCACGGTAGGCGCTCGTCGCTTCATCGAGCTTGCCCGCGTGCTCGAGCGCGCGCGCAGCGAGATACGGGCTCGCGCCGGCCGGAGGCGCGCTCGAAGAGGCCGGAGGCACCGCTTTCGGGCGCGGCGCCGCAGCGCTGGCTGGCGTTTCCAGCGGCAGCGCCGCGACCGGGACGCCCGGGACGACGGGCAGTGATGGTAACGGCGCACCCGCGGCCGAGGCCGCTGACGGCGTCGACGAGCTCGCCGGCAGCGGCGCACGTAGCGCGGCTAGCGCTCCCGGTGCGAGCGCGAAGAGCTGAGCTCCCCCCGGCGCGCTTTCCCCTGCCCTCAAGAGCTCGACGCTGCCGTCCTGGCTCGACCGGACGACGCCTTCCGCCACTTCGACGCGCGCACCTTCCCCGTCACGCGCCACGCCGAAGATCGTCCCCACGACTTCCACGCGGCGGCGCCCCGCTTCGACGACGAAGTGCCGCCCCGCGCCCTTCTGGACGTGGAAGAGCGCGGTCCCGGAAACGAGACGCACGACGGTCTCACGCTCGTCCTCACGCTCGACCTCTAGGCGGCTCGCACCGAGCAACGCCACGCGCGCACTCTTGAGCGGCACCCACGAGACGGGCGCCGAAGGACCGAGATCATGGATCGGAGGCCGTGCGGGCGGGCGCTGACTGAACCTTACCGCGAGGACGCAGGCGACGAGAGCGGCCGCCGCGACCACCCAACGCCACGCGCCGCCACGCGCAAGGGAGAGCCGCCCGGCAAGCTTTTGCTCGACGCGGGCCTGAGCACCGGGGCGTGCCTCCGCTCGTCCGAGAGCGCTTTCGAGCAGGCGTCCGAGCTCGGGATCGGGCTCGAGGCTCATGGCGCCCCCTCCCCCGTGCCGGCGTCGTACGCAGCACGAAACTTCCGGCGCGCGTCGTGAAGGCGGCGGTACACGGTGCCGACCGGCACCCCGAACGCTTCGGCAAGCTCGGCTGCACTCTGGCCTTCGACCTCGAACAGCACGAGCGCGCTTCGCTCTGCAAACGACAAGCGGTCGAGGGCTTCGCGCACGCGCCGCGACCGATCGAGCACGTCGCTCGTCGCTTCCTTCGCATCCGGCGGATTCAGCGCAAAGAGGTCTCGCATGCGCCGGCGCATTCGCTCGCGCCGGACGTGAGCCCCGACCGTGCGGTACGCGATGCGAAAGAGCCACGTCGAGAGGCGCGCCTCGCCCCGGAACTCGACCAAGCGCCGGTGAACGACGACGAAGACCTCCTGCACGAGATCCTCCACGTCACCGCCGCCCGCGAGCCGCGCGACAACGCGGTACACGAACGCGAAGTTCGCCGCATACACGTCCGCGAAAACGAGTGCTTCGCCGTCGAGGGTCGCGACGCCCGTGCGCGAGCTCGCCATGGCCGTAGAACCACGAACATACGCGAGCACGCTCAAAATCTCCCCGAAAGCGAGAGCCCGAGCGGCGACGGGCCCGGACCGAGCGACATTTCCGCGAGCCCGGCCTTGCGCAGCGCCCGCTCGTACGAGTGCCAGGTCGTGCCCATGGCGGCGTCGACCACGCTGACGAAGCCAAACGTCGCCGTGAAGGTGACGTTCACGACCAAGAGAAAGGACGGCTCGTCCCCCGTCGCCAGCGACTGAACGGCCGCGAGCGTGTTGCCCGCAATGGCCGGACCGATCACGACCCAATCTCGCAGGAACGGTTCGCCTCGACGTAGGTCTCCTTCGATCTGCGCTGCACGCGTTCGCGTGAGGTTAGGCTCCTTCACCGCCTCGCGGTCCGCGGAAAGTCGTGTGAGCGGGAGCGGTCGCGCAATGTTTAGAGCCGCAAGTCCTGAGCTCAGCAACATGCCCGTTCCAGACGCCTGTTGCGCAAACCTGCTTCCGCCAAAGAACGAGCTCAACGACAAGAGCCCGTACCCCGCGAACATACTGGCGCGCCCGAGGTTCTCGCTACGATCACCCTTGAGCATCACCATGCCGATGCCGCCACCCATCAGGATGCCGGTGCCCGCAGCCAACAGGGTTCGCTGACCCGGTGCCGCGGGCACCGCGACGCCCATGCGGTCGTCCGGCGGCGGTGTGGGATCGAGCGCGACCGCTGCCATCACGAAGCCACTGATCGCGTTCGCGGTGCCGAGCCCCGCGTTGGGGTGTGGGCGAGGAACGCGGTCGAACGCAGCGCGGAGAGCCTGAACGCGCGCCGGCTCCGCCAGATCGGTGCGAACGACCGGGGGCGGCGGCTTCGTGTCCGCCACAGGAGAGGGACACGGGTGCCCGGGTACGAGCGCGTCGTGAAGCGCCTCACCCGCCACGCTCACCGCCTCCTCCGTCAGTGTATCGATGACGCCAAGCCCGATCGCTTCCGAGCACCCCGGGGAGTGAACGTGCTCGGCGTGCGCCACCACGTTTCCTTCCGGATCGCGTGCCAGCTTCAGGCGCACGCCGAGCATGGCGAGCTGCACGCCACGCTTGGCAAGCTCCGCGCCGATGGCAGCCTCGAGCTCGTCGAGCGCAACGGGCAAAGGCATCCCGGGAGGTGGCGCGAGCGCCGAAGCGAGGAATGCGGCCACGACGTCGGTGGCGGTGTCACAGGTCGCGGGGGGCAGGTTCTCGATGACGCGTTCACCCTGGCGCCGCACGGTGACCACGAGAGCTTGGGCCGTGCCGTCGATCGTCACGGAAGCGCGCGCAGCGGGCTCGGCGGTCGCGTGCGTTTCCGCGCGGATTCCGGTGCGGGCCAGCGCTTGCAAGAGCTCACGCGCGTCGACACAGGCCGTGCCCGCGACCCGCTCGAGGGAAATCGCGGTCTCGGCACGAGCCACCCCGGGGCTCAGGGCCACCAGAACCCCGAGCAAAGCACCAACAAAGCCTTTCAACGTGCTGCTGGTGTCGCGAGGTCGCCAAACCCTTCGCCCCGAAGTCTTTTTTCCGGGCCTCCCGTTACAGTGGTTGCCTGGCCAGGGCCGCGTCAGACTACCCTGCGCAGTAGCCCGCTTCGCAGGTTTGGGGCTCGGGGCAATCGCAGTCGCAGGTGCACGCCTCGGCCGAACCGTCGCCACCGGCACCCGTCCCGCCTGATTCGCTCGCGGGCTCTCCTGCCCCGCCGGACATCGTCCCTGCGCACGGGGCGCCCGCCTCGCCCGGCGCGGCGCCGCTACCGGAAGCGCCGCCGTTGGTCGCCGACCCGCCGGAAGCCGCCGCGCCACCGCTGCTCGAGTGCGGGCCGGTCGTCGCCGAGCCGCCGCTCGAAGTCGAGCCGCTGGTCGACGAGCCGCCCGTCGAATGCGAGCCACCCGTGCTCGAGGCCCCGCCCGCTCCCGTCGAGCCCGACGTGCCACCCGTCCCCGAATCGTCGCTGCAGCGCCCGTCGATGACGTCCTCGCAGCGGCTGCTCGGAATGCAGGAACAAAGATGCGCTGTCTGCTCGGGCACGTGCTCGAACCGGACCTTGCAAGCGTTCACGCAGGCGTCGAAGTCCTCGGCTTGGGGCGCGCCGCAAACGCTCAGACGATCGCAGTAGCCGAGGCATTGTTCCGTCTCGTCGTGGGGGCTCACGTTGCTCTCGCCGCCGAGCTCGGGGAGATCCGGCGACTGCTCGCCCTTGTCGCAGACCGCTCCCTGTTCGCAGGTTTCGATGGTGCAGCCTCCCGCGACCAGAGCAAACCCCACGACCATCCCTGCACTCAGAACGAATTTTGACATAAGCGTGCTCCTCTCCTCTGCGCCTCACGGCGCTTTACACACCGAGCGACTGACCCGGCGCAGTGGGTGCCCGCCCCACTCGCGGCCGTTCAAGGCGTGCGCCGATTTCCGAGAAGGCAACGTCGCGCGGGAAAAAGGCGTGACCGGAACTGAACGGAATTGCCCAACGCGGGCACAGAACCGCTCCGATTTTTGGTATACTCGGCTATCTTGACGGGAACCGGTCACGTGGGGGCGGCGCTCGTCGCCCAGGCGTCACGGCAAGCCGCGTTTGCGGGCAAGCCCGGTGAGCTCGGCTACGGGCGATTCGTCAAGGCGATGGGCTGGCTTCAGGCGCCCTTCGCGCTGCTCTTTCTCGGGGTGCTCGTCGTCAAGAATCCCCCAGGTGAAACGATCCCACTCCTGATCGCGTTCGGCTTCTTCGGTTTCAGCGCCACTTACATGTTTTTGGCGGCGTACGTCAGCAAGGGCAGCTATGACGCGGAGGGCATCACGCTCCGCTCGCCGTTCGGCGTCCGGAATCAGCAACGTTGGGCGGATTTCGAGCGGGCGCGGTTCCACCGCGGGTTCGGCGACTACGCGCTCACCTTCCGCGACGGAACGACGATTCACTTGTCGACCCTGCTCCGCGGCCACGGCGCCGCTCTCGAGCAGCTCGAGCACAGCAGGCTCATCAAGGTGGAAGGCGCGCCGCGGCGGCCCTGAGCGCTACGCTCGGCCGCCGGGCAACCACACCTCTGCCTCGGTTCCGCCGCCCGCGCGCTCGCGAAGCTCGAGGTGGCCGCCCATGCGGCGCGCGTGCTCCTGCGCGAGCTGCAGGCCGTAGCCTTGGCCCTGTTCGCCCGAGGTGCCGGCTTTGCTCGGAACGGCGCCGTCGCTGCCGAGGCGGCGCAGCACCTCGCGCGGGATGCCAGGCCCGCGATCGCTCACGATGAGCGCGACCTCCGTGCCGGCCCGCTTGGCCTGGAACTCGATGACTGCACCGCGCGGCGAAAACTTCACCGCGTTGCTCA
>DATMCL010000121.1:0-3579 GCA_035558375.1 Polyangiaceae bacterium
GAAGACGCCGGCCACTACAACGATTCGACCCCGTACACGGTCTCCGGCTCGCGCACGATCACCGAGCAGGGCGCGTTCATCCCCCATTTTCGCTACGCGGGCACGATGGCGTTCTCGAGCCGCCTTTACGATTTCGGCCGCACCGCGGCGTCGGTTCGCGCCGCGCGGGCCGACCGCGACGCCTCCGCCGCCGGTGTGAGCGCCGAGCGCCAGACGATCGTCGTCGAGGTGCGCGCCGCGTATCTCGGCTGGCTCCTGGCGTTCGGGACGCGCCAGATCCTCGCCGAAAGCGCGGCGGATTCGGCGGCGCTCCGTGCCTCGGTCGAAGCGCACGTCGCGGCGGGGCAGCGGCCGGGCGCCGAGCTCGCCTCCGCGCGCTACGACGAGGCGCGCGCCGCGCTCGATCTCGAGCGCAGCGAGAGCGACGTCATGGCCGCGCGGCTCGACGTCGAGCAAGCCGCCGGGCTTCGGCTCGCGAAGACGGCGGAGCCGGACGTGGCGCTCCTCGACCGGGCACCGCCCGCGAACCCGGTCCTCTCGCACCCGAACGTCGCGGCCGTCGAGCGCAAGCGAGACGCCGCCATGGCGACCGCCGATGCGCACTCCTACCCCTACGCGCCCGTCGTCGGACTCGACGCTCGTGCCGGCGTGACGGGGCAGACCACGACCGTGTTCCCGCTCTATCAGGCCGGGCTCACCGTGACGGTCCCGATCCTCGACGGCGGCGCCGAGTCGGCCGCGCGAGCCGTGGCCACGGCGCAGGCCAGCGATCTTTCGGCGCAGGCGCGCGAGCTTCGGCAGCGGGCGGAAGCGGGAAACGAGCGCTCACGCGTCGCCCTCGAACGCTCGGGGCGCAGGGTCGCGCTCGCGGAGCAGCTCTCGGCCGCCGCGGAGCAGGCGGTTCACCACGCCGAGGACCAGCACGCGCTCGGCTCGGGCTCCTTGGACGACATCATGACCGCCAAGCTCCGAGTCTCGCGCGCGAAGCTCGAGATCTTGAATGCACGGCTCGAGCGAGCGCGTGCCGTGCTCGATCTGAGCAGCACCGCTCAGTAGGGACGCAGCCGAGGCGGCGCCAACCTACCCTCGGGTGGGACCCGATTTACGACGCCGACGGCGCCGACGGCGCCGACGGCGGGGGCGGCGCTGACGGCGGGGGCGGCGCTGACGGCGTTGACGGCGGGGGCGGCGCCGACGGCGGGGTGGGCGCCGAGGGCGTTGACGGTGTTGACGGCGTTGACGGCGACTGCGACGCGCGCGCCTCGTCGTCGAGGCGCTTCTCGATGCTCGCGAGCGCGTTCATGATCGACTCGTTGACGAGCTGAATGATCACGGGAAGCTGGCCCTTGAGCGCCTCGTAGTAGCGCTGCCGCTCGGTCGAGTGGACGATCGACGGCGGGTAGCCGCCGCGGAGCAGCACGATGTTCATGAGCAGGCGCGACACCTTGCCGCTGTCCTGCGCGAACGGGAACACGCGCAAAAGATCGTAGTGAACACGCGCGCCGACGCGCAGCGGGTTCTTCATCTTCTTCGCCTCGGGACCGTTCAGCCAGTCCACGATCTGGCGGACGCGGTAGGCGATCTTGTCGGGCGCCGCGTACTCGTGGAAGTAGAGGCGGTGCTGGGGAATGTCCTTCCGGTACTTTACCGTCTTCACGTCCCCCTCTTCGGGGTGAAGCATGATGAACAGCTTCTTCACCACGTCGACGTTGAGCGGGACGCGCTTGCGCTCGCCGAGGTCGCGCACGTAGGCGATCGCTTGCCGATGGCGGCGGATCTCCTCGCACACGGGCTGCATGCTCGAGTCCGGCGTGGCCGTCGGCGACGGGTCCATCGCGGCCTGCAGCTCCTGGAACGTGTAGACGACGCCTTCGAGCGCGCTGTCGTGGTGGATCCACGACATCTCGAGCGTCTCTTCGTATTCCTTGCGCAGTGACTCCGGCGCCGTGGTCAGGCGCTCGAGGATGCGGCGGTAACGCTCTTCGACGCCTTCGGCGACGGGCGGAGGCGGCACGGCCGGGGGAGGGGTGGGCCGGTGCGGAGGCGTTGGCGGGAGGGCCTGCGAAATCAGGCTCCGCGGCGAGTCGGCGTGGCGTACGCCCACGAGGCGGTGCACCAGCGGAAGCGAAGCGCCCGTGTGGCGCGTCGTGCCCGCTTGATTCGGGACGGCTGACGGGTCGTACACGCGCGTCGAGCCCACGCGCAGGCCGTCAACGCGCTGCGCCGCACGCGTCGCGCGCGCGACCTTGCTCTCGCGGAGGCGGCGCGCGGCTTCACGCTCGGCACGCAGGCGCTCGCGCTCGGCTTCCTTCGCCTTGCGGTAAGCCTCGCGCTCGGCTTCGCGACGGGCGCGCTCTTCTTCCTTCGCCTTGCGCGCTGCTTCCTTCTCGGCTTCGCGCTCGGCGGCGAGGCGCCGCTTCTCGGCTTCGCGCTCGGCCTTCTCGCGGGCCTTCTGCGCTTCGGCTTCTTTCTTCTGCTTCGCCTTCTCGGCGGCTTTCTGCTTCGCGAGCTGAGCCTTCTCTTTTTCGCGCTGAGCCTTCTCGCGCTCCTTCTGCTTTTGGAGCTGAGCCTTCTCTTTTTCGCGCTCGGCCTTCTCGCGCTCCTTCTGCTTTTGGAGCTGGGCCTTCTCTTTCTCGCGGTCGGCCTTCGCCTTCTGAGCGAGCTTGGCCTTCTGAGCGAGCTTGGCCTTCGCGAGCGCTTTGCTCGCGGCCTTGGCGGCGCCCTTCGGCTTCTTGGCCGGTTTTGAGGGGCGGCGAGCGGGCTTCTTGCGCGCGCTCGTGTGCTTGCCCCCGGGCTTCCGGTCCTTGGCCTTCGTGCGCTTGTTCGACTGCTTCTTGCGAGCTGACATGGACATCGGCAGGCGGGCCGGACTCAGGGCTCGCCAAAAAATTCTATAGATCCGACGCGTTCCGTATCGGCCGGCCGCTCGGATCGGGACCCTCTCGGGACCTCCGGGTCCAATGAGCCCCGAATGCGTGCGCAAGCTAGTCGCGCCCGATGCGACACGTCAAGGCAAAGCGCAGCGGGCCCGGCCAGTGGTCAGGCCGGCTAGCCAGGCTGACTTCGGCCTATTAACCGAAATAATCCGGAAAGATCTCGCTGTTTGCCAGTCGGCCGGAGCGAGCGGTGAGTATCTCCACACCCGTCGAAGTGACGAGGACCGTGTGCTCAAATTGTGCGGACCAGCGTCCGTCGGCGGTCACGGCGGTCCAGTCGTCATCGAGGATCCGCACCTCGTGCGTGCCGAGGTTGACCATCGGCTCGATGGTGAAGGTCATGCCTGCTTTCAGACGGAGGCCCTTACCGCGCGTGCCGTAGTGGGCGACCTTGGGCTCGTCGTGGAACTTTCGTCCGATGCCGTGGCCGACGAAGTCTTCCACGACCGAGCAGCCGCGCGCTTCGGCGAACTCTTGGATCGCCGCGCCGATGTCGCCGAGACGCGCGCCGGGGCGTACCTCGGCGATGCCGAGCTCGAGAGAGCGCCGCGCCACCTCGGTCACGAGCTTCGCTTCGTCGCTCGGCTTGCCGACGTAGAACGTCGCGGACGTGTCGCCGTGAAACCCGCGGTAAATATGCGTG
>DATMCL010000122.1:0-7853 GCA_035558375.1 Polyangiaceae bacterium
GCGCCCGGTCGACGCAGCCGCCCCGCTCGCGGCCGCACCTCCGCCCCAGCAAAAGACCGAGCAGACTCCGCCCACCGCGCCCGCGGCGCCCGCGGCCGACGAAAACCCAGGCGGAACCCAGCGCATCATCGGGCTCGTCCTCGCGGGCGGCGGGCTCGTCGGGATCGGGCTCGGCACGTATTTCGGCCTCCGCGCGATCGACAAGGAAAAGCAGGCCGACGAGAAGTGCTCGCCGACGCTATGCCAAGAGGCGGCTGACTTCGAGAGCTCCGATCAGGCGCATTCGGCCGCGACGGGCTCCACCATCTCGTTCATCGCCGGCGGCGCGCTCGTCGCGGCGGGTGCGGTGGTCTTCTTCACCGCTCCGAGCAAGTCCTCGAGCGTGGGCCTCTCGCCGGTGGTCGGACCGGGCTTCGCGGGGATCCGCATCGGGGGGAGCCTCTGATGCAAAAGAAGCGCTTCGGGCTGCGCGCCCTTTTGGCTCTCGCTCTCGCAGGCTCGGCGCCGGCGCTGGCGACGGGTTGTGAGGCGATCGCCAACATCGAAGATCGCGAGCTCGGCCAGTGCGGCGAGTTCTGCGACACGGTGATGCGGAACTGCGCCGGGAAATACAAGGTCTACGAGACCCGCCAGAAGTGCATGGCCGTCTGCAAGCTCTACGACGTGGGCGATCCGAGCGAGTCGCAAGAGACGAACACGCTCGCGTGTCGCCTGCGTGAGGCGAAGGACGCCGAGCATGCGACCGAGGAGGAGATCAGCAACCATTGCCGTTCCGCCGGACCGGAAGGCCTCAACTGTGACGGCCAGTGCGAGAGCTACTGCCAGCTCTACGAGCGCTCCTGCGGCGAGGTGCAGTGCGGTTCGAACGCGAACTGCGTCGCCAAGTGCAAGGCTCTCCGCAACAAGGATTCGTTCAATCTCACGAAGGATCACGACGGCAACACCGTGCAGTGCCGCCTCGTCCACGTGAGCAACTCGACCGTGGGCGGCAAGACGCACTGCGGCCACGCCCAGCTCTCGACGCCCACGGAGTACTGCAAGGACCTGCCCTCCGAGAACGACGGCATGGGCGGTGCCGCCGCGTCCACCGATCCGGAGATCATCACCGAGGCGCAGCCGGAGGATTACTGCCGCGTGGTCACCGTGGCGTGCGGCGAGGGTGATTACGCCCAGTACGAGTCGCAGAAACAGTGCGAGGCCCTCGCCCCGTTCCTCGCGCAAGGCGTGCTCGGCGATCAAACGGACGACACGCTCGCCTGCCGCCTCTACCACTCGTATAACTCACTCTGCGCAGAGAGCGCGCATTGTCCCCACGCCGGCCCCGGCGGTGAAGGTCACTGCGCCGAGCCGGCGTCCGACACGGTCGACCACGTCGAGGACTCGAAGTGCATCGCTTACTGCCGTCTCGCGAAGGGCGTGTGCGAGACGCAGTACAACTCGGCGGACGGCTTCGCCGGCGACGACGAGACGTGCCTCGAGGACTGCAAGACGCTGGTCGACCACGCCGTCGTCGAAGCGGGCCCCGACACGCCGACGCGCTATCGCGTCTCGTACGCGAAGACGCCGGGGACGCTCGCGTGCCGCTTGCTCGCGGTGAGCCGCGCCGCCGAGACGCGCTCGCTGTGCGAGACGCTCGCGGTGTTCGGCAAGGCCGGCTGCGCCGAGTAGCGCGCGCCGTCCCAAGACTTCGAGGATCAGGACCATGGGATACAAGCTGCTTTTGGGGGCTCAGGCCATCACGCTCACGGCGGTCGTGGCGCTCGCGCTCCCCGGTTGTTTCAAGGTCGGCGACGACGACGACAACGGCGACTCGGGCAACGGCGGCGAATCGGGCGCGGGCGCCAAAGGCGGCACCTCGGGTAACGGCGGCACGGCCGGCAAGGGCGGGTCGAGCGGCACGAGCACGGGTGGCACCTCGGGTAAGGGCGGCAGCTCCGGCACCGGTGGCGCGTGCATCGAGGACGGAGCGTCCTGCACGCAGAATGGCGATTGCTGCAGCTTCACGACGAACAACGGCGTGTGCGTGGCCAGCACGTGCGCGTCCGGTTGCGAGCTCCATAGCGACTGCGCGACCGGCTGCTGTGCGGGGCTCCAGGGCGGCGGCTCTGCGTGCGCCCCGGCTTCGATCTGCGCGGACACTTGCCTCGACGATGGGGACGCGTGCACGCAAAATGGCGACTGCTGCAGCTACCTGAGCGGCGCGGGCTATTGCATCTCCGACCTCGACACGTGCGTTCCGTCCTGCAAGACGAGCGATGAGTGCGAGACCGGCTGCTGCGTCCAGCTGCAGAACGTCGACGACGGCGCGTGCGCCCCCGCGGAGTACTGCGCGAACTAGTTTCGTGCCTGAGGCGGCTCGGGCGTGCCCAAGGCCGTGACGGCGACTCCGAGGCGCGCGCGCAGCGCGGAGTACTCGTCGCGGAGCGAGTAGGCGACGAGATCCGCGACCTGGTCGGCCGCGGAAACGCTGGCGAGCGGCGCGCGCTCGGTGACTTTTGCGGCCAAATCCAGGTTGCCGCATGCGAGCAGCCCGGCGCGTCCCGCGACGAGCTCGGCGCTCTGCGCCCAGAGCCTCAGGCGGGTGCTCACGTCCGCGGCGGAGCTCGGGCCGATCGCGTCGCGGAGCCGCGTGAGCACCGGACCTTGCAGATGCCGCCGAAGCCCGCGCAGAAGGAGCTTGGCGTCGCCGTCCAGGCGCGGGGTGCTTCCGGTCGCGACGAGTGCGACGGCGGCGCGCCCGAGCGCTTCGAGCTCGCCCGGACCCGAGAAATGCGCGAGCAGGCGCAGCTCCGGCCGGAGGTACACGAGCGCGCGCGCCCAACGAAACGCGAGCTCCGGGAGCGAGAGGCCGCTCCCGAGCGCCTTGCTCGCGAGCACCGTCGCCGCCTTCACGTCCGCGACCGCGAGCTCGCCCGGCACGGCGTCGCGCACATGGAGCTTCGGGCGCGGTAGCCCGAGGACGCGGGCCGACCACACGAGCGTGCGTGCGAGCGTGGTCGTGCTCTTCTCCGGATCTTGCTCGGTTGCCGGATCGAGCGCCACGGCGCGGCGCTTGCGCTGAGCCGTTTCGAGGCCGAGCTCGACCGCGCCGTCCCCGAGCGCGCGCACGAGCTCGGCCGTGGTCGTATCGCGCTCCGGGCACAAGAGATTCGCGAGCCAATCCCCCTCGGTGACGACACCTTGTGCGGCCAAGAGCCCTTCGGGCCGGTGAGCGGCCACGATCGCGTGCTGGGATTCGCCGGCGCCGCCGCCCGCGAGCTCGAGCGCGCAGAGGGCGTTGTAGACGCCGTCCGGCTTGCCCGAGCGCTCCAAGAGCTCGAGCGTCCACTCGAGCGTGCTCACGTCGCGCGCGTCGCCGCGCACGGCGATGCGCGCCTGCTCGAGCGCCTTCGCGAGATCCCCCTCGACCTCCGCGGTCACGCTGGCTTCGAGCGCGCGCGAGCGCTCCTCTGCGCCGACGCGCGTCGGGTCCGGCACCGGTTCCAGCGGCGGCGCTTCGGGAAAGAGACTCGTCGGGCGCGAACCGACGAGGACGGCGAACGGCTCACTTGCCGGCACGTACTCGAGCGCCGGCAGCGCGGAAAACAGCGCTGCCTCGGCCCGCAGCAGCGAGACGAGCTCTTCCGCGCCGAGCGGCTCCGTCCGCGTCGTCTGCCAGTCGAGGACGAGCTCGAGCAGGCTCGTGAAGGGCGAGCGCTCGTCGGCGGTCGTCTCCGGTCGATTGGCGACCAGGCAGTGCACCGGGGTGCTGCCCGGCTCGAGCGCCGTCGCGAGCACGCGCGCAGCCTCCTCCGACGGTGTCACGGCGTCGAACGCGGAGAGGGTGTCGAGCACGAGGAAGGCGTTCCGTGCCCGCTCGTCGAGCACGCGGCGCAGTCGTTTGAAGGAGAGCGACGCCAAGCGCTCTCCATCGAGCAGGAGCGCGGGGCCACGCTCGTCGGCGACGACCGCGTACCCGGAGAAGTAGAACAACAGCGCTTCGACGGGCTCGGGCGCATTCGCGAGCACCTGCTCGAGCGCCTCGGCGAGCCCGCGCTCGGCGCGAAAGGCGTGCACCGTGTAGCCCGCGTCCGATTCGGACAAGCGCTGCGCGAGCACGTCGAGATTCAGAGTCGCGCCGGAGACCTCGGGGAGCCTCTGGCACGCGGCGTAAGACGACGCCGCGAGAACCGCTAACCGCATGGGATCGCTACTCTAGCCGGCTTCGGCCCTGGCTTCAGGCCAGCTCGTTCAGGGCCGAATGCGCGAAGCCGTTGCCGTTCGAGTAGGCGTGACCGTTACCGTTCGAGTGGCCGTTTCGCGTCGCACTGCCGGTGCGACCGTTCGTGGCGTGGCCCGTGCCGGCCCCTGCGCCGTGACGCGGTGCGTTCGGTCGCGAGCCGCCGAGGCGGAACGTCGCGGTCATCTCGCGCATCGACGCGGCTTGAGCGGCGAGCTCGGTGGCGGCCGCGGCCGTCTCTTCGGCCGTCGCGGCGCCGCTCTGCGCGCCGTCGCGGATCGTGCCGGCGGACGAGGTCACGCGCGCCACGCCGGCGTGCTGCTTCTGAGAGGACTCCGCAATGTCGGCCATCGCTTGGGAAATCTTCTTCACCTGCTCGAAAATAGCGTCGAATGCCACGGAGGCGTCGCGGTTCAAGAGCACGCCTTCCTCCGCTTTCTTGAGCGAGCGCTCGATGACTTGCGTCGTGTTGCGCGCCGCGTCCGCGCTGCGCATCGCCAGTGTTCGCACTTCTTCGGCCACCACCGCGAAGCCGCGTCCGGCGTCGCCGGCGCGTGCCGCTTCGACCGCGGCATTGAGCGAGAGCAGATTCGTCTGGAAGGCGATCTCGTCGATGGTGCGCACGATCTTCGCGGTCTCGTCGGCGGCCGCCTTCATCGATTCCACGGCGACGGAGAGCCGCCGCATGCCTTCCGAGCCTTTTTCGGCGCTCGTCATGGCGTCCACGGCGTGCGTGCGCGATCCTTCCGCGTTCGACGCGTTCTGCTTGCTCATCTTCGTCGTGTCGCCGAGCTCGCCCGTGATCTTCTCGATCGTGGCGAGCTGGGCCGCCACGGTCTCTGCGAGATCCGTGCTGCCGGTCGTGATTTGCTGGGCTGCCGAGGCGACGCCGTCGGCGACGCTCGCCACTTCGCTGAGCGCTTGCTCGAGGGTCTCGAGGGCGCTGTTCAAGGAGCCCTTGATGATGGCGAAGTCGCCCGCATAGTCCCCGCTCATGCGCGCCGTCAGATCGCGACCTTCGACGCGGGCGAGCACCGCCTTGGCTTCGGCGAGGGGCGCGCCCACGGCGGCGAGCAGCGCGTTCTGGCCTTCGAGCATCTCCTTGAAGGCGCCCGAGAGGCCGGCGACGTCGGCGCGCCGCGCGAGATCGCCCGCGCGCGCACCCTGAATGAGGACGTTCGAGTCCTTCACGAGCCGCGCGAGGCTCTGCTTCATCGCCACGAAGCTCTTGCCGAGCGTGTCCTTGTCGGAGCGAGGGGTGACGCTCACCTCGAGATCGCCGCGCCCGAGCGCCTCCGCGGCCGTCGCCGTCTCGCGGATGTAGTCGATCATCTGACCGAGCGCGCGCACCAGATCGCCGATTTCGTCGGCGGACGCGGCCGTGAGCGTCTGCTGGATGTCGCCCGCGGCGACCGCTCGCGCAACGGTCGCCATGGCCCCGAGCGGGCGGCGAATCGAGCTCACGAGCAGCAGGCAGAGGACCAAAAGCACCACGCCGCACAGGCCCGAGACCCAGAGATTCACCTCGGTGGCCGAGGAGCGCGCGCTCCCG
The DNA here is from genome assembly GCA_035558375.1 of Polyangiaceae bacterium. Taxonomy (GTDB): domain Bacteria; phylum Myxococcota_A; class Polyangia; order Polyangiales; family Polyangiaceae; genus PMG-095. The sequence goes on from DATMCL010000122.1 coordinate 5,772, forward strand.
GCTTCGGCCGCGATGCGGCGCGTGGAGACGTCGATCGAGTCCCCGAGCTTGCCCATCTTGTCCTCGAGCGCCTCGAAGGCTTCGTTGAAGGAGGGAGACGGCTGGACGCCGATCTTCCCCGTCGTCGCCTGCGCGTAGCGCTCGGCTTCCTCGAAGTAGGTGCGCAGCGGCGCGGCAGTGTCCAGGGTCGCACGCTGAACCTCGGGCTCCGGGCTCTGCCTGACCTTGCCCATGTCCTCGCGCATGCGGTCGACGTGCTCGCCGATCGACTTCACGCCGTCCCTGACCTCGGACGGATCCTTGGTCACGCTACAGAGCGCCACGTCGGCGCGGATGGCGTCGTGCATCATGTCGGCGTCCATCTGGGCGCGCTGCACGGCGTTCGCGTTGACGAGCCGCCCGCTCACGTCGCTCACGCGCAGGCTCCGATAGGCGACCGCGGTGACCACGCCGAGCGCGAGGAACGCGACCAGGCAGATGCCGAGCAGCTTGTGGACGAGCTTGAGCTGATTGAAAATCGACATGATCCCTCGGGGTTTCAGCGGCGAAGGCCGGTCGGTTGCCAGATGCTGCCGCCGACGAGCTGTAGGTAGGTGGTTTGACTGTCGGACTCGAACGAACGGAGATGGGCGATGCGGATTTCCGCCTGCGGGAAAACCTCGGCCCCGAGCGTGATCGCGCCGGACGTATCGCTGATCGCCCCGTCGGTGAGCGTCGTCTCGTAGCGCGCCCCCGCGAAGAACGCGCCGATCTTCGCGAGCCCTTGCGTGTAGCCGCCTTGCACCGTGGGACCGTCGCTGGGCGTGCGCAGGATGTATTCGTTCTTGAGGACGATGGGCCCGGCGGTCGCGGAGACGTCGGCGCCCCACATCCCCGTGTCGAGTGGTCCCGTGACTTCCGCGACGGAAGCGCCGAGCGAGAGGCCCGAGACGGGCTTGAGCCCGACGCGCCCGCCGTAGGAGTGCTGGGCGAATTTGCCGATGGCGACCATCTCCTCGCTCTCGAGCGCCTGGGCGTTCACGAGGTAGAGCGTGAGATCGAAATGGTCGGCGATGGCGTAGGCCTGGCCGCCGATGTCGTTCCAGCCTCCGTGTGTGGCCATCACGACGTGGGGGAGGTCGACGAAGCGATTCTCCGTGGCCGGGTATTCGAGGTAGGCGAGTCCGAACGGCACGTCGAATTTGCCGAAAACCACGCCGGAATCCTGCAAAAGCTTGGTGCGAAATAGGTGCTTCTTCTCGGGCCCGAGCAGCGAGCCGTCGACCGTGAACGCGCCGAGACCGACCTTGTCTTCAGCCGGAGAATAAGCGAACGCGGCCGACACCATCACGTGCGGCGAGAGTTGGAGCGCGGAGTCGAGCTCGACGGATCCGATCTCGAACTCGTCGAGACCGGGCGAGATGAAGCGGTAACGAATGTCGCCGAAGGCGGTGAGCTCGACCGGCAGGAGCTGCATCAGATCGGTGCTGACGGCGGCCCCCGACGGCTCTGCGCTCGCACTCGGGCTCCACGCCGCGGCAGTCAGTACGAGGAGTGTCATCGTCGAGAGTCGGAGCGCGCGCATCTGTCTCAGGCGTCCCAACGGTTGCGTCGCGCGCCTGCTTTAGAGATCGACGTTCAAAATCGAAATCACTCGGACATCATTGTCACACGCACATAGTCACTTTATGCAGGTGAGTCCTGGATTTTGGATTTCTTGTCCAGGATCCTGGAACCGGCGAGGCCGGGGAGAGCCAGACGCAACGGGTGGCGCTTGGCGACCTTGGCGCTCGGTCGAAGCAGCATCACCCGGCCTCGCCGGTTCGTCGTGTTGGGCTGTGACCGGTGCTGAGCCTGGCGATCTGTTCTTCCAAGACCACTGGCTCGGTCCGGGCGGGCTTGCGCCCGCCGGTGCGATATACAGACGACTACAGGCGCTTCCGAACCCTGCCCCTGCCCCCGACTCTGCCCCTGACTTTGCCCCGACCCCTGACTCTGCCCCTGGCTCGCTCTCGTTCCGATCAGCGAACCAGCAGGTACAACGCGCCGTTCTCTCGCAACGAGTACGCCTGCTTCTTCGCCGGATTCGTGAGCCACGCAGGC
>DATMCL010000123.1:0-11105 GCA_035558375.1 Polyangiaceae bacterium
GCCATGGTCGGACGTGCCGACACCGTGGGCGTCTTTCAGATCGAAAGTCGCGCGCAGATGGCGATGCTGCCGCGACTCAAGCCTCGCAGGTTCTACGACCTCGTCGTCGAGGTCGCGATCGTGCGACCGGGTCCGATCCAAGGCGGCATGGTGCACCCGTATCTCCGCCGTCGTTGCGGGGAAGAGCCGGTGACGTACCCGCACCCCGCGCTCGTTCCCATTCTCGAGCGAACGCTCGGCGTCCCGCTCTTTCAAGAGCAGGTCATGCAGATCGCCATCACGGGCGCCGGCTACACCGCGGGGGAAGCGGACCAGCTCCGGCGCGACATGGCGGCTTGGCGTCGCACGGGGCGGCTCATGCGCCACCGCGATCGGCTGCTCGCGGGCTTCGCCGAGCGCGGCATCTCGCGAGAATTCGGAGCAGCGCTGTTCGAGCAGATCAAGGGTTTCGGCGACTACGGCTTTCCGGAGTCGCACGCCGCGTCGTTCGCCCTGCTCGTGTACCTCTCGTCCTGGCAAAAGGCGCACTATCCGGCCCATTTCGCCTGTGCGCTCCTGAACTCACAGCCGATGGGGTTTTACTCGGCGTCCACCATCGTGAACGACGCGCGCCGTCACGGCGTGGAGGTGAGGGACGTCGACGTTTCGAAGAGCGACTGGGACTCGACGCTCGAGCCCCCCGCGACGCCACCCTGCTCCGCGAGTGGCTCCGGCGTTCGGGACGAGCAGAAACGACCAGCGCTCCGGCTCGGCCTGCGTCAGGTGCAGACGGTTCGCGAGGAGAGCGCGCGCCTGATCATGGCCGAGCGACCGTTCACGAGCCTCGACGAGTGCTTACGGAAGAGCCGCATGCACCAGGGAGAGATCGACGCGCTCGCCGAAGCGGGTGCGTTCGAAAGTCTCGTGCAGGGTCGACGGCAGGCGCTCTTCCGTGCGCACGCTCCCCGCGTGCACGGTTTGTTCGAGACCGCGCGCTTCGACGAGCCCACGGTCGTCTTGCCGCCGCTCGCGCCCGCCGAGCAGCTGCTCTTCGATTACCGGAGAAAACGCCTCAGCGTGGACGATCACCCGCTCAATCATCTCCGTGGCGAGCTCAAGGAACGTGGCGTCACGAGCGCTGCCGAGCTCGTCGAGGCGCCGCATGGAATGCCCGTGAGCGTCGCGGGCGTCGTCATCACGCGCCAGCAGCCGGGGACCGCGAAAGGCGTCGTGTTCATTACCCTCGAGGATGAGACGGGCTTCGCTAACTTGATCCTATTTCGCCAAGTCTTCGAGACCGAGCTCTGGACGGCGTTGCATTCGACGCTGATGCTCGCGCATGGAGAGGTCGAGCGGTCGCCCCGCACGCCCGGGAAAGAGCCGAGCGTCATTCACGTAAAAGTGCGAAAGCTCGAGCGCCTCGACGCGCGTGGCGTCCCCGGGCGAGACATTTCACATGTGTCTCGAGATTTTCGGTGAAACGAAAAAACTTCACGATTCCCGGTGCTCGATTCTGCCGCACGGCCCTGCTATCCTCTAAATTCGGCCTCCCGGAGATCTAACGTCGCTCTGCCTGGGAATTACTCGGTCGGCCACCAACCTTGCTTGATGCACACGGGAGAGTCTGACCGGACGAACAACCGACCGAGCCTTGCTCGATCGCGTTCGATCCGCTAGGAATCCCGGAATCATTTTTTAGACGGGGCTTGCAACAGGGATGACGATGAGAGAACGACATGTCGGATCATTCTTGGTACTCCTCGGTGCGCTTGCCTTCGGCTGCGTGAGCGGCGGCGGCGACGACCCTGCGAAGAGCGGCCCCGAGTGCTTCGACAACAGTAGCTGCCAGGGCGGTCACGAGTGCAGCGGCGGGATCTGCGTCGGGTACTACGGTTGCGCCTCCGACGACGACTGCCGCAATAACGAGGACTGCTACGACCACGCCTGTCGCATCCCGTGCAAGGTCGACGACGAGTGCGAGGACCAAGGCCTCGTCTGTGGCAACGCTCAGGGTGACACCCAGCACTGCAAGCCGGCGCCGAACCCGAAGCGCGGTCAGACGCAAACGATGAGCGGCAGCGGTGGAACCGGTTCGACCGGCTCGACGGGCTCTTCGGGCGCGCCGAGCAACACGGCTGGTGCCCCGCCGAGCGCAGGTGGCGCCCCGGCCGCCGCCGGCATGAGCAACGCCGCCGGGACGATGGCGGCCCAGACGACTGCCGGTCGCCCGGGCGGCTGAACGTCACCTGCCGGCGGCGAACGGCGCCGTGCCCGCGACCGAGTGACGTCGCCTGCTCACGGGCAGGCGGCGAACTGTTTCATACCCTCGACGGTCTGACCGGGATTCATCGTCACCGTGTCGGTGATGACGTGGTTGTAGATGTCGGTGAGGCGGAAGCTGAGGGCGCCGGTGCCCGCGCCGTCCTTGAGCTCGTACATGTTCGAGTTGTTGCGCGTGAGCGCCGTGTACGCCCCGGCCTTCTTCACCTCGACCTTGGCGAGCGGGTTCTTGTGATTCATCGGCGTGACCGCGAGGTAGTACTGCTGCGAGGCCGAATCGAAGTAGTACTTCAAGTTGCCCGTGATCGAGGAGCAGCTCACGAACTTCCAGGTCACGGCGGGGTTGCTATTGCCGTTGATCGCGCTGTTGGCGGCGTTGTTCAGATCGATGTGGTGACTGCCCTGGAAGCACCACTGCTCGTTGCCCTTGTACGGACACTGGTCGACGATCTGCACGACGAGCTTGTTGCCGCCGTTGGTGATTTCCACGCATGCGCCGCAGACGCCCGCCGTGTTCCAGTCGTACTCGTTCATCGCGCCGTAGTACTGGGGCAGGGAGCTCGTGGGGTAGTGGCACGCGACCATGCTCGTCGCGAGCGTGTAGTGCGTGATGTGGCCGCTGCGCACCATGGTGTCGGCGTTGCACATCGGGTTCACGCATTTGCCGTCGACGCAGCTGCCGTCCGCTGCGCACGCGGTGCCGCACCCCCCGCAGTTGGCCTGGTCGGCCTGCGTGTCCACGCACGTGGTGCCGCAGAGCATGCCCGTCATGCACATGCAGGTGCCGTTCATGCACGTCTGCCCCGTGCCGCACGTCACCGTGGCGCAGGGATCGACGACGCTTCCGCCGGCGCCCGAGGCGGCGCCCACGCCTGCCGTGCCGCCAGCGCTCATTCCGGCCGTTCCGCCTGCGCCCGCGCCCGCACCTGAGCCGCCCGTGCCGCCCGCGGCGGCCGCGCTGCCCGCGCCTCCGCCCGTAGCCATCCCGGCGCTGCCGCCCGTTCCGCTGCCGCCCGTCGAGGTGCCGCCCGTCGCGCCCGCGCCGGCCGAGCCGGCCGTCGCTCCGCTGCTGCCGCCGTTCGACGTGGCCCCAGCGGAGCCCCCGCGCGCACCCGAAGACGTTCCCGCCGCTGCCGACGTTCCGCCGCCTGCGTGGGCGGACGAGCCACCCGAGCCCGCCTCGGCCTCGGTCCCCGGCTGCAGTTCGCCCGCGGCGCAGCCATAGGCGGAGAGGACGACCGTCGGCACGACCAGGCGCGCCCCGTGCACAAACCAAGAACGAGTTCGCATCGCTGAAGAGTGTAACAACGTAGCACGGCCCTCAGGCAACCCAGGGCGAGCGCCCGGCGTGACAAATTCCGTTCTCTGCCGAAAGGTCGGCTGAGAGCGTGGTGAGAGCGCGCGGACGCAACCGAGCACGCGGCTGTCCGATCACCGCGCATGGAAAAATCGCCGCGCACAATTGCTCTCGGGTGGACTCTCATCACGCTCGGTTGCGGCGGCTTCGCGCCGCGGGATTACGGAGGAGCACCTCATCGCAGCAGCGCGGGCATGGCCGGCTTCAGCTACGACGCGGGCACGGGCGAAGCGGGCCGGCCCTCGTCTTCACCGCCCCGCAAGGAGCCGACCAGCGACTGGGGTCCGACCGCGAGCGGCGGCGATGCGCAAGCGTCGCTCGATTCGAACGACACCTCGCGAGGGAGCGCAACGTCCTCGCCATCGAAGGGCGACGACGCGCTCGCAGGGCAGGGCGGTGCCTTTCTCGTCGGCGATGCGGGTGACAGTGGTACGAGCCCACCGTCCGGCGGCGCGAATGAGCGCGCGGGTCGTGGCGGCAGTGCGGCGGCGGGGAAGGCCGGGGGCGGTACCGGTGGCCTGGGCGGCTCAGCAGGCGCGAGCGGACACGGCGGCAACGCAGGAGCGGGCGGCACTCTTGCGCGTGGTGGGACTGCCGGACGCGCCGGTGGCGGAAGTAGCGGTGAGCACGACAGCGGTGGCGGTGGTGCCAGCGGTCCTGGCGAACACCAGCTCCTCTTCAGCGAATACGTCGAAGGCTCGGCGGGAAAGGCGCTCGAGCTGCGCGCCCTAACCACGAGCTCGCTCGAGGGCTGCGCGATCGTCCTCTACTCGAATGGCGCGACGACCGGCAAAACGAGCGCTGCGCTCGCGGGCGAGCTCGCCGCCGATCACACGTACGTGATCTGCTCGAAAGAGCTCGCCGAAGAGCTCGATTCGGTGTGCGACCGCAAATTCGGCGTCACCTTCAGCGGCAACGACGCGGTAACGCTGGAGTGCGACGACGTCGTGCTCGACGCCATCGGTCAAGTCGGCGTCGACCCGGGCACCGCGTGGTCCGGCTCAGGCGCGAGTACCGCCGACCAAACCCTCCGCCGCCGCTGCTCGGTGACCCACGGCGACAGCGTCGCCACGGATCCGTTCGACCCGTCGCTCGAATGGCAGAGCCATCCTCTCGACGACCTCACGGGCCTTGGCACGCCCGACTGCGACTGAGCTCGCGGCTCGCGACCCGCGCCGCGCCCCGTAGCTCGCCTTACGCGACCTGGACGCCCGTTTGCTCGGTGCCGACGGAGCGCGTTGCCTGAGCGAGATTGTCGCTGCGCGCGACGGCGTTCTCGTTGATCTTGACGCTCACGATGCGGGACACGCCGGGCTCGCCCATGGTCACGCCGTAGAGCACGTCGGTGCTCTGCATCGTCTTCTTGATGTGCGTGATGAGGATGAACTGCGATTGGCTCGTGAGCGCGCGGATCTGCTCGTTGTAACGAGCGACGTTCGCCTCGTCGAGCGGAGCGTCGACCTCGTCCAAGATGCAGAACGGGGAGGGGCGGTGCTGGAAGATCGCGAAGATCAGCGAGACGGCCGTGAGCGCCTTCTCGCCACCGCTCATGAGCTCGATGTTGCCGAGCTTCTTGCCGGGCGGCTGCGCCACGATCTCGACGCCGGCGCCGAGGAGATCCTCGCTGTCCGTCAGCAGGAGCTCCGCGCGGCCGCCGCGGAACAGGCGCGAGAACGTCTTCTTGAACAGGGCGTTGACGGAGTCGAACGTCTCGCGGAACCGGCGGCGCGACTCCTTGTTCATCATGCGGATGGCGCGATCGAGCTCCTCGAGCGCCTTGTCGATGTCGACCTTCTGGTCGTTGAGCTCGTGGAAGCGCTTCTCGGCCTGCTCGTGCTCGGCACGGGCGTCGAGGTTCACGGGGCCCATGCGATCGATGAGCTGCGTGAGCTCGTCGATGCGGCGGCGCTGGTCGTCGTCCGGCAGGGGACGGGCGTGGTAATCGCCGACCACGCGCAAGAGGTCGAGCCCGCGGAAGCGCTCCTTGATCGAGCCGAGCAGGTGCTGGAGCTCGATGCCGATGCGCTGCAGCGTGAGCTCGTGGGCGCGGCACACCTCGTCGTGCTGCTCGAGGCTCTCACGCACGGTGCGCAGGCTCGTCTCGAGCGTGGCGAGCGACTGGCGTGCCTGCTCGAGGCGGACGCGCGCCTGGTCGAGCGCTTCGTGCGCCGTGCGGGCGGCGATGACGGCCTCGCCGCGGGCTTCGCGCGTGAGCACGATCGCGGCGGCGGTTTCGCCGTAGCTCGCGGCGGCCTCGGTGAGCTCCTGCTGGAGCGCATCGCTGCGCGTCCGAAGCTCGACGAGCGAGGTTTCGATGCGTGCGGCCGCTTCGCGCGCGGCGCCGGACTGCTCCTTCACCTGCGCGAGGCGCACGCGCCGCTCGGTGACGAGCGTGCTCTGGGCCGCGACGCGCTCGCGCCAGGCGCCCGCGGTCTCCTCGGCCTTGGCGAGGGCGTGGTTCGCGCTTTCGAGCTCCGCGCTCGACGTGTCGAGCTCGCTCCGGCACGTCGCCTCCGCGCGCTCGCCTTCCTCGAGCGAGCGATCGAGCTCGCCGAGCTCGCCCGCGACCGCGTTGCGGCGCGCCCCGATGCGCTCGATGTCGCCCGACGTCCGCGCGAGGTCCTTCTCCGCCGTCACGTGCGCAAGCTCGCCCTCGTGCGCGAACTGACGCGCCTTCTCGAGCGCCGTCCCGACCTCGGAGAGCCGCGCGCGCAGGGCATTGTGCTCCGTCGCCGTGCGCGTCGCTTCGGCTTCCAAGCGCGCGACCTCTTCGGTGAGCAGGTGCATCTCGCGCTTTTGCTCGAGCATTGCGCTCGCGACGCCGTCGCCGCTGCCGCCGCTCACGACGCCGTCGGGGTGAGCCACGGTGCCGTCGAGCGCGACTGCCGTCACGCCCGGACGCGCCATCACGACGTTGAGCGCCGCTTCCGCGGTCTCGACGAGCAGCGCGTCGCCGACGAGGCTCCGCACGAGCGCTTCGTCCGCTTCGGCAAAACCGAGCTTGTCGATGAGCCGGCCGAGCACGCCGGGCTCGTTCACGGCCTCGTGCGCGCCCGCCACGTACGGCGGCCGCGAGGCGAGCACTTCGGCACGCCCCCGCTCGCTCCGGCGAAGCTCGTCGAGCAGCTCGAGCCCAGCGCCGCGGTCGCTCACGACCACGCACGAAAGCCGGCTGCCGAGCAGCCCGGCCACCGCGTGCGTCAGCTCCTCCGGCGTGTCGATGCGGTCGGCGACCAGGCCGAGCACGCGAGCGTCGCCCTTACCGAGCAGCGCGCGCGCGCCGGCACCGACACCCTCGAGCCGGCGGTGCAGGTCCTCGAGCGCCCGCAGCCGATTCCGGCGCAGGGACAGCTCGTTCTTCGCGGCGTCGACCGCGCGCTCGCTCTCGAGCTGGCGGGACCTCAAGCCTTCGTTCTCGGTCTCGAGCGCCTGACGCTCCGTCGCCGTCAGACGCTTGCCCTCGGCGAGCTCGGCGACCGAGCGCTCGAGCGCTTGCTTGCGCGCCGTCGCGTCCGTGTGCTCGCCCTCGAGCGTGTCGCGCTCTTGACCGAGCCGGTCACGCCGCGCGCGACCTTCGTTGCGCCGCTGGGTGATGCCGTCCAGCCGCGCGCCTTGCGCCGCAACCCGCGCCGAAAGCTCGCCGGTGCTCTTGCGCACCTCGAGCACCGCCGCGCTCGCGCGTGCTTCGTCGGACTGCAGCGAGGCGAGCGACTCGGTCTCGCGCAGGGCGTCCGCTTCGCGAGCACGCTCGTCGGTGCCGAGCTCTTCGACCCTGATGATGATCTGGCTCTGCTCGGACTCGAGCTCCCGGATCTTGCCGAGGCTGCTCTCGAGCTCGAGGTTGCCGCCCATCAAGCGGTGGTCGAGGAAGGTGAGGCGCTCCTTCGCGCGCTCGATCTCGGCCTGCAGGCTCGAGACCTGGTTGTCGGCGTCGAACGCCGAGCGGGTCGCTTCTTCGTTGCTCGCTTCGATGCCGGCGGCCTGGGCGCGCTCGGCGTCGAGAATGGCCTCCGCGTCGCGCAGCTCCGCCCGCGCCTGGGCGAGGGCTTCCCGTGCGGTTTGATGGCCTTCGTCGGCCACGTTGCGTGTGACGGTGAGCTCCAAATATTTGTGCGAAGCATCGAGCAAAACGAGGTCTTCGAGCTCGCGCCGGTAGTCGATGAAGCGCTCTGCCTTGGCGACCTGGCGCTTCAGCGAAGCGCGGTTGCGGTCGATCTCCGAGATGATGTCGGTCACGCGCAGGAGGTTCTGGCGCGTGAGCTCCATCTTGCGCTCCGCCATCTTGCGGCGCTGCTTGTACTTGGTGATGCGGGCGGCCTCGTCGGTGAAGAGGCGGCGGTCTTCGGGACGCGCGCTCACGATCTGACCGATGCGGCCCTGCTCGACGATCGAATACGCCTTGGTACCGACGCCGGTACCGAGGAAGAGCTCGGTGATGTCGCGCAGGCGCACCTGCGTCTTGTTGATGAGGTACTCGCTCGTGCCGTCGCGGAAGAGGCGCCGCGTGATCGCGATCTCGGGGTAGTCGCGGAACTCGGGCGGCAGGGTGGCGGCGTACTCGGGGTTCGTGTTGTCGAAGGTGATCGTCACCTCGGCCATGCCGTGCGGCCCGCGCGACTCGGAGCCGTTGAAGATCACGTCCTCCATCGACTTGCCGCGCAGGTGCTTCGCGCTCTGCTCGCCGAGGCACCAGCGGATGGCGTCCACGACGTTCGACTTGCCGCAGCCGTTGGGACCGACGATGCCGACCACGTCATGGTCGAAATGGATGGCGGTCCGGTCGACGAACGACTTGAACCCCGCGATATCGAGCTTCTTGATGTGCATCGCTACGAAAACCCCGTTTCCTACGCCGACCGCATTGGTTATAGCAGTGAAAAGGCCGGGCTAGCGGGCCGACCGGGAGCCACGCAACGTAGCGCCATGTAGCGTCACGCCGCGTCAGTCTCGTTTCTACTCCGCTGAACGGATGCACACAAGGCCTTTGATCAGCAATCGCCGCAGGAAATTCGGGCTCGCGTGCGCTCTCCAACTGAGTGGGTGTTCAGTTATCTTCCGGTTGACAGGTGGCCCTTTGCGACGCATTTGGTCAGGGTATCGAAGGGTTCTGAATCCGGATGACGTACGAGTACCTCTGCACCGCCTGTGGACACGCCTGGGAAGCCGAGCAGTCCATCAGCGCCGCGCCCCTCACCACCTGCCCCGAGTGCCACGCGGAGGCCGCCAAGCGACAGGTCTCCGGCGGGGCCGGCTTCATCTTGAAGGGCGGCGGCTGGTACTCCGATCTTTACGGGAGCGCGCCCAAGAAGACGGGCGGCGACGCCGACACGAAGGCGAGCGACAGCAGCGCCGCGAAGGACGGCAGCGCTCCGAAGAAGGACGGCGCGACGGATACGAGCACCAAGGGCACCGACAAGGGCTCCTCGGGGTCGAGCAGCTCGGGATCGGGATCGACCGGCGGTAGCACCCCAACGTCAGGGGCCGCCAGCGGGTCGAAGGCAGCAGGCGCGCCTTCCGGCGCCTGAGGAGACCACGATGACCGACGAGCGTCGCGACCGTTCGGATCTCCGCGACAAGCTCGCGGACATCGATCGAGAGATCCTCGCGCAGCTCGACGCCCGCGCGCGGGTGTCGCGCGGCCTGGCGGAGCGAGCCGGTGGAGAGCTGAGCGCGGACCTTGGCGAGCGCGAGTGGCTCGAGAGCCTCGTGCGTGCCGGTGCCGGCGACATGCCGCCGGAGAGCGTGCGTGCGATCTTCGGGCAGATCCGCGCCGCAGCGCGCGCGCTCGAGCAGCCGCTCGCGGTGGCGTTCGTCGGACCGGACGGCGGCTTCTGCCAGGAGGCGGCTCTGCTGCACTTTGGGGCGACGGCTCGCTACGTCGCGACACCGGGTATCGCCGAAGCGCTGGATGAAGTGGTGCGCGGGCGGGTCGCCGTCGCCGTTTTCCCCTACGAGTCTTCGGTGGACGGGCTCGTCCAGCCGTCGATCACGGCGCTCTCGGAGACGGATTTGATGATGGTCGGCGAGCGCGTCGTCTCGGCATCGATCGATCTGATGTCGAAGACGACCGATCTCGGTGCCGTCGAGCACGTCTACGCGACGGCGCTCGGCCAGGCCGCCTGCCAGCGCTTCCTCGATACGGAGCTGCCGCGCGCGAGCGTGATCGACGTGCGCTCGCCGGTCGTGGCGGCGGAGCTCGCCCGCGACGAGCCGAACGCCGCCGCGCTGGTCTCGCCGCGGGTCGGTCGCGCCGCCGGGCTCGACACGCTGCGAGCCAACGTGCGTGACGAATCGGACCTGAAGCTGCGCTACGGCTTCGCGAGCTCGCGCCCCGCGATGCGGTCGGGCAACGACGTGACGTGCCTGCTTTTCAGCGTCGACGACTCGCCCGGTTCGCTCTTCGGTGTGCTCAAGCACTTCGCGGATCGCGGCGTGAACCTGCGCAAGCTCCAGTCGCGTCCGGTGCCGCACGGAAGCTGGGATTACGTGTTCTACGTCGAGCTCGGCGCCCACGTGACGGAGCGGTCGGTGACGACGGCCCTCGAAGCGATCAAGCGCAGCGCCAAGTACCTGAAGGTGCTCGGCTCGTTCCCGATCGCGGCGGAGTAGCGCGTCGCGCTCGCACCCGTCGCGTCGACCGCCAGCGCTTTGGGTGCGGCGGTGCCCGCGCTCGCGAGCGGCCACTTCGCGAGGTGCCGCCCGTTGCGCCGGTCGCCCCCGCGCTCCCGCCCGCCCCGTGCGAGTCGTCGTGCCCCGACCTGCGCGCGCCCTAGGTACGAATCCGCGTGCCCTGCGCGCCGCATGCGCCGGGTTGACCGCGCGCCACCCGCCGGGCAAGGGTACGCGGGAGCGGCACCGCTCACGCCGCGCACAGAACGATGTCATCGCTCGTCATTCCGTCCATCGAGTCGCTGGTTCCTTACGAAGGGGGCAAGCCCGTCGAGGAGCTCGCCCGCGAGCTCGGCATCACCCACGCCGTGAAGCTCGCCTCGAACGAGAACCCGCTCGGCCCGAGCCCGCGTGCGGTCGAGGCGGCTCGCAACACGCTCGCGAGCGTGAATCGCTACCCCGACGGCGCCGCGTACGCGCTGCGCGACCGGATCGCGCGCTTTCACGGGGTCGGCCGGGATGAGGTGCTCCAGGGTGCGGGCTCGAACGAGCTGCTCGATCTCGTGGTGCGCGCGTTCGCGACGCCCGAGCACCACATCGTGTTCGGCGAGCCGGCGTTCATCGTGTACCGGATCGCGGCGCTGTCCGGCGGCGTGCCGTGCACGGCCGTCCCGCTCAAGAACCACGTGCACGATCTGCCGGCGATGGCGGCCGCGGTGACGCCGAAGACGCGTGTGATGTTCGTCGCCAATCCGAACAACCCCACGGGGACCCACGTTGGGCGCGCGGCGGTGGAACAGCTCCTGACGAGCGTGCCGCCCGAGGTCATCGTCGTGATGGATGAGGCGTACTTCGAGTACGCGAACGCGCCCGACTACCC
>DATMCL010000124.1:0-9093 GCA_035558375.1 Polyangiaceae bacterium
AGGCCACGCTCAGCACGCTGACGGCTCGGCTGCAGCGTCGGGGTGATTTCCCCGCGTTCGCCCGCACCGTCGGCGAGGTGAGCCACAAGGCCGACGCGAACGGCGCCTTCTCGGCAGGGCAGCTCGGCGAGTCGATCCTCAAAGACTACGCGCTCACCGCGAAGCTGCTCCGCATCGTCAACGCCACCTACGCACGGCGGTTCGGCGGCCGCATCTACAGCATTCAGCACGCCATCGTGATCTTGGGCTTCGATCGCGTCCGCTCGCTCGCTTTGAGCATCAGCCTGTTCAAGACGAGCGGCTCCGGCAAGGGAACGGACCGCGCGAGCGAGTCCGCGATCAGCGCGCTCGTCAGCAGCGAAATTGCGCGAAACCTCGCGAGCCACGCGCGCGTCAACGAGGACGAAGCCACCGTCTCCGCGATGTTCAAGAACCTCGGGCGGCACCTCGTGCTCGTGCACATGCCCGAGCGTTACGACGCCATCGTGGCCGAGGTCGAAACTGGCGCGCCCGTCGCTGCGGCGGCTCGGCGCGCGCTCGGCCTGTCGTTCGAGGAGCTTGGTGCGGCGATGGCCAAGAGCTGGCGGCTGCCGGAACCGCTCGTGAACGCCATGTCCGCGGCGGATGCGCCCGCGGGCAAGCTCGAGCGCAGCGCCGATCGCGTGACCGCCCTCGCGAGCTTCGCGAACCAGGTTTGCGACCTCGTCACGCGTGAGCCGCCCGAGAAGCGCGATCGCGCCATTCGCGACTTGCTCACCAAGTTCGAGACCCTGGTCCGCATCGACAGCGAGCGCCTGACCGAGATCCTCACGAACGTGGAAGCAGCGCTCCAGGAGCGCTACGCGAGCCTGCTCGGCAACGAGCTCAAATCGAGCCGCTTCGTGCTGAATACCTCCATGCCCCCCGTCGCCGCGCGGGCCCCGCACGCAAAGGGTGCGCACAAGAAGGATGCACCGCGCCCGGCTCCTGCAGAGCGGCCCGCGGGCAAGGCGGCCCGCGTCGAGCTCGCTCGCTTGGTCCCGGGCCAAGCCGCCGCCGCCACGGGCGCCGAGGACTCTGCCGACGCCGAGCCGCAGACGCTCGAGCAGCGCATCGCCGCGTTGAAGCAAAGCCTCGAGCGTGGCCAGGCCGCCGACGCCGTGCTCGGTACGGCCCTTCGCATCATCGCTGGGCATCTCCGCGTACCCGCTCCGCTCGTCCTCGCCGTCACACCGAACAAGCAGGAGCTCGTGGTGCGCTTCTGCCTGCGCGACGACATCGACGGCCTCCGGCAAGCGCTCCGTTTCCCGTTACGGACCGCCGGCGCGCGCGCCCCGCTGCTAGCCTCCTCGTACCTTGCCGGCAAGGATCAGCGCGTCGCCGACTGCTTCGCACCGGACGTCGCCGAAGGCCTACCCACCGCGTATTTCGAAGTACTCGGCTCCAAAGCGCTCGCCGTCTGCGCCTGCATCTTCAAGGGCGTGACCCCCGCCCTCCTGCTCCTCGAAGCGGACGAAGCCGAATTGCTCCCCGAGCCCGCACGCATCGCCGAGCTCGCCGCGCTCCGCCCGATCATCGCGCGCGCCTCCGCGAGAGGGTAGCTTTCGAGCGGCGAGGCGCGTGAAATCACCGCGTTGAGGCGCGGCGCCCCGCTAGATTCCGCCCGGAGCGCTCCCGCCCAAACCCCCTCCGGTGCCCGCAAAACCGACGTCGCCGCCGTTGCCGCCGAACGCGACGTCGCCGCCGGCGCCGCTCACGCTTCCGCCCGCACCGCTCAAGCCCATCGTGCCGCTCGTGCCGCCGGTCTCGCTCGAGCCGCCCGTGCCGCCGTTCGTGCCGGTCCCCCCCGTCGTGACCGTGCCCGGAGGCGGCTCTGGCGCGCCCGTGGTGCGGCCCGCCGTGGGATAGACGCACTCGGGACAGGGGCGCCGTTCTTCGTCGTTGGACGAGCAAGCGCTCAGAGCGGCAATAGCGCTCGCCACCGCCGCGCTCAGCGCGACGCGAATCGTCGAGGTCATACGGCTCTCGCTCGCAAGAGCGGTGCCAGGCAGACCCGATCAGCGGAGCAAGCCCAAAGATGCCACGATCGCCCGCGCAATCTTCGCCCCGCCCGAGCCGGATGGCTCGATCGGGTTCGCGTAGTCCGAGGGCTCCGTGCAAACGAGCCGAAGGTCCACGAGACCGAGCTTCCGCTCGTGCGCAACTCTCACGATCACGTCGTTGAACAGCATCAGCGCGATGCGCGCGACGGGCGCCTCGCGCGGGCCGAGATTGCCGTCGTAAATCGTGCAGACCGTCGTCGAGCGGCCGAGCTCCAACACGGCTCCGATCGACGAGCGGTACGCGATCTCGAAGTCTCTAACCCGCTCGCCGAAGATCAAGAGGGCTTCGCGCGTCGACCTCACGGGCAGGTCCAGGAGGTCTGCGTTGCTGAGCGCGTCGTTCCCACCCATCGAAACGACCAGGTTCGTCACGTCCGGAGTAACGCCGCTCAGTTGCCGCGGTACACCTGCTGCTATCGCACCATCGACCGCGAGTAGCGAGGCTCGGTAGCCGCGCGGCAGGATCGAAGAGAGGTGCGTGACCACGTCGGGCTCGCCCCGCGTGTACGTCCGATTGTCGAAGATCGAGTCACCCAGGAGCGCTATGTGCCCGGCCATCGCGGCATAGCTTACTCTCAATGAAAGACGCCCGCGCCGAGCCCCCACCCGAAGTAATCGCGGGCTCCGTCCACCGCCACGCTCAGGCGAAAGAGCGTGTCGTCGGGAAAGAGGCCGAAGATGGTCGAGCGCAGCACACGCACGTCGAAGCCCCCGGTACCGTGCACCCGCGCGCTTCCTTCGCGAAAGCGCGTGGGCTCGAGGTACGAGCCGGCGCGCAGCACGAGCCAATACGGCAGGACTTCGGCTTCGACGCCGCCGCGCAGCGAGCCGACGGTGCGCTCGCCCGAGCGATCGACGCGCTGCGCGAGCATCGATTCGAGCCCGACCGCGTTCGCCACGGGACCTACCAACGAGCCCGCGAGCGTGAGCAGCACGCGCTCGCGCGGGATCGCCGCGTAGCGTTCGCGCAAGAGCCGCCGCGCGGCGCGGTAGCTCGGCTCCGGATACCCTTTGACCATGCGGCGGTACGGCTCGCTCTCGTGCGGATCCATCTTGTCCTCGTCCGACCACGACAGGTTGAAGGGTCGCCGCCAAAGCTGGACGGCGACGCCCGCTTCGACCTCCCACGGCAGCTCCATGCGCTCCGGCAGGTAGAGGCTACCGACGACGTGGTCGCCCTCGGCGTTCGCCGGAATGCGACCGGGCTCCGCTTCGGTCGGCGTCGCCGGTGAACGGAGCGCCGCGCCCAACCGGAACGGCAGCCGACGCGGCGTGAAGAGCACGCCCGCCTCCGCGCCGATCGCGTTGGAGTTCAGGAGCAGCCGCTCGTGGTCGAAATCGAAGCTCTCCTTCGTCGTGCGCCCGACACCGTAGAAAGCAGCCAAACGGAGGCCGACGCCGACCTGAAGCTGCTCTTCGAAGAAGGAGTAGCCGACGACGGGCTCGATGCGCAGCAGGCGAATCACCACGGCTTGAAGCGTTTCACCCGAATCCGGCAGCGCCACGGTCTCGCTCGGCGCGCCAAGCTCGTAGTTTTGAAACGAGGTGATCACGCCGAAGGCGAGCTTGTCGTACTGAATCAGCGCGCCCAGCATGACCCAGACGAAGTTGTCGTAGGTGAAGCCCACCTTGCCGTTGTTGTCGAAATCCGTATTGCGCACGTAGCTCGGCAGCGTGAGACCGCCCGTGAGCTCCCAATCGGCGCGCGTCGTCGAATACGGCGCGCGCAGCGCCACGGCCGCTGGGTTCCACGGGATTGCGTCGGCACCTTCGGCCACCGGCGTCACGGCGCCCGAGAGACCGGTCACGCGCGCGGAGCCGAGCACCGGACCTTGGTAGAGATCGATGCCGTAACGGCTCGTCGTGATGGGCGTTCCTTGCGGCCCGAGTGGTCCAGCTGCCGAGCTCCTCGCCGAGACGCCGAAAGCCAGCGCGAGCGTGATGATGAAAGGTTCTTTCCTCATCAAGCAATGACCATGCGCGCCACGCGGCGTGCAGACATCCTACTCGTGAGACCGAAGGGGCCGAGCGCGCCCACGCTGCATGCGGGAAAGCTGCCGTCCGAGGCCGCAGCGGCCGACCAGGTCACGCCCCGCGCTGGAAGATCGTCCCGTAGCGCCGCTCCTCGGCCTTGGGGTCGCCCTCGAAAGCGCTCTAGTCGGGTGCGTTTGGATTCGTGTGCCGCACGCGCACCTCCGTGCCGTCCGAGGCGCCGTCGCGATCGGTGTCTGCGTCGTCGGGATCGGTCCCGAGCGCGTGCTCCTCTCGATTGGAGAGGCCGTCGAGGTCGTTGTCGGGGAACGGCGCGAAGAGCGCGCTCGTGAGCGTCGTCCGGTATTGGTCGAGGCGGCCCAAGAGGTCGCGCCCCGTACTGCTCGTGAGGTCGTCGCGAATGGCCGCTTCGTCGGTGAGCGACGCGATCACGTTTTGGTCCTCCCCGAGATCGCTCGTCAAATGGAAGAGCTGCTTCGGCGTGCCGCGATCGACGCCGAAGGCGCTCGCGATGTCCTGGTTCGAGGAATCGTACGAATAGTCGAAGCCTCCGCCCCCCGTGCTGTCGATGAGCTTCCAGCCGTCGGTCGTGATGACGGCGCGATGGTCGAACTGGGACGCCACCACGATCGAGTCGCGGCGCTGAGGCGGCTTCCGTTGTCCGCGAAGGAGGTTCATGAAGCTCTCGCCGTCGGGCGCCACGTCGGGCGGTAGATCGACGCCGAGATACGCCGCGATGGTCGCGAAGATGTCGCCGTGCCAGACGAGCTCGTCCGACACGGTGCCGGGGGCCGCGACCTGCCCTGGCCAGCGCACCACGAGCGGCACGCGGGTTCCGCCCTCCCACACGTCGTGCTTGATGCCTCGCAGAGGGCCGTTGGAGTCACGGCCGTTCGCGCGACTGTTGACGAACGCATCGACCTCCGGCCCGTTGTCGCTCGTGAGGATCACGAGGGTGTCGTCGCGGAGACCGTTGTCGTCGATGGCCGAGAGAATGCGACCGATCCGTGAGTCGAATTCGCTCATCCAGTCGCCGTACTCGAAGCCGACCGCCCCTTGGAACGACGGCGAAGTGTGCCACGGCAAGTGCGGCGAGTACGGGCACACGTAGGCGAAGAACGGAACCGGGTCGTTCGCGCGCTCGCCGAGGTAGCTCTCGACCTCGGTGAGCATGAGCGAGTCGGCGTCGGCCTGCTGGTACGACGGATCGCCGAGCCCCTCGTCGCCCGTGGCCCCGACGGTCAAGCCGTCGCTGAGCTCTTCCAACGTGAAGTTGTGGAACGCGTCGGTGTTCAGCGCGTTCCGCAAGGCGCCGAGGCTCGGGTCGTAGTACTGGATGCGGTCTTCCTTCACGTAGACGTACGGGGTCATGTTGATGGTGACGGCGAGCCCGCGAAAAATGTCGAAGCCGTTGTCCACGGCGTGACCTTCCAAGCGGTGCTCCCAGTCGACGGCCGCCGGATCGGCGACGGCGTTGTACCGCTCGGTGTACGGCACTCCGGCGCGGTCGTAGAAAAGCCCGCCCAAGTGCCATTTGCCGAACGCTGCCGTGGCGTAGCCTTGCGTCTTCAGAAACTCCGCGAGCGTCGTGTCAGTGGCCGGGATGTCCGGCGCGCCGAAATCCCACCCGATGTTGCTGAACGCGCGCCAATTGTATTTTGCCGTCAGAAGCGAGTAGCGGCTCGGCGTACACACTCCGTTCGAGGAGTGCGCCTGCGTGAACATCAAGCCCTCGGCCGCGAGCGCGTCGAGGTGAGGAGTCGGCGCGGGCGGCGCCGTGCCGTAGCGGACCCCATAGGCACCGAAGTCGCCGAACCCCAAGTCGTCCGCGAGGATGACGACGATGTTCGGCCGCCGTTTGACGCCTCCGTTGAGGACTTTCGCGTCGCCGCAACCGAGTGCGAGCACTGCTCCAACGCCGGCGAAGGCGAAACGGCGCACCGCTGCTGACACTCCACGCACGAGCGCAGGGTACTTTCGTTTACCGGCAGAGAAAAGCACGCGCGTGGCCTGAGTCCGTCGTTTGAGGCAGAATCGATGCGGTGACGGTCGGGTCCGCGGCGGCGCTTGCACTCGTGCGACAGGTAGCTTGCGGAGCGACTGCGCTCGCGCTCTTCGCGACCGCAACGACGGTCGGCTGCGGCGGCCGCTCGCAGAGCTCCGCGGCCGGAAGCACGAGCGTCGGAGGCAGCGAGGCGTCGGGCGGCGCTCCAGCGACGGAGGATTACGTCGGTGTCGTGCTCGCGACCGTCATGAGCGATGGAGAGGGCAAGACCTACTCGTCGACGGCAGCGTTCTCGCAAGGGGGGAACGGCGTGCGGCTCGACGCGTGCTCGACGTGCTGCTGCTATCACTCGATCGGGCTCGCGCTGCCACGACAACCGCCCAACGCCGCTACCATCGTGCTGACGACGACCGAGAGCGATCACGCGCTGGTGTCGCTCGTGCCCAGCAGCAACCACCTGCGGAAGTCGTGGGTGCTCAACCAGTGGGGGGTCGTCGGGGCCAGCGACTACGAGTTAGTCAACAGCGAGCCGTGGGCGCCAGGGCAAACGCTGCGCGTCACGGCCGACGGCAATGCCATTCACGCTTTTGCCGGCGAAATCCGCGCCGGGGCCGGCTTCGACGGCCTCGCCCCCGACATCCTCAGCCAGGGCATGGTGCTCGACCGAACGCGCGACTTCAATCTCACGTGGCTCCCCGAAGACGAGGACGAGTGGATCACGCTGACGGTTCAGCAAATCGGCGGAGACGACGGCTTCTGCATCTGCTCGGCACCCGACAGCGCGGGGACGCTCACGCTCGCGCGCGACGAGGTCGAGAAATTTGGCGTGGGCTCGGGCCACTACGAGCTCGTGCGATCCATCACGGCGCGAGCGCCGAGCGACAATGCGTCAGTCACGCTCGTGAGCCAGGTCGGAGTGACGGGCGGAGTCGGCTTCCGATGATCGCTGCATGAGTTGCACATGAGGCCACGCGCATCCTGGCGGCCCTCGGGTTCACTCACAGCGGAACCGTGAGATTTTTCGTCGATCTCCGACACGCCTGGCGTGCGATCGGGTACGTCCCTCCAGAGTAACCGCCCACGGTTCCTTTCACTTCACTCCTGGATGGCAATGAACTTTCGACTTCCCCGCGCCTCAGTTTGGTCCGTCGCCGCGCTCGCGCTCGCCTGTCAGCAGGAAGGGCCCGATTCGGGTTCGAAAAACGATGCCGGTAGCGCGGGCATGGCAGCGGGTGCGGTAGCCGGCGCTCCCGGCGCGGGCACCGGCACGGGCGGCGGAGCGGGCACGGGCGTGATGAGCATGGGCGGAACACCCGCGCTCGGCGGCATGGGCGGAACGGGCGTGAGTGGTGGCGCACCGGGCGGCGCCGGCACGGGAGCGAGCGCGGGCGCACCCATGGCGGGTGACACCGGCACGGCCGGAAGCGGCGCCGGCGCACCGGCTGGCGGCATGAGTGGCGGCGGGTCCGGTGGAGCCGGCGGAGCCGGCGGAGCCGGTGGAGCGGGAACGGGTGGCGACGTGGGCGCGGGCTCGGGCGGCACCGTGAGCGACGCCGGCATGGCGGGAACGACTGCGTCCGCGGGCATGGCGGGCAGCACGAGCGCCGGGTGCGGCGACGGCTGCGCCGAGCTCTCCGTGCCGTTCACCGTGTGGAACTCCGGTCAGTACTTCGAGATCTACCTGAACGGCGCGACCGACATGAGCGCGGCCGTCATCAGCGTGAAGGCGCGCAAGGTGTCGGGCAAAGCGGGCGGCTTGCTGATCGTCGTGAAGGACGGCTCGGCGGACGAGTACGCGTACGCGCAGGGCGCGTGGAACGCGATCAACGACATGACGACGGACTTCAAGACCTTCACGCTGGATGTCGCGTCCCCCTCGTCCACCGACGAAAACCACACGTTCAATCCCATGAACGTGCAGATCGTCACGGTGCAGCTCGCCGCGGGCGACAAGTGGTACACCGACGACACAAACACGATGGAGGACACGGCCGCGCTCGTGAACCCCACCGTCATTCAGATCGACGAGATCTCGATCGCCGGCACGGGGACACTGCCCGGCCCGTGGACCTTCACGACGGATGCCTCGGCCATCAAGGCCACGATCACCGACGACGGGCTCAACGCATCGCCGCCCTATGCCGTGACGGGCTCGACCGCCACGTGGGTCGGACCCTAAGTCTCGGTCCGCGCATCCATTTCATTCCCTCACGAGGGAGAGACGTCGGCGGACACGCGTACTAGCCTTTCGACATGGCGAGGAAGTGGCTATCGGTAGGGCTCGTGGGGGTGTTGTCGATCGCGTGCAAGGGCGGCGGCGGTGAAGCAGCTCCGCAGCCGAGCGGTTCGAACGCCTCGGCGACGGTAGCGGCAGCCCCGGGCGCTGCGGCTCCAGCCAAGTCCCCCGAGGGCTGCATCATGCAGCCCGACTACCTCGTGCCGCCGCAGAAGTACCGCGATAGAGACCTCATCCGCGCCGTGCTCGTCGACGGTGACCAGGTGTTCTTCCGCAACATGACCGAGATGATGCGCGTCCCGCTCGCGGGGGGCGCGGTCGTCAACCTGGGGAAAGCACCGATGCTACCCGGCACGACGCCGTTCTTTCAGGCGGGCGACGAGCTCCTGATGCAATCGCCCGGCGAGCCGATCTTCATGAAAGCCAAGAAGAGCGGCGGCGCCTGGACGAGCTTCATCGATCTCACCGCGGCGAAGAAAGGCGGCGGTCGCGACGTGACGACGCGCATTCTGGAGGGCCTCGGCAAGGCGGCTCCCGCTCGGGCTTCGGCGGCCGCTTTCGACGGCAAAGCCTTCTACTACGCCGAGATCACGCAGGGCAAAGGACGCGACGCGCCGGCTTCGTCGGTGCTGAAGAGCGTTTCGTTCGGCGGCGGGGAGCCGCAAAAGCTCTTCGAGACACCGGGAGAGATCTCGGAGGTGACGCCCATCGGGGACCAGATTGCGTTTCATCTGGTCTTGCCGCCCACCGCCGAGCAGCTGAAAGCCAAAGCAGAGGAA
>DATMCL010000125.1:0-5210 GCA_035558375.1 Polyangiaceae bacterium
CCGACGAAGAGCTGCGACTCGAGCTGCTCGATGAAGAGCTGCGGCTCGAGCCGCTCGACGAGTTGCTGTGACTCGCGCTCGAATGGCTCGTGTGGGAACCGCCGCTGTAGTGTTGGCCGCCGCCGGGTCGTGCGAGCGCGAGCCCCGCTACCAACACGAACCCCAGGAGCACCAGGAGCCCCACGACGCGCGCCGAGCAGGAGACCACCCGCGCGAGCCCGAGCATCAGGCCACGTTGTCGCACAGCTCGTTCTCGTCGTTGGCTTGTCGCGGCAGCACCGCACCAGAGGCCGGCCCCACGCGACCGAGCGCCGTCAGAAAGCTCTCGAAATCATTGCGCTCGACGGCAACCGCCAGAAGCTCCCGAATCGCAGCGAGCGGACCCGCCACGAGCGGCTGTGGGATCCCGCGATCGGGGACCAGAACCGCCGTTCGCTCGAAGAGCGCCACGTACACCAGGACGCCGGTGCGGCCGCTCGTCTTGTCGATCCCGAGCGCGGCAAAGGCCGCCTCCCCCGCCCGCCGTGCGGCCCGCAGGCGCAACGCGCGCGGAGTGAGTATCCGCCGCAACGTCGGAACGCTCGCGACGAACGCCGTGCCGACCGCGAACGAGAGCGCGACATCGAGTGGAATCGTGCGTACGTCGTACACGGTCTCCCCGAACCACATGACGAGGAACCCAGCGAGCGCGCACAACGCTCCGAACGCGAGACTCACGACCACGTAATGCGACGCCCGCCGCCGCACGGCGACGACGAGCTCGACCGACGTCTGTCGCTCGACCGCCCGCACCACCTCCGCGGCGCGAAGCTTGGCTGCGGGCTCGAGAAATCCGCGCTCGGACACGTCGGCCGAGCATAGAACGGACGCCGCGGCGCGCCTAGAACCAGCCCATCTCGACCTTACCGCCCGCGACCACGCCGCTCATCGCCTGCGAATCGTAGCCGAAATCGCTCACGGCCGTGGCGACGCGGTAGCCGCCCGTCATGGTGAAGCGCAGCCAGCGCGTCGCGTTCACATGCAGCGAAAAGTCGGGCTGGAATACGAAATTGCCGCGCAGCTCGGACGCTGCCTCGTTGTAGTCGTCGTTGTGATCGTGGTGGTCGAGCTCCTCGCCCAGCCACAAGAAGCCGCCGCCCACCAGCGCGCCGACCGAGGCGTAGAGAGGGAAGTTGCCGTAGAGGTGGTAGCGCACGAAGGCGCCCACGTAGGAAGCCCGGTACTCGCGCGGCGTGAGCAGGTAGTTCGGGCCGCTCGGGCTGCGCGAGAAGAAGTAACCCGCGAGACCGAGCGACAGCCGGTGATCGACGAGGATCGCCCCCGAGAGATCCACGACAACGCCGTCGCGGTGCAGCATGTGCGTGTAGGCGACGCCGATGCCGCCGTACGCGCCGAGGTTCGGCTTGCCGGGGCCGGGGGTGAACAACAGGGGTGGCCCGTCGTACGGCGCGGCCGTCGAGACGGTGGCGCCGGGGTTCGGAGCCGGTTGGGCTGGCGCCGGAGTACCAGGGGCAGGCGCGGTCGCGGTACCCGCTGCCGGTGGCGGGGCAGCCGGCGGTGGCGCCCCAGGCTCGGAAGGGGCAGCGGCGGGCCCAGAGACCGGCGCTGGTGCGGGAGCAGGCGCCGGGGCGGGCGCAGGCGCAGGAGCTGCGGCAGGTGCGGGGGCGGGCGCAGGAGCTGCGGGTGGCGGCGCGGCCTTCGGCGCTTGCGCGAAGGCGTTTCCCGCGAGCAGAAGACCCGCAGCAGTCGCGAAAAAGGCAGACGTTCTCTTGGTCATGGCGCTTGGTTCCCGGGACGGTGCAAACCGTTCAAACGATGCTTCGGCCGCTCGGGGGTGCTCCCGCTTCCAGCCGGTGCCCCGTGATGAGGCGTGAGCCGCGCTGGTAAGTGAAATACGACCAAGCCCAATCGACCAGCACGAGCACCCGGCTGCGAAAATCGATCAGGTACACGATGTGGAGCAAGAGCCAGGCCACCCACGCCAAGAACCCGGAAAGTCGGATCCGGCCGATGCGCGCCACGGCACGGCTCCGCCCGATCGTCGCCATGATGCCCTTGTCGAAATAGCGGAAGGTCCCGCGCTCGGTTTCACCGTCGACGGCGCGCGCGATGGTGCGCGCCACGAACCGGCCTTGCTGCATGGCAACCGGGCTCACCCCCGGGAGCGGATGCTCCTCCCCCGTCGGAAGAAACGCGGCCGCGTCCCCGATGCAGAACACCTCCGGATGGCCGGGAATGCTGCAATCGGGAGCTACCGCGATGCGCCCCTGCCGATCGAGCGGCACGCCGAGCGTCGCGATCAGCGGCGAAGCACGCACCCCAGCGGCCCACAGCACCGTCGACGCCTCGATACGCGTGTCGCCGCAGGACACGCCCGCCGCGTCGATGCCCGTAACGCGCGTCTTCGTGCGCACTTCGACGCCCATGGCTGCGAGGCTCCGCTGCGCATGCTCCGAGAGCCTCGGATCGAACGCAGCGAGCACGCGCTCCGACCCCTCCACCAGGACGACGCGGGTCGCGTCCGGACGAATGCTGCGAAAATCCCGCGCGAGCACGAACGTCGCGAGCTCCGCAATCGCTCCCGCGAGCTCCACCCCCGTTGGCCCGCCGCCGATCACCACGAACGTGAGGTGCCGGCGCCGGAGCGTTTCGTCCGGCTCGCGCTCTGCAGCTTCGAACGCGAGCAGCACGCGGCGCCGGATCTCGATCGCGTCGTCCAGATCCTTGAGTCCCGGCGCGACCTTCCCCCACTCGTCGTGCCCGAAATACGAGTTCTGCGAGCCGGGCGCGAGCACCAGATACTCGTACTCGAGCGGCGCGACCTCCCGCGTGTGCACCTGCCGAGCGGCGAGATCGACCCGTGTCACCTCCGCGAGCAGCACGCGCACGTTCGCCTGACGCCGAAGCACGCTGCGCGTGGGCGACGCAATTTCCGCGGGCGCGAGCCCCGCCATCGCCACCTGATAGAGGAGCGGCGTGAACAAGAAATGATTCGACCGATCGACGAGCGTCACGTGCACGCTCGCCTTCGCCAGCGCTTTGGTAACGGCCAAGCCGCCGAACCCGCCCCCGATCACGACCACGTGCCGCCGTAGCTTCACGGGATCAGAACGTAGGGCCGCCGTCCACGAACCGCCAGCTCATCGGCTCGAAAAGGCCAGCGCGATCAAGCCGCCCATCATCGCGAGCCCACCGAACGGAGCGATCGCGCCAAACCACCGCGGCCCTCCGAGCGCCATCGCGTACAGCGAGCCCGAAAATAGCACCGTCCCGAGCGTCAGCGCATAACCGGCCCACGGCGCCCCCGGCTTCGACAATCGGATCACCCCGAACAGCACCGTCGCGAGCGCGATCAGCAAATGGTACCGCGCCGCCGTCTCCCACCACCCGAGCGCCTCCGGCGATGCCACCTTCCGCAAGCCGTGCGCGCCGAACGCACCGAGCGCGACGGCAAGCGCCGCGGAGAGTCCGCCGAGGAGCACGAAATTCGGCATGGCGTTTCGAGAGCCGGTGCACGGCTTAGCGTGGCTGCCTGCGCCGCACAAGCGCACGTATCGTGACCACGCGTGCCGCAAACGATTGACGCCCGCAGCGCCCCAAGCATTTCTCGAGGGTCCGATGTCCCGCCGCGATCAGCTCCCGCTCGAAGCCGTGCGGGACCTCCTCGGCATCACGCGCGCGCTCTTTGCCGCCTGGAAGCGCGACGCTGGCGTTTCGAAACCCGACCTCACCGAGCTCGAATCGATCGGCAAGCAGCTCAAAGACGCCCTCGCCCTCGCCCGCCGCACCGAGCGCGACACCGTCGGCCACCGCGCCGCCTGGGACAAAGCCGAAGACGCCTGCTCACGCCTCTGCCGCCTCATCTCCATCAGCACGCCGATCGCCCCCACGGTCGAAGCGGCGGCCGTCCGCATTCGACGCATCGGGCCCCAGCCGAGCAAGCGGGAAGCGCGCGCAGCGGCGGAGAAATGGCGAAGATAGCCGCTCCAAGCAGGATGCGAAGCGTCGTCTCCGCTGCTAGTCTCCGCGGCGGCACTACCCCGGGCGGGTAGCTCAACGGCAGAGCGCTGGCTTTACACGCCGGATGTTGCAGGTTCGAACCCTGTCCCGCCCACTGGAAGACGTAGAATCCCGCGCCATGGGCCTCCTCACCTTCGGTCTCAACGTGACTTTGGACGGGTGCATCGACCACACCCAGGGGATCGCGGACGACGCGCTGCACGACTACTGGACGCAGGTCATGGATCAGAGCGGGGCGATGCTCTTCGGGCGCAACACCTAC
The DNA here is from genome assembly GCA_035558375.1 of Polyangiaceae bacterium. Taxonomy (GTDB): domain Bacteria; phylum Myxococcota_A; class Polyangia; order Polyangiales; family Polyangiaceae; genus PMG-095. The sequence goes on from DATMCL010000125.1 coordinate 4,283, forward strand.
GAGTTGATGGAAGGCGCCTGGCCCGCGGTGGCACGCGACGAAAAGGCGCCGCGCGCGCTGCGCGAGTGGGCACAAAAGCTCGAAGCGAAGACGAAGTACGTCGTGTCGGGCTCGCGGAGCGACTTTCCGTGGCAAAACACGATCAAGGTGGAGGGTGACTTGCGCGAGGCGATCTCGGCGCTGAAAGCGAAGTCCGAGCGAGGTCTCCTCGTCGGCGCGCCCAAGCTAGCGATTGCGCTCGAAGAGATGGGACTCATCGACGAGTACCGCATCGTCGTTCACCCCGTCATCAGTGGCCGCGGGCCCACGTTGTTTCATGGCCTATCGAGCGCGCGGCAGCTCGAGCTCCTGTCGACGCAACCGTTCCAGTCCGGCGCTCAGGCACTCCACTTCCGTCGCAAGGCGGCGTGAACGGTTTCGCCGGCATCGCGATGCCAACGCGCGTGTTGCGCTGAGCTATGAGCGACGCAGAGGTCACTCGCACTGCTCATCGCATCGTTTTCGAGAACGTTCGCGTAAAGAAAATACTGATTCTCGCTGTGCGCCGGCACTGTTACACCTAATGCGTGGGCACACTCATGGGAGATACCGAGTGAAAAGCTCGACGCGTTTGAGGGCACTCGAAAGCACGGCGCGGGTGGCGCTCGGCTGCTTCTTCGGCGCCGCGGGGGCCTGCGGCGGGATCTCCTCGACGGATCCTCCGGACCGCGGAGATACGAATTCGACGCGCACGGAGCCAGATCCCGCGAGCAATGGCGGCGCTCCGCCGATGCCAACCGCTACCGCCACCATGACCGCCACTCCGACGGCTACCGCTGCGCCGACCGCCACCGCATCCGCCCCTCCGACTCCATCCGCCACCGCATCCGCGCCTCTGCCCGCACCCGCACCCGATCCCAGCTCCGCTCCCGAACCCGTTCCCCCGGAT
>DATMCL010000126.1:0-9498 GCA_035558375.1 Polyangiaceae bacterium
GTGCGAAATGTCGCGTCCCCGGTTGCCGGCACGCGGTCTTTACGGAGCCGCACCATCTCGAGCGGCGCTGCGAAGGCGGGAAACACCTCGTCGCCAATCTTCTCACCCTCTGCGGAGCCCACCACCGCGCTGCCCATGACGGCTCGCTCATCATCACGGGCACTCCCGCTTCCGGGCTCTCTTTCGCCCACGCCGATGGCACGCCATACGGCGGCGCCGTCCGTCCCGCCCTCGCTGACGCACGCGCGAAGGCGTTTCAAGCCCTCGTCGGTATGGGCTTTCGCGAAAGCGAAGCCAACCGCGCTCTTGCACGCATTCCGCACTCCGTCTCTTCTCTCGAGCAGGTCATCCGGCAGGCGTTTCGCGAGCTCGCTCCTCAGTAACGCGAACCCTCCCGCTCGGAGATCCGGGCGGTGGTCAACGGCCGCGGTCGTCAGGACTCCGCGAGCAGATCGAGCGCGCCGGGAGCTTGCGGCACGACCGCAACCCCGCTCCGCTCGAGATGAGCGACCGCGGCGAGGACCGTCGCCTCGTCCCACGCATCGCCGACGAGCTGGAGGCCGATCGGCAGGCCGGATTCGTCGCTACCCACCGGGGCGCTCACGGCGGGCAGGCCGGTGAGGTTCGCGAGGAAGACGAAGCGACAGGCCGCGTCGAGCGCCGGCAGGTCGACGATGCCGGAGCGCGCTTCGCTCGCGCTGATCTTGGGCGCGGTCGTCGCGGCGGTCGGAAGCGCAAGCAGGTCGACGGTTCGTAGCGCCGCGCGGATCTCCTCGCGCAGTGTGTCGCGGAGGCGCTGGGCGTCGACGTAGTCGTCGGAGGCGAACGCGCTGCATCCGGCGAGGAAGATGCGCAAATCAGGGCTGAGCGCGTGGCCCATGCGCGCCTCGACCTCGCGCAGAGCGGCGTACGCTTCGATGGCGACCGTGAGGTAGCCGATCGGAGCGGCGTGGCGCGCCAGCGGCAGCTCGAGCGGCACGAGCTCGGCGCCGTCGCGCTCGAGTGCTTTGAGGGCCTTTCGTCCGGCTCGAGCGACGCAGTCGTCCGCGCGCGCCCATTCCGCATCCGGGACGCCGATTTTCATGCCGCGCACGCCGCGACCGAGTGCCGCACGGAGCTCCCCCGGCTCGAACGGCGGCGCAGCGGCCGACGGCGGATCGCCCGCGTCGGCACCCGCGCCGAGCTCGAGCGAGAGCGCGAGATCCGAGGTCGTCGTCGCGAGCAACCCGAAGTGCACGACCGAGGTGCCGCCAAGCATGCCGTGACCGGTGCACGGGATGCGGCCGTAGCTCGGCTTGATGCCGAAGATGCCGTTGTACGCGGCCGGCACGCGAATCGAGCCGCCCCCGTCCGTCCCGATGCCGAGCGGCGAAAGGCCGAGCGCGACGGCCACGGCCGAGCCGGTCGAGCTGCCGCCGGCGAGATACCCCTCGCGCTGCGCGTTCTCCGGCATCGTGCGGTGCGGATTCACGCCGAGCGGCGAGAGGCCGTACTCCGTCATCGGCGTTTGCCCGATCACGATCGCACCCGCGGCGGCGAGGCGCGCGACGAGCACGGCGTCGCGCGGAGCGAGCTCGCGCGACATGAACGCGGTTCCGAGGCGCGTCGCGTAACCGGCAACGTCCATCTCCTCCTTCACGACGATCGGCACGCCGTCGAGCGCACCGAGCGGCGTGCCGCGACGGAACCGTTCGCTGCTCGCACGCGCGTCGCCGAGGGCACGCTCGACGTTCTGGGCGCAAAGGGGCGAGCGCGCGCCGAAGCCCGCGGCGTGGGCGAGAGCTCGCTCGACGACGGCGGATGGATCCCGCGCTCCGGAGCGATAAGCAGCCCCGAGCTCGCCCGCGCTCCGCGGCACGCTCTCGCGCACGGGCGACGGCAGCTCGGCCGGCGACGGCGTGCGACGCGGCCGTGCGCTGCGCGGCTCGAGGCCGAACGGCACGACACCGCGACGCTCGCGTGGCAGCGCGCGCAGCGCATCCATGCCGAGCTCCTGACGCACCACCTTGGCGAGCACGGCGCGGAGCGGGTCCGCGCGCACGAGCAAGTCGAGCGCTCGAAGAGCGCTACCTGAAACGCGACCGACATTGAGCTTCATGCGAAGGCCAGCATGGTTTTCCATGAGGGATTTTTCCACAAGGAGCACGGCAAGTTTGCTAGAAGGCAAGCTGTGTCAAACGCGGTGAAATCAGGCGCGCCCGTCGACGAGCTCCCCCTGGATCCGGACGCGCTCCGGAAGAGCTTCGTCCAACAGGTCCAATACAACCAGGGCAAGCACCCGAGCGCCGCGACGCGGCTCGATCACTTCATGAGCCTCGCGCGGGTCGCACGCGATCGCATGTACGATCGCTGGACGCGGACGTGGCAGCGCCGCGACCGCCAGCAGCCCAAAGTCGTCTACTACCTCTCGCTCGAATTCTTGATGGGGCGTCTGCTCGACGACGGCCTCTTGAACCTCGGCATCCAGGAAGAGACGCGCGCCGCGCTCGCCGGCGTCGGCATCGACCTCGATCAGGTGCTCGAGCAGGAGCCGGACGCCGGGCTCGGCAACGGCGGCCTCGGACGTCTCGCGGCGTGCTTCCTCGATTCCATGGCGACGCTCGGCATCGCCGGCATGGGCTACGGCATTCGTTACGACTACGGCATCTTCCGCCAGGAAATCGTCGGCGGCGTGCAGCAGGAAGCGCCCGACCACTGGCTCGAGTACGGCAACCCCTGGGAGATCGCGCGCCCGGAGCGCACGTACAAGGTGCGCTTCGGCGGTCGCGTCATCTCGTACACGGGTGCCTCGGGCCGCACCGTGCACGAGTGGGTCGACACGCACGACGTGATCGCCCTGCCCTTCGACACACCGATTCCGGGCTACAAAAACCAGGTCGTCAACACGCTGCGCCTCTGGTCCGCGCGCGCGACGCACGACTTCGACATTTCGTACTTCAACCGCGGGGATTACATCCGCTCGGTCGCCGAAAAGAGCGCGAGCGAGAACATCTCGCGCGTCCTCTACCCGAACGACTCGACGCCGGCCGGCAAGGAGCTCCGGCTCAAGCAAGAGTACATGCTCGTCTCGGCGACGCTGCAGGACGTGCTCTCGCGCCACGTGCGCTACCACGCCGACCTCTACAACCTGCACGAGCAGGCCGTGTTCCAGATGAACGACACGCACCCGGCGCTCGCCGTGGCGGAGCTCATGCGGCTCCTCGTCGACGAGCACGGCATGTCGTGGGACCACGCGTTCTCGCTCACGCGCCGCTGCCTCGCCTACACGAACCACACCATCCTGCCGGAGGCGCTCGAGCGCTGGCCCGTGTGGCTCATGGAGCGCGTGCTCCCGCGCCACCTGCAGATCATCTACGACATCAACGCCGTCCACCTCGCGGAGGTGAAGAAGCGCTTCCCCGGCGACGACGAGCGCCTGCGCCGCATGTCGATCGTGGAAGAGGCGGGCGAGAAGCGCCTCAGCATGGCGAACCTCGCCGTCGTGGGCTCGATGCGCGTGAACGGCGTTTCCGCCCTGCATTCGCGCCTGCTGCGCGAGCGCCTGTTCAGCGATTTCTTCGAGTACGAGCCCGACAAGTTCATCAACGAGACCAACGGCGTGACCCCGCGCCGCTGGATCGCCAAGTGCAACCCGGCGCTCTCGGCGCTCATCACGTCACGCATCGGCGCAGGCTGGGAGGTCGATCTCGACCAGCTCGAGAAGCTCGTGCCGCACGCGAACGACCCCGATTTCCAGTCGGCGTGGCGCGCGGTCAAGCTCCGCAACAAGGAGCGGCTCGCCAAGGCCCTGCTCGAGCGCTTCAACATCGAGCTCGATCCGTCGCACCTCATCGACACGCAGGTGAAGCGCATCCACGAGTACAAGCGCCAGCTGCTCAACATCCTGCACGTGGTCGCGCTCTACCAGGCCTACAAGCAGAAGCCGCCCTTCGAGCGCGTGCCGCGCACGTTCGTGTTCTCGGGCAAGGCTGCGCCCGGCTACGACATGGCCAAGCGCATCATTCACCTCATCAACTCGGTTGGTCAGGTCGTGAACCACGACCCGCACGTCAGAAGCCACCTGCGCGTGATCTTCGTGCCGAATTACAGCGTCTCCCTCGCCGAGCTCATCGTGCCGGCGACCGACGTTTCCGAGCAGATTTCCACGGCGGGCATGGAGGCGTCGGGCACCGGCTGCATGAAGTTCGCGCTCAACGGGGCGCTCACCGTCGGAACGCTCGACGGCGCCAACGTCGAGATCCGCGAGGCCGTCGGCGAGCAGAACTTCTTCCTGTTCGGCCTCACGGCGGAGCAGGTGCTCGCGTCGCGCGAGCACGGCTACGATCCGCAGCAGACGTACTACGCGGAGCCCACGCTGCGGCAGGCGCTCGACGCGATCGGCAACGGCGCGTTCTCGCCCGACGATCCGGCGCGCTTCCGTCCCATCGTGGACAGCCTGCTCTACGGCGGCGACACGTACATGGTGCTCGCCGATTTCTTGAGCTACCTCCATTGCCAGCGCAGCGTCGAGGCCGCGTATCACGACCAAGCGGCCTGGACGCGCCGCTCGATCCTGAACGTCGCGCTCTCCGGCCGCTTCTCGAGCGATCGCACGATCTTGGGCTACGCGCGCGACGTGTGGGGAGTCTACGTGCCTCCCCCCCAGTTCGGTCGCGGGCGCGTGCACTCGATTCCGCCTTCGGTGCCGCCCAGCTCCTCGGGCTCGTCCGGCTCGTCCGGCTCGTCCGGCTCGTCCGGCTCGTCGGGCAGCTCGACTTAGCGGCTCGCCCTCGGGTGAAGGCGGCTCACGCGTCCGAGCCGCCGAGCCCGTGCTCTTCGAGCTTGTAGTAGAGGCTGCGCCGGCTGATGCCGAGCAAGCGCGCGGCGACGTTCTTGTTGCCCGCGGCGCTCTTCAGCGCTCGCTCGAGCGCGCGCCGCTCCGCTTTCTTCAGCGTGACCTCGAGCTCGAGTGCGCTCTGGTCGAGGTCGATCTTCGGCGCTAACCCCGTCGCCTCCGCGAAGCCGAGCGCGCCCGCCGTGCGGCCGAGCTCGCGCTCTACCTCGGCGCTCGAGATGCGCGGCCCCGTCGCCATCACGACGAGCCGCTCCACGAAGTTCTGGAGCTGCCGCACGTTACCCGGCCACTCCTGCTTCTCGAGCAGGGCGAGCGCGTCGGCGTCGAGCATCGTCCGCGGGCGCCCGTTGGCGATCGCGACGCTGTCGCAGAAATGGAGCGCGAGCGCCTCGATGTCGCTCTTGCGCGCGCGGAGCGGCGGCACGACGAGCGTCACGACGTTGAGCCGATAGAACAGATCCTCGCGGAACTTCCCCGCCTTCACGAGCCCCTCGAGATCGCGGTGCGTCGCCGTGACGAAGCGCACGTCGGCGTCGAGCGTCTCCGTCCCGCCGAGTCGCTCGAATTGCCGATCTTGCAGCACGCGCAAAAGCTTCACCTGCGTCGCCGGCGTGATATCGCCGATCTCGTCCAAGAACAGCGTGCCGCCCTGCGCGAGCTCGACGCGCCCGGGCTTGCGAGCCGTCGCACCCGTGAACGCCCCGCGCTCGTAGCCGAAGAGCTCGCTCTCGAGCAGCTGATCGGGGAGCGCCGCGCAGTGCACCTTCAAGAACGGCCCCGCAGCGCGCGGCGAAAGATCGTGCACGAGCCGCGCCACCACCTCCTTGCCGGTTCCGCTCTCACCCCGCACGAGCACGGTCGCGACGCCGTTCGCCGCGCGCCGTAGCGTCCGGCCGAGCTCCTGCATCGGCGCCGAGGTGCCGATGAGCTCGGTCGTGGGGATGAACGCGATCGAGCGCGGCGGCTCGTCGGCCTCGATCGCGACCGAACGGAGCGCCTTACGGAGCACGTACAGCACCTCTTCGCGGTCGACCGGCTTACGCAAAAAATCTGCAGCGCCCGCCCGCACGACAGCCACCCCGTCCGTCACCGCATCGACGAGCACCACGACCGGAAGCTCGAGGCCGCGCTCCGCGAGCGCCTTCGGGAAGGCGCCCCCCGGCAAGTCCCGTAGGCTCTGATCGGCAATGATCACGTCGAAAGACGCCCGCTCGAGCTCCTCGAACGCCTGCGACGACGAAGTGGCGCGCTTGCCACCAAACCCCGCCTCGAAGAGCAGCGCGCCGAGCGCTTCCGCGGCCGCAGCGTCACCGGACGCAATCAGGAAATTTACGCGCATACGGTTGTTATCGTTGAGGAACGCGGCGACAGAACCTCGGGTGTATCACGACCCATGCTATACTGCGTGGTTCATGGTGCGCGGTCGACTGTCGGTGGGGACATTACTGCTTGCTGCTTTGTGTGGCTGCTCGGGCAACGGAGCGCTCGGCGAGAGTGACGACATCGTGCGCGGCGCCATCGTCGGCGGCGCCACGGACTCCACCGACAAGTCCATCTTCGGCATCTACATCAACGAGATGGCGCTCTGCACCGGCACGCTGATCGCGCCGAACCTCGTGCTCACCGCGCGTCACTGCGTCGCGCCGATGGCCGGCGGCGACGAATCCGTGAACTGCGCGACCGACTCCTTCGGCAAGACGTACGCGGCGAGCGGCTTTCTCTTCACCTGGTCGACGGACATCCGCGACACGGCCTCGAACGCCTGGATCGGCGCGACGGAAGTGCGCACGACCACCGACACCACGTTCTGCGGCAACGACGCGGCCGTGATCATCCTCGACACCAACATCCCGTCGAGCACCGCGCCCGTCATCCCCCCGCGCGTCGACTCGATGCCGATGACGCCCGAGGGGTTCAAGGCCATCGGCTACGGACTCAACAGCCCGAACGACGTGCAGGGCACCTCGGCGGGCGTGCGCCGGCAATTGGGCAACCTCGAGGTCGGCTGCGTGGGCGACGAGTGCAGCAGCGCCGGCTTGGGTACGCGCATCACGTCGAGCGAGTGGGCCGCCAACGCGCCGGTCTGTAGCGGCGACTCGGGCGGGCCCGCGCTCGACGACAACGGCAAGGTGATCGGCATCGCGTCACGCTCCGACGAGACGTGCGCGCTCGGGCTCTACTCCGCGGTCGCCTCGTTCAAGGATCTCATCGTCGACGCCGCCAAAGACGCGGCCGATCAAGGCGGCTACGACCCGCCGGACTGGGCCGCAGGCGGAACGTCGTCGGGCAGCGGCGGCATGGCGACCGGCGGCGCGGGAACGGGCGGCGCCGGCAGCGGCGGCACGTCCACCTCGGGCGGCAAAGGCGGCTCGAGCGGCAGCGGCGGGGCTAAGGCGGGCTCGGGCAACACGATGGGCGGCAGCTCGAATGCCGGCACCGGCGGCAGCGACGCGACGGGCGGCATGAGCACCGCGAACGGCGGCCGCGGCTCCGCGGGCAGAATGGGCAACGCCGGCACGGCGACGAACGACGCGGGCACGGGCGGCACGTCTGCCGGCACTGCGGGCACGACGTCGATGCCGACGGCGGGGCCCGGGCTCGGCGAGGAATGCACGAGCGGCTGTGCGGCGCCCTTCAAGTGCTACTCGGGCACCGGCAAGCCGCCGGGCGAGTGCGTGCCCACCTGCTCGACGACGATGAAGTGCCCGTCCGCCTACCGCTGCGACACGGACCTCGGCGTCTGCGCGCCGCTCACGGACACGCCCGGCTCCGACGAAAGCTCCGGCGACGACGACGACTCGAAGGAAAAAGCCGGCTGCGGCTGCCGCGTCACTCCCGTGAGTGATGTCGAAGGCAACGTGTGGCACGCCCTCGGGGCGCTGGCGGTGGCTTCCGTGGTAGCGCGCCGTCGTCGTCGCTCGACTGCGGCGTAAAGCGACACATTCTCGGTCGGATGCGGCGAACCGGACGCCCGGTCAGCGCTTTCATTTCTGTGGTTTTGGTGAGCTATGGGACACTGCCCGCCACCGTGGCGCGCTACTTCCTCTGGCTGTGCTTCGCCGCGCTGCTCGGCCTTTCGAGCTGCGACAGCGGCGGCACGTGCGGCCCAGGCGAGCCCTGCGAATGTCACGACGGCAACGACTGCTACCTGTCGTGTGAAGGCTCGGGCTGCAACGAGTCGTGCCACAACCAGACGAATTGCGGCGGCGTGTGCGACGACCACTGCCGCTTCGAGTGCCACGACGTGAACGACTGCTCCGTCGCGTGCACGGACGCCTGCAACGCGCAGTGCCACAACGTCGTCGCCTGCGGCGCCATCGTCGGCGCCGACTCCATCTATCGGTGCCACGACGCGAGCCGCTGCGGCGTGCATGTCCTAGGGCCCGGCAGCAGCGTGAGCTGCGATCACATCACCACGTGCGAAGTCGTCTGCGACGCCTCGTGCGACGTGAATTGCTCGAATACGCAAACCTGCCGCGTCACCTGCGGCGGCCCTGACGGCCCGACGCACGACTGTAACGGCGGAGGCGACTGTGGCTGCTGAGCGCGCCGTACGAGCAGCGCTCGCCATCGCGACTCTCGGGGCGGCACTCGCCGTCACAAGCACGGCGGCCGCGCAGAGCACCATCCAAAAATACGGCGCTCGCCCGAGCTACGGCGTGGAGCTCGAGCCGCACGTCGCCGTCGGCTGGATCGATCCCCCCGGCTACGGCACCGGTGAAGGCGTCGGCCTCGGCGGTCGCGCCACCTTCGAAATCATCGGCCGCGGCTTCATCCCGAAGCTCAACAACTCCGTTGGCATCGGGGTTGGCGCCGACTGGATCCACTACGCGGGCGACGGCACCGGCCCCCGCGGCGAATGCATCCATTTCGTTCCGGGCCCTGCGGGTGTGCCCGTCTGCACGGAAGTGTCCGGCAGCGGCTACGACAACACCGACTACCTCTGGATGCCCGTGGTCCTGCAGTGGAACTTCTGGCTCCACCGTAAATGGTCCGTCTTCGGCGAAGTCGGCGCTGCCTTCCGCTTGGACGACATGCACGAGTTCGGCTTCTCCCCCATCATCTCCTGGGGTGGCGGCCGCTTCCACTTCACGGACAACACGACGCTCACGCTGCGCCTCGGCATTCCCTTCGTGCTCACGCCGTACATTTCGCTCGGCGTGTCGTTTTTGCTTTAGCGCGTGTGATCACTTCCGGCTCCTGGCGCCACTAAGATAGAGTGTCATTAGGAGGTGAACCACATGGGGTTCTATCGACATATCGTTCGTGGGTTGATCGGGGTCGGGTTTTGCGCGCTGTTCGCGGGGTGCGGGGCGGCGGATCCGGAGGAGTCGGGCGAGGTGGACGTTAGCGAAACCGAAGCAGCAACTTCGTGCACGGGTACCCGCTTGTTCGTGTGCGTGATTTCCGGCTCGAGCAGTCTCAACGGGCGATGTTGCAATTGCAACGGCGTCAACGGGACGCTGAGGCCTGATCCCATCTCGCCTGGTTTCTACAAGTGTAAGACGTAGGCTCGCACCGGCCGGGGCGGGGCGTGTCGTGCGCCCCGCTCTCTAACGCGCGTTCGCGGCCTGTTCGGGCGGAAGCTCACAGATGCTGAGGATCTCGGGCTTGCAGATGCCGTTCATGCAGTGCATGCCGCCCTCGCACTGAAGCTCGAAGGT
>DATMCL010000127.1:0-8684 GCA_035558375.1 Polyangiaceae bacterium
CACGACGAAGCCGACCGTAGCCCGTGTTCTTCAGGATCTCGAGAAGCTAGGGATCGTCGAAGAGGTGACGGGCAAGCCCAAGGGGCGCGTCTACGTCTATCGGCGCTACGTCGACATCCTGAACCGCGATCCGAGCTGACGATTCAGCCCGATCGCTGGGATTTTCTTGCGTCCCCAACGGGATTCGAACCCGTGTTACAGCCTTGAAAGGGCCGTGTCCTGGGCCGGCTAGACGATGGGGACCGGACGAGGGGCGCGGAACATAGTCCGAGGCGGGTGGTCTGACAACCCCAACAAACACCGAAAATCGCGCGAAATTTCGGCGTGGGCGGCGGCTCGATTCGGGTCCGGGCGTCCGCTATGGTGCGCCGGCCATGACGATCGAGGCGTCGGAGCTGCCCTCCGAGGGCGATGCGGTGAGCTCGCGCGGAGGCGCAGGTGCGGGCGCGCTGCCCCTCGGCGCAACCATCGGGCTCTTCGTGGCGTCGGGGGCGGCGGGGCTCGTCGATCAGGTCTGCTTCTCGAAGTACCTGTCGTACGTCGTGGGGGCCACGGCGTACGCGATCAGCGCCGTGCTGGCGGCCTTCATGACGGGGCTGGCGCTCGGGGCGTATTGGGGCGGGAAGGCGTCGCTGCGCGTGGCGCGGCCGGTGATGGTGTACGGGGCGCTCGAGCTGCTCGTGGCAGCGGCGGTTGCGATTGCGCCGTTCGAGTTCGATGCGCTCGCGACGCTGTACGCGAACGTGGCGCGTCGGGCGCCGGAGTCGGTGGCGCTGCTTTCGGGGCTGCGCTGGCTCGTGGCGCTCGCGATCGTGATCGTGCCGACCACGGCGATGGGGGCGACGTTGCCGATCCTGACGCGGGCGTTGCGGGACGGTACGGGGACCGGGAGTCGGGAGCGGCAGCTTGGGGCGCTCTATGCGGCGAACACGTGCGGCGGCGCGGGCGGAGCGCTGCTCGCGGCGTATTGGGTGCTGCCGGCGCTCGGGTTGCGTGGGACGGTGTTCGCGGCGGCCGCGTTGAGTGCGCTCGTGGGCATCGCTGCGCTGCGCTTGGGGCGTGAGGTAACGCCGGCGCCGCTCGATGCGGAACATCCAACGACCCATGCGAAAGCAGCCGTTTCGAGCCGTGAGCCGACCGAGCGCGAGGTTTGGGTCGTGGTCGGGCTCGCGTTTCTTTCGGGGTGCCTCGCGTTCGCCGCGGAGGTGATTTTCACGCACCTTTTGGCGCTGCTGATCGGGAACAGCGCGTACGCGTTCGGCCTGATCCTGGCGGTGTTCTTGCTCTGCTTGTTCGCGGGTGCGGCCCGAGCTGGCGCATTCCGAGCCCGGTTCGGCGAATCCGCGTTGGCGCTCGGGCTCGTGGGGACGGCGCTCGCGCTCGCGCTGACGCTGCCACTGTGGGACCAGCTGCCGCGGCTCTTCGCGGCGCTCAAGAACGTGGTGCGGACGTTCGGCGGGCGGGAAGTGGTGCGAGCGCTCGCGGCGCTCCTCATTCTGTGCGTGCCGACGACGCTGATGGGGCTCACGTTCCCCGTGCTGCTCCAGCGAGCAGCGACGACGCGCGAGCCGAGCCGCTGGGTCGGTAAGCTGACCGCGATCAACACGATCGGCGCCGTCGTGGGCGCGCTCGGGACGGGCTACGTGCTCTTGCCGCTCGTTGGCTCGCAGCGGTCGCTCGAGCTCGTGGTGGTGCTGTTTGCGCTCTCGGCCGTCGGCGCAGCGACGCTGATCGCTCCGGCAGCGCGCCGGAAGCTCTTCGGCTTCGCGGCGGCGGCGTGCGTCGTGACGCCGCTGCTTCCACGCTGGAATCTCGCTCGGCTCACCGGCGGCTCGAACGTCTACTTCGAGAAATGGGTCGAGCCGGAGAGCATCCCGTTCCTGCGCGAAGACGTGCACGGCGGCGTGACGACCGTGACCGACGACAAGGGCGTGCTGACGCTCTACACGAACGGGAAATTTCAGGGCAACACGGGCTGGGAGATGAGCGCCCAGCGCTTCTTCGCTCACTACCCTTCCCTGTTCGTGTCGCGCTTCGACGCTGCGCTCGTGATCGGGCTCGGAACCGGCACCACGCTCGGAACGCTCGCGGCGTATCCGTGGAAGAAGCTCGACGTCGTCGAGATCTCACCGTCGATCGTCGAGGCGGCGCGGCGCTACTTCACGCTCGGCAATCTCGGGGCGATCGAGGATCCGCGCGTGACGATTCATCACGCCGACGGGCGGAACTTCGTGCTCGTGGACGACCACCAGTACGACCTCATCAGCATGGAGCTCTCGAGCATCTGGTTTGCCGGAGCTTCCAATCTCTATAGCCGCGAGTTTTACGACCTCGTCCGGAAGCGACTACGGCCCGGGGGCGTGTTCCAGCAATGGGTCCAGCTCCATCACGTCTACCGGCGCGATTTCGCGACCGTCGTCGGGACGCTGCGCTCGGAGTTCAAGCACGTGGCGCTCTTCTATGGTGGCGGCCAGGGGATCCTCGTCGCGTCCGAAGATCCGCTCTCGGCGTCCATGACGCGCCTGGATAGGCTCGCAGCGCGGCCGGAGCTCCAGCGCGTGCTCTCCGACGAGCGACACCTCGCCGATCTTACGGCCGATATCCTCTCCCTCGACGACGGACTGGATGCGTTTCTCGCGGAGAGCGCCGCCCAGGCCGGGCTCGAGCGCTCGGCGCTGATCTCCACGGATCAGAGCCTCTACCTCGAGTACGCCACGCCGCGCGGCAACATCCTGCCCTGGTCCACGCGCGACGCGCTCGTCGCAGACGTCTGGCGCTTCCGAAATCAGGACGCGATCAACGCGCTTTTGACCCCGTAGCCGAGAACCAACGCCGAAACGGACGCGCCGTCTTCTTGGCGCGCGACCTACGCGCTCTTGGCGCGCGCCTTCTTGCCACGAGCGGAAGCCGCCACCGCAGGCGCGAGCTCGACGAGCGAGGTTTGCTCCTCCCGCGCCGGGCGCTGGATGCCCGTGTGGAGCGCCGCACGCTCCAGGATCGCGGCGCAGAGCGAGTCGAAGTCGAAGCCGGCCGAGGCCGCAATCTTCGGGAGCAGGCTCGTCTCGGTCATGCCCGGCAGGGTGTTCACCTCGAGCACGTACTCGTTCTGGCCTTCGGTGACCAAGAGGTCCACGCGGACGGCGCCCCGCGTTTCGAGGGCCTGGGCGGCGCGCTCGGCAAGGTGCAAGACGCCGCGGTAACGGGTCGGCGCGAGGCGTGCCGGCATGAAGTACTCGGTGAGGCCCGGCGTGTACTTCGATTCGTAGTCGTAGACACCGCTCACGGGGGCGATCTCGATGGCGCCGAGCACGCGGCCGTCGAGGATACCGACGGCGATCTCCTTCGCCGCCACGAAGCGCTCGACGAGCAGCGACGAATCGTATTCGAGCGCCGCGAGCACCGCGCTCCGGAGCTCGCTCGGGCTGTTCACGCGGGACACGCCGAGGCTCGAGCCCTCGCGCCGCGGCTTGACGATCACCGGGTAACCGAACGTGCCGTGGATCTCGTCGAGATCGTCGACCTGACTCGCGTCGAGCACGTAGTACGGCGGCGTCGGCACGTTGTGCAGGCGGAACATTTCCTTCGCCTTGAGCTTGTCCATGGCGAGGGCGCTCGAGAGCACGCTCGAGCCCGTGTACGGGATGCCCATCAGCTCCAGCAGACCCTGCACGCAGCCGTCTTCGCCGAGGCGACCGTGCAGCGCCAGGAACGCTACGTCGAGGTCCGCCGCCGCAATCGCGAGGAACGTGTCCGTGCCCTCGTCCAAGATCACCGGCACGACCTCGTGCCCCAGTCGCTCGAGTGCCCCGGCAACGGCGGCACCGGAGCGCAGCGACACGTCGCGCTCTCCTGAAGTCCCACCCATCACCACACCGACACGTTTCGAGCTCGTCATTAGTCCGGCCTCCTGGGCGAGCCTTGCGGCTCATGCTGTCGGTAGCCAAACGCCACAACGAGGGCCAAGAATTCCGGCGCGTTACGTCGCCTCCCCGCCTCGCGCGGCTCTTACGCTCGGCGCCCCCGCGGCCTTCCCTGCGCTGATGACCGGCCGCTCAGCAGACTTCGATGACGATCGCGGTGATGTTGTCTTTGCCGCCGCGGCCGTTGGCGAGGTCGATGAGGCGGTTCACGGCTAAAGCCCCACCTTCCGCGAGGATAGGTGGGATCTCCTCGAGCTTCAGGTAACCGTGAAGCCCGTCGCTGCAGACGAGATAAGCGTCTCCGACGGCAGCCTCCCAAACGCTCGTATCGACTTGAACATATTCGCGGCTGCCGACGGCGCGCGTGATGACGTTGCGCTGCCGGCTCACCTTGGCCTGCTCCGGGGTGATGAGACCTTGCTTGAGCTGCCAGGCGATAAGCGTGTGATCTTCCGTGAGCTGTTCGGCCTCTTGCTGGCGCACGCGGTAGATGCGGCTGTCGCCGACCTGCGCCACGACGAGGTGATCGCCGAAGCGCATCATCGCGCTGATGGTCGTGCCCATGCCGGCCATGCCGCGGTCGAGCTCCGCCATCGCGTAGAGCAGGTACGTCGCCGCCTGCACGCCACCCTCGAGCATGCGCGACGCAGCGCGGCCCTTCTCCTCCGTGAACGGGATCGGCGACCCCAGCATCTCTTTGCCGCGGCGCACCATGCCGTTGATGGTGTCGATCGCTTCGCGGCTCGCGACCTCGCCCGCGGCGTGACCGCCCATGCCGTCAGCGACGACCCAAAGGCCGATCTCGTCCTCGCGCAGGAAGGCGTCCTCGTTCGCCTCTCTGCGCCTTCCGACGTCGGTCGCGCCGTACGACCGCATCACCAGCGTTTCGGACTTTGCTGCCAAGGCCGCCCTATAAGCCTAGCCTACCCGCTCTTCTACTAGGTTTGGTAGGCTCGGCCGTGGCCGCACCTTCGGTAAGCGTCGTAATCCGAGGAGAAAGCCCGTCTCGAGTTGGGACGGGCCTCGCCGAATCATTTCGGACCTTCGGGGCTCCGGCTGGTGGGTTGGTTTTCTTGGGCGGGGGCCTCGGCGAGCGGGTCGAGGAGGTCGGGCGCGTTCTCGCGGCGGCCGGGCTCGGCATGCCCCTGCTCATTGCCGCGGGCGCGGGGGTCGTCTCGGAGCGCGGCGAGCTCGAAGGCGAGCCGGCGGCGGCGGCCCTGGTCTTCCGTGGGGGGAGCCCGGAGGCCTTCGTGGCCAGCGCCGGAACTCAGGACGACGCGGCCCAGCTCCTCGCTGAGCGCTTGGCGGAGCGGAGCGCCGGCGCGACCCCGACGGCCTTCGTGTGCGCGCGTGCCGACGCGGGCGGCGTCGATACCCTCGAGCCGCTGCTTCGCGCCCGGCCCATGAACCTGCTCGGCGCGGGCACGACCGGGGCAGCCCCCATCGCGGCGATCGATCGCGAGGGCAAGCTCGAGCTCGGCTCGCTCGGCGCGATGCTGATGCGTGGTCTCACGCCGGCACGCGTGCGCGCGTCACCGGCGTGCCGGCTCTTGATGCCCCTCCGCCCGATCACCGCTGCGCGCGGGCCGCTCCTGCTCGAGATCGGCGGCGAGCCGGCGCTCGACGTGCTCAAGAGCGCGGCCGACAGCCTGAGCGGCCAGCCGTTGATCCTCACGGTGCTCGCGCCCGAGACGACCCCAGCCGATACGGCGCGGAGCGACCTTTTGGTGCGGGGGATCCAGGGTGTGGACCCGGCGCGGCGCGCCATTCTGCTCGCCGGTGAGCTCGTGGTCGGGGAGCGCATCGCGTTTGCGGTGCGCGATGCCACGAGCGCACGGAGCGATCTCGAGCTGTGCGTGCGGGAGCTCGGGCGTGACGCGGGCGGAGCGGCGCCGCTCTTCGGCGTGTACGTGAGCTGCGCCGGTCGCGGCAGTGGGCTCTACGGCAGCCCCGATGTCGACCTTCGCATCCTGCGCGGGCGCTTTCCGGAGGTGCCCTGGGTCGGCATGCATTCCGCCTTCGAAATCGCGCCATTTCAGGGCAAAGCGAACGTGCATTTCTACACGGGCGTGGTCGGTCTGTTCACCCAGCCGAGCTAGGGCTAGCGTTCCCCGGCTTGGCGGAGACCGGGACAGCCTCCACCGCGCCGACACCGGCAGCCGCCGCCTTACGGGTCGGGCGACCGCGCACGCGCTTGGGGATCGCCGACGCAGCGCTCGCGGCCATCGTCGTCACGGTCGTCGGCTTGATGATCCTGCCGCTGCCGACGCGGCTGCTCGACGTGCTCATCGCCTCGAACCTCACGTTCTCGGTCGTGCTCCTGCTCGTCGCGCTTTACGCGAGCGATGCGCTCAAGATCGCGGCGTTCCCGACGGTTCTGTTGATCACGACGCTCGTTCGCCTGGCGCTGAACGTGTCGGCGACGCGACTGATCCTCCTCCAAGCGGATGCCGGCGAGGTGATCCGCGCCTTCGGCAACTTCGTGGTGCGCGGCAACTACGTGGTCGGCGCGGTCGTGTTCCTGATCCTGTCGATCATTCAGTTCGTCGTGATCGCCAAGGGCAGCGAGCGCGTGGCCGAGGTCGGCGCCCGCTTCACGCTCGACGCCATGCCCGGCAAGCAGATGGCCATCGACGCGGAGCTCCGCTCCGGCGCGATCGACGGCGCCCAGGCCCGTGTCCGGCGTCACACCCTGGCCCGCGAGAGCCAATTCTACGGCGCGATGGACGGCGCGATGAAGTTCGTGAAAGGCGACGTGATCGCGTCGTTCTTGATCACGCTCATCAACATCGGGGCGGGCCTCGCCGTGGGCGTTTTGCAGCGCGACATGGAGGTCGGCGCTGCCCTCCGCCGCTACGGCTTGCTCACGATCGGCGACGGCCTCGTCTCGCAAATTCCTTCGCTGGTGATCGCAACGGCGGCGGGCGTGCTCGTCACGCGCGTCGCAAGTGAGGACGCCGAGACGTCGCTCGGCTCGGATCTCGCGCGGCAGCTCTTTGGCCAGCCCGAAGCGCTCCGCGTCGCGAGCCTGTTCGCGCTCTTGCTCGGGGTGGTTCCGGGGCTCCCCGCCCTGCCCTTCTTCGTGTGCAGCGGGCTCTTGTTCGCGGCGTCGCAGGCGCGCCAGAAGACGCTCCGGGCCCGTACCGACGCCGAGAGCACCGAGCCCGCGCCGCGCCCGCGTGGTGACGCCGCCGCCCCGCGCTTCGTGCCCGTGGTGGTCCCGTGGTCGCTCGAGCTCAGCGCCGATCTCGAGCCGCTCCTCGACGACGACACGCGCGGCGGCACGCTCCGACGCCCGGGTTTGCGCTCGGCCGCCACGGCGCTGCGGGAGCTCACCTTCCGCGAGCTCGGCGTGCCGCTCCCCGCAGCACGCCTCAGCGTGAACCCCGAGCTTCCCGCACGGCACCTGGTTCTGAGCCTCCAGGAGCTACCAGCGCGCGTCCTCGAGCTGCCGGCCGAGGTCCCGGACGCAGGCGTCGCCGAAGCTGTCGTGGGCCAGGTGCTGCCGGTCCTGCGCCGGCGCGCCGCCGATTTCCTCGGCATCGCCGAGACCCAGACCCTCCTCGATCAGCTCGAGCAAGTCGCACCCGCCACCGTCCGCCAAGTCGTCCCGAAGCCCATCGGCGTCACGCAGCTCGCCGACGTGCTCCGCCGCCTCGTCGAAGAGCGCCACAGCGTCCGCGACCTCAAGGGCATCCTCGAGGCGCTCGCCCTCGTCGGCCACGTCGAAAAAGACGCCCTGAACCTCGCCGAATTCGTCCGCTCCCAGCAACGCCGCGCCATCACGCACTCACTCACCCGTGGCCGCGGCGAGCTCGGCGTCCTCCTCCTCGACGCTCCTCTCGAGGACACGATCCGCGGCGCCGTCTCCCGCACGGCAGCCGGCAGCTTCCTCACCCTGGCGCCGGCCGCAGGCCGCGACATCGTCACGGCGGTAAAGCGCGCACTCGAACCGCTCGGCGCGAGCGCCCCGCCCGTCCTCACTCAGCCCGACATCCGCCGCTTCGTGAAAAAGCTCCTCGAAGTCGATTTCCCAGAGCTGAGGGTCGTGTCGTACGCGGAACTGTTGCCGGAAATTGCCGTGAAGCCGCTTGCCACGGCACGCGTCACGGGCCTCTGAAAAACCAGAAGCCCACGTCTTTTGGTTTTTTTGGCGGACGCCGTCCTCGGCAGCGTTCCACGCCACATGGTGTTTCGGAATCAACCCCGACGCACTGCCGTCCCGCGCCGTCCGACTTGAGGCTGGCTAATGGAGCCCCTGCTCTCGGCCCCGTTCCGAGCCACTTCGAGTCTGGGCGAAGCCCGCCGCGGGCCGCAGGCCCGCCGACAAGACGTAGGAGTCTTGGAAGAACAGATCGATCCGCCTGCACGGCGACAACGCCTACGACAAACCGGCGAGACCGGCGCCGCACCCCAACAATTCACCACTGGCGCCCGCCCTTCCAAAGCGCGACACGAAGGAAAAACAAATATCCGCGAAGCCGGCCGCGGGCCGCAGGCCCGCCGACAAGACGTAGGAGTCTTGGAAGAACAGATCGATCCGCGAAGGCCGCGACGACGCGTACGACAAACCGGCGAGACCGGCGCCCACTGCTCCCGAGACGTCACAGACGCCAGGCTCCTAGCGGCCGCGACTCCGCAAATGAAACCACCCAAGCCAGCGTCTAGCGAAGCAAATCAGGTCCGGGGACGAGCAGGCGCTCCATTTCGCGAGGCTCGAATTTGGTGAGGCCGCCGGCGTAGGTGCGGCCGGCGGAGAGCGAG
>DATMCL010000128.1:0-3291 GCA_035558375.1 Polyangiaceae bacterium
CACGGGTGCGACAAGCCGAGCTTCGCCGCATGCTGTCCGGACCTGTCGATCACGCGAGCGCGATCGTGAGCATTCACCCCGGTACGGGCGGCACGGAAGCCAAGGACTGGGCGGAGATGCTGCTTCGGATGTACCTCCGCTATTGCGAGCGCAAGGGCTACAAGACCGAGATCCTCGACTACCAAGCGGGTGACGAGGCCGGCATCGACGGCGTGTCGTTCAGCGTGCAGGGACAGAACGCCTACGGCTACCTGCGGGCCGAGGTCGGCGTGCATCGCCTGGTGCGCATCAGCCCGTTCGATTCCAACGCGCGGCGCCAGACGAGCTTCGCCGCGGTCGAGGTGACGGCCGACGTCGAGAACGAGATCAATATCGAGGTCAAAGACACCGATCTCGAGATCACGACCATGCGCGCGGGCGGCAAGGGTGGCCAGAACGTGAACAAGGTCGAGACGGCGGTGCGCATGAAACATCTGCCGACCGGGATTCAGATCGTGTGCCGCGCCGAGCGCAGCCAGCATCAGAACCGCGCGATGGCGCTCAAGATGCTCAAAGCGCGCCTGTTCGAGCTCGAAGAAGCGAAGCGTCAGGCCGAGCAAGAACGTTACGAAGCGGCCAAGGGTCAGATCGCCTGGGGTCACCAGATCCGGAGCTACGTGCTGCAGCCGTATCAGCTCGTGAAGGATCTGCGCAGCGAGCACGAGACGAGCGACGTGCAAGGCGTGCTCGACGGCGAGCTCGATCCGTTCATCGAAGCGTACCTGCTCTCGAGCGCCGACAAGGTCGCGCCGGCGAACCTGGCTTAGTCGCGACCAAGGTCAGCTCCGGTCAGCGCTGGAGCACGAATGTCGCCGAGCCCGTGTTCGTGTCGACGACGAACAGCATGTCCTCGATGCGCGGCCGGGTTGCGGCGCCCACGCGCTGGCCGGGCGCGTCGCAGCCGCCGCCGCCGTAGTTCGGTGCCCAGGCTTTGCTCGGGCACTGGTTCTCGAGGACGGGGAGCTTCTGCACGACGGCGCCGGAGCGCGGGTCGAGGACGTACACGAAGCGCCGCTCGCTCGTGAAGCCGTAGGCCGTGACGAGTGCATCGCCCACGAGGAGCAGGCTCGTATTCGAGCGCGAATCGGGCGACGTCCAGGCGACCTTGCCGTCGCAGAGGTCGAGGGCGATGACGCGGTTGCCGCCCTTCGGGAACTCGCGCGCGTAGCCGTTGTAGCCGACGGTGAGCCACGCCGCCGAGCCCGCGCGCACGAGCGAGAGCACGGCGTTGAATGGCGGGAGCTCTCGGGGTCCGAGCGTCACCGGGTGGCCGGCGCCGTCCGCCAGACGAAGCTCGAGCGTGCATTGGTTGCCCGCCCATTTGCGTCCGCTGAAGCCTGCGGGTGTCGCGCTCGCGAGCCGGAGCTCGACGCCGTCGATCACGACCGGGGCGCCAGTGCCGCTGGGGCCGCCGGGTGCGTCGGTGCACTCGGGGTCGAAGGCGGGCGTCTCGTGCGCGGGGTGGTCCGCGTACGCGGGGTTGCCGCGCGTGCCGGGCGCGAGGAGGGGAGCGACGGCGTGAGGGGTCCAGTCGGCGGGGGTGCAGGTGGGCGCTCGGAGCTCGAGCGGCGCACTCGTGGGCCGCTGCGCCGCGGAGGTGCTTGGTTCGGGCGCCAACACCGACGTCGTGGGCGCTACTGGCCCGGCGCTCGACGGCGCTCCGAGCGACGGCGCGGAAGCGGGCGCGGAAGCCGGCTCGGCATCACGCGCGCAGCCGAGCGAAACGAGCGTCGCCCCGACGAGCACGGCACGGGAACGCGGACCCATCGCGCTCGACGCTAGCATTTCGCGACGGGCGTTAGTCGTCCCGTCGCCGGCGACGCCCGACGCTGAGCTTGCAGCCGCCGTCCCCGTTGAAGCGTGCCACCGAGGGAGCTGCGGCGCAGTACGCCCAGTCGGCGAGCGTCTTCACGGCGACTTCGTTGCCGTCGGTGTCGGCGCAGTAGAGCGTGCGATCCTCGATCGCGATCTGGGGGTCCGGCGTGGGGTAGTCATACGCTGGGCCGAGCTCGCTGAGCTTCACGGCGTCGAGCTCCTCCATGCTGACGGCGCCGTCGTCGTTCGTGTCGGCGTCGGCAAAGGGCTGGAAGCGGAGCATGCCGGCGGCCGGATCGAGCTGGTCGCGGAACAGCGCTTCCGCCTGGATTTCGACGTTCAGCGTGAGCTTTTCGTCGCTCGTGAGCGTGAACGTCGTCTGCTTCTCGTCGCCGTCCGGGATCCAGCAATCTCGCAGGCCCATGAACGAGCGAAACTCCCACTTGAATCTTTTGACTACGTCGTCCTTGGTGGCGAGACCGCTGACCCACAGGCTGATGCCCGTGTCCATCGACTCGTCGCTACCCGGCGGGGTGCGCATGTAGTCGCCGTCTTCGGCCGTGGCGCCCGTACCGATGATGGCGTCGTAGTTCGGAAAACGCAGGAAGTACGAGAAGGAGCAGGCGCCGAGCGCGTACGCGAGTCCCACCTTTTCCGGCTTCTCGACGGCGACGAAATCGAAGAGGCGCGAGTACTGCGGGCTATAGTACTCGCTGCACGGGCCGCCGTCGTCGCCGCTCTCGTCGCCTGCGTACGGCTGACCGATGTTGGCGCGCACGAACTCGAACCCGATCTGATAGCCGTCGACCGTGTTGGTGATGCCGCGCGTGCCCGGGCCGCTCGAGGCCGTCATCTCGACGCCGGCGGGCGGTGGTCGCGTGTCCGCCGGCAGGCAGCCTGTGCCGAGCGTCGCCAGCAGCGAGGCGGTGACGAGCCGCGCCATCAGAAGCCGCCCTCCACGCCGATGCTGGGGATGGTGACGGGCCCGATTTCGGTGTCGCCGATCGTTTCCTTGTGGAAAGTCGCGTTCAGCATCTCGGCCACGAAGGAGATCCAACCCGTCTGTTTGATGTTCCAGCGCTTCTCGAGGCGCAAGTCGAGCCGGTAAAAGGCGGGCCCGCGCGCGACATCCGTGGTTCGGGCAGCCCTATTGAGCCCCGGTGGCCCGTCCGGCGGGACGGGGATACCCGAATAGGCTGCGAACCGCGCGCCCGCGCGCCAGTTGCGCCCGAGATCGTAAGAGAGGGCCATGCTGCCGACGTGCGTGCGATCGAAGGCGCTCAAGAACGTCTCGTTACCCAGGCTGCGCGTCGAGCGCGAGAGCGTGTACGAGAGGTAGCCGCCAAGGCGCTCGGTGAGATCCCGGTGCACGTAGAGCTCGAGACCGTACGCCTGGCCCATGCTCCGCTCGTCGAGGTTGTCGACGCCCCCGCCCGG
>DATMCL010000129.1:0-13374 GCA_035558375.1 Polyangiaceae bacterium
TGCGCGCTCCGCGGCAATCACAGCGTGTACTGCTGGGGCCGCAACAACTCGGGCGAATCCGATGCGCCGGGCGACAAGCTCGAGACGCTCGACGGCCCCGTGATGCACGCGTGCGGCCTGCGCGCCGACGGCGGCGTCACGTGCTGGGGCTCGGACGGCTACGGGGAGGCCGATGCGCCCGACGGGAAATTCCTCGACGTGAGCGCCGGAGGCTGGACGCACAGCTGCGGCGTCACGGAGGACAGCACCATCCTGTGCTGGGGCGGCGATCCCTACGGCCTCGGCGTGCTCGACTACCCGACCGACAAGAACTACGTCGCCGTCGCGGTCGGCTACTACTTCGGCTGCGGCCTCAAGCAAGGGGGCACGGTCACCTGCTGGGGCGACAACAACTACGGTCAGAAGGAGCCGCCCGACGGCGTGACGTTCAAGAGCATCGACGCCGGCTATTGGGGCGCGTGCGGCATCACCGACAACGACGAGATCCAGTGCTGGGGTCTGACGCGCGGCACGAGCCCGAAAGGGAAGTTCAAGCAGGTGTCGGCGGGCATCGAGCACACCTGCGCCGTGGCCGAGGACGACACCGTCACGTGCTGGGGCAATCCCGACGACGACCGCACGCTCGCGCCGGACGGCGCGTTCCTCGAGGTATCCGCCGGCGGTGCCCACAGCTGCGGGCTTCGCCCGGATTGGAGCATCGAATGCTGGGGCAACACGGACGAAGGTCCGGCACAGCTCTAGCGTTCGCTGCCGCGGTCGTTGCAGCGTGCGGCATCAGCCGTCGGCACGACGGCGCGCCACCCTTCGACGCGGGCGGCGCACCGAGCGGTGGCGCGGGGGGCACACCGAGCGGCAATGCGGGGCGTCCACCGTCGACCTCGACGGCGGATCCGCTCACGCACATCGAGTATTGCCTCGCCGAAAGCGGGCTGTACTGCTCGCTCGCCGAGCGGTGCTGCCGAGAGCAAGGCGTTTGGGCCGCGTACGAGCCTTGCCTCGACGAGCGCCGGCAGCGATGCCTCGCCATGGAGGAGCCGCCCGGCTTCGATGCCGTCGCAGCAGGCGAGTGCATCCAAAAGCTCACGGCGTCATGGCAAGGCTGCAACCGCCGCGCGGACGACCCGCTCGCGCGCGACGCCGCGGCGGCGTGCGGGCGCGTCGTCCCGAAGGATCTCGGCACGCTCGGCGAAACGTGTGGCTCCGACGGCTGCGAGCAACGGCCCGATCGCACGGTGTTCTGCGACAACCGTTCGGACGGCGTCGGGACTTTCCGCTGCACCGCCGGGGGCAAGCCGGCCGCCGCGGGCGAGCCGTGCGGCAGCGAAACGCGCTGTGAAGACGCGCTCGTCTGTATCGACGCCGCGTGCGCACCGCCGCTCGACGACGGCGCCGCG
This sequence comes from Polyangiaceae bacterium, assembly GCA_035558375.1. Classification (GTDB taxonomy): domain Bacteria; phylum Myxococcota_A; class Polyangia; order Polyangiales; family Polyangiaceae; genus PMG-095. The sequence goes on from DATMCL010000129.1 coordinate 1,395, forward strand.
TGCGTCCGCCCCGAGCACTGCGCGTCCGGCTACTGCTGCCCCGCCTACGAATGCCCCTCAGCATCGACGTGCGTCGCCGAAGGCGTTCCGTTCGAGGCGTACAACGAATGCGCGCGTCTTGCCACGCTGCCGTTCGCCATCCGCACGGGCCACGCCGAGAGCACGACGGTCGTCGGCGTCGACGGCTCGAGCGTCTACTGGAACGAGGGGCTCGCGCTGATGCGCGCGGACCTCGACGGGGCGAACGTCACGACCTTCGCGACCCTTCCCGCACCGCAGGAACACGCGCGCTTCTACCCCGTCGCGCTCGCCTTCGACTCGCAAGCCGTCTACTTCTTGAACCGCGAAGCGCTCGGACGCGTCGAGCGCAGAACGAGCCTCGCCCAGGTCATTTCCCTCACGGACGACATCCCGAGCTTCTTCGGCACGGACCTCGCGCTCGCCCACGGCTTGCTCTATGCGTCCGGCGGCGGCTGCGCCTACCTGGCGCGAGTCCGACCGGATTTCAGCGCGCCCGTGGGCATCGGCGTGCCCAGTGCGGCGGCGAATGCTGGGTACCTCGCGGCGGACGACTCTCACGTGTACTGCCTCGACAGCGACGCCGTCTACGCGCTCGCGCACGACTCGACCAATGCGGAGAAGCTCGCATCGCTCGACGCGTGGGGCGGTCCGTCGCTCGTCCACGACGGCACGCTCGTCTGGACGAACGTCAATCACGTTTCGGAGGGTCCCGACGATCACGCCCTCCTCTCCATGTCGGTGAGCGGCGGCCCGATCACGAGCCTCGGCACCTACGACGGCATGGCAACCGGTGTCGTGTGGGACGAAGCGCGACACCTCTTCTTCGTCGCGTCCCGCACCGCCATCCGCCCCTTCGCCCTCGACGGCGCCCAGCAGGACTTCGTCTTTCAAGGCGTCGAGCCGATCAAAGCCTTCGCGGCCAGCGAAAATGACCTGTATTTCGTGACCGCGACGGGCGTGCTCCGCATCAGCAAAGACGCCCGGATCACCGAGCGGCCGTAAACACGGTATTGCGCGCCGCGCATCGAGCGCCAGGCCGCGCCGCCGGTGCTAGCCTTCGCGCATGCCGTACCGCAGCACAGCGACCTTCTCGGGCCGCCAAATGGCCGGCGCGCGCTCCTTGTGGCGAGCCACGGGCATGCGCGACGCCGACTTCGAGAAGCCCATCGTCGCCATCGCCAACAGCTTCACGCAGTTCGTCCCCGGCCACGTGCACCTGCACGACGTCGGGCAACGCGTCAAAAGCGTCATCGACGCGGCGGGCGGCTGGGGCGTCGAGTTCGACACCATCGCCGTCGACGACGGCATCGCGATGGGCCACGGCGGCATGCTCTATTCACTGCCGAGCCGCGATCTCATCGCCGACAGCGTCGAGTACATGGTGAACGCGCACGCGGCCGACGCGCTCGTGTGCATCTCGAACTGCGACAAGATCACGCCCGGCATGCTGATGGCGACCATGCGCCTCAACATCCCGACCATCTTCGTCTCCGGCGGCCCGATGGAAGCCGGCAAGATCGTCGGCACGCACGATCGCGACGGCAAGGCCATCGTTCGCAAGCTCGATCTCATCGACTCGATGATCGCGGCGGGCGACAGCAAGGTGAGCGACAAAGAGCTCGGCGAGATGGAGCGCTCCGCCTGTCCGACCTGCGGCTCCTGCTCCGGCATGTTCACCGCCAACAGCATGAACTGCCTGAACGAGGCGCTCGGCCTCGCCCTCCCCGGCAACGGCACGCTGCTCGCGACGCACGCGCGCCGCTGGGAGCTCTTCGAGGACGCGGCCAAGCGCATCGTCGGCATGGCCAAGCGCTACTGGGTGGACGGCGACAAATCCGTGCTCCCGCGCAGCATCGGCACGTTCGATGCGTTCGAGAACGCCATGACGCTCGACATCGCGATGGGCGGCTCCACGAATACGGTGCTCCACATCCTCGCGATCGCGCACGAAGCGGGCGTCGAGTTCGAGATGAAGGACATCGACCGCCTCTCGCGCAAGGTCCCGAACGTGTGCAAGGTCGCGCCCTCCTCCGCCTACCACGTGGAAGACGTGCACCGCGCGGGCGGCATCATGAGCATCCTCGGCGAGCTCGACCGCGCGGGCCTCATCCACCGCGAAGTGAGCACCGTGCACAGCGCGACGATGGGCGACGCCATCGAGCAAAACGACATCCGGCGCAGCGGGTCAGATGCCGCCCAGCAGCGTTCGCTCGCGGCGCCCGGCGGCGTAGCCACCAAAATCGCCTTCTCCCAAGACAAGTACTTCTCCGAGCCCGACGCCGATCGCGAGCGCGGCTGCATCCGCGACATCGAGCACGCCTACAGCAAGGACGGCGGACTCGGCGTCCTCTACGGCAACATCGCCAAGGACGGCTCTATCGTGAAGACGGCCGGCGTCGACGAATCGATCTGGAAATTCGAGGGCCCCGCGCGCGTCTTCCACTCGCAGGAAGCGGCGTGCGACGCGATCATGGCCGACCAGATCAAGGCGGGCGACGTCGTCGTCATCGTTTACGAGGGTCCGAAAGGCGGCCCCGGCATGCAGGAAATGCTCTACCCGACCTCGTTCTTGAAGGGCAAAGGCCTCGGCAAGGCCTGCGCGCTCGTCACGGACGGTCGCTTCAGCGGCGGCACCTCGGGCCTCAGCATCGGCCACGCTTCGCCCGAAGCAGGCGAAGGCGGCGCGATCGGCCTCGTCGAGGAAGGCGATCGCATCCGCATCGACATCCCCGCGCGCACCATCGACGTGGTGGTCGACGCCGCCACGCTCGAGAAACGCCGCGCCGCCATGGTCGCGCGCGGCGCAAACGCCTGGCGCCCGAACCGCGACCGCACCGTCTCGCAAGCCTTGCGCGCCTACGCGCTCATGACGACGAGCGCGGCCCGCGGCGCGATCCGGGACATTTCTCAGCTCGAAACAAAACGCTGACCGCTCGTCGTCCCGCCGAGCAACGCGCTTTCAGACTCAACATTTCGCAAGGAGTGCGAAGGCACTCGCAACCCGAGCATGTTAGGATCCACGCATGCAATGTGCGGTGCATGGCATCGCAGGGGGACCCGACGGCCGCTGTGCTTTGTGTCACACGGTCGACCGCGCGCATGACCGGCGCCAGGGCATGCGTCTTGGTTGGATTTTATTTTTGAGTTTGGGCACGGCCAGCGCTGGGCTGCTCGCGGTTCACGAGCTCGTGCCGTTGCCTGGTCAAAAACCTTCGCTCCTCCACGCCGAACCGGCGCGGGTGCCCGACCGACCCACTCCCGAAAACCAGCCGGGCGTCACCGACACGATCGCTCGAGCGAACGGCCCCGCGCCGGATCCGACCGGTGCTCCCGTCGACGGGCCGCCCGCGGAATCGGACGTCCCTCCGCCCAACGCGCCGCCGAGCGCCGCTCCGAGCACGACGCCTGTCGCGGCCGCTCCCAAGAAGCTCAGCGACGCCGAGCTCCGCGCCGCCCTGGTCGCGACGCCGATCACCATGTACTCGGCCCCCTGGTGCGGCACCTGCCGGCGCGCGCACGAATTCCTGCAGCAAAATGGCCTGCGCTGGACGGATCGCAACATCGACGACGACCCCGCCGCGCTGCGCGAGCTCAAGCAGCGCTCCGGCGGCACGGCCATCCCGGTGATCGACGTCGACGGCAAGCTGCTCGCCGCCGGCTTCAACGCACGAGCCATCGCCCAAGCCCTCTCCGAGAGCGTCGAGCGACGGCTGCGCGCGCAAGGCCTTGCGATCGAGGCGAAGCGGCTCTGAGCGGCTCGCGCCCCTGCCTCAGGGACGCGCGAGCTTCCGGCCAGCCTTGCTCGAGAGGATGCGCCTCGCCTCGGCGTAGGTTTTCGCTTCCATGCGGAACTCGAACGTTAGGTAGAGGACCTTGCCCGACCGGTGCCCGAGCCAGAGGTTGTCGAAACGCTGGGGCGTCAGGTACGCGCTGAAGAACTGGTTCGTGTAGACGAGCGCAGCCGCGAAGCCGATGTTCCAATTGTCGTCGTCGCCTTCCGGCTCGAAGCGCACGTAGACGGGAGCGTGACCGAGATCCTCCGTGTCGAGCTGGAATCCCGCGCGCGGATCGTTGAATTGGGGGTTGTTCACGCGCACTTGCTCGGGAAAGGGGTCACCGGGGGGATCGAACGGCAGCTCGCCCAGGATGTAGTCGCGCCACGAGCCGCGCTCGTAGTCGTCCTTCGTGGAATCCACGTGGAACTCTCGCCCGCCTATTCCCAAATAGATGTCTCCGTCCGTCCCGGCCCCGGAGAGATTGCTGGTGATGACTTCGAACAGAAGCCCTGAAATGAGAGCCATGAGCCTCCTCCTTTCGACGAAACACGTTTGCCCGCACCGAGCGAGCAACGGCGATCGACTCGGTCAGATTTGCGCCAATGGGGTCGCGGTGGCTATGGCTTCTTCTTGAGCGTGAGCGCGACGCCGGCGAGCACGAGCAGAGTCCCGAAGAGCGTGGTCGCACCGAACGGCTCGCCCCCGAACGTGCGCCCGAGCCAGAGCGCGATCAGCGGCGTGATGTAGCTCACGAGGCTGAGCCGGTAGGCGGGAACCGTACGCAAGAGCCACAAGTAAGCTCCAAACGTGATCACGCTGCCGAAGATCGCGAGGTATACGACGCTGAAGATCGCGCCGTTCGTGAAGCGCACGGGCTGCCCGCGTTCGAAGAGCGCCGCGAGCACGAGCAGGAGCACGCCGCCGATGAGCATGCTGTCGCGGTTCAAGAGCAGCGAGCTCGCATTCGCGGCGCGGCGCTTGATGAGCGTCGTGGAGACGGTGACGGAGGCGGGCCCGAGCAGCAGCAAGAGTCCCATCACGACGGCGCGCGAGCCCCCGCGCGCTACGTCGGTCCCAAACAGCGAGGCGACCCCGGCGAACGCCACGACGAGCCCGAGCCACTGCGCGCCATGCAAGCGCTCGGCGCGCGTCACGAAGTGCCCGGTGAGCGACATCATCAGCGGAAACGTCGCCCAGAGCACGCTCACGAGGCCCGACGGGATCACCGTTTCACACCAGTAAACGAGCGCGAAGTTACCCGTGAATTGAAACAGCGCCTGCGGGAGCACGACGGAGAACGGCGGCCGCTCGCCGCCTTCGCGCTCGCGCAGCACGGGAACCAGCGCCGCCATCACGACACCCGCGAGCACGAAGCGGAGGCCGGCGCCGAGCAGCGGCGGCAAGTCGTCGAGCCCGTGGCGAATCACGAGCCAGGTGCTGCCCCAGACCGCCGAGATCAGCGCCATCAACCCGAAAAGCACCGCCGGGCGGGGACTCGTGCTGCTCGCGTCAGGCATGCCGGCCGCGCTGTAGCATAGTCGCCGGCTCATGGGCGTGCGCTGGTCGTCTCTCCGCGATCTGTACCTGACGGTCGATCGCCGCGTGCTCGGCGCGCTGCGCATCGCGACGGGCCTCGTCCTCCTCTACGACCTCGTGCGTCGTTTTCCGCTGATTCGACTGTTCTACGCGAACACGGGCGTGCTCTCGAACCACTTCGTCTTGTTTCAGCCCGAGGCGCGACCGCAGCTCTCGTTCCTCGTGCCGTTCTCGACGCCGGGCGAGGTGACCTGCGCCTTCGTCGCGATCGGCGTCGTCTACGCCTGTTACACGCTCGGGTTTCTCACGCGTGCGGCACAGCTCGCCGCGTTCGTCTGCCTCACGAGCCTGAACGCGCGCAACCTGTTCGTCGAGGACGGCGGCGTCATCGCGCTCATCATGCTCTGCCTGTGGACCGCGTTCCTACCGCTCGGCGACCGCTTCTCGCTCGACGCCGTGCTCCGCGACGCGAGGCTCCCGAACCTGCGCGCGCGGGTCGCGGCACGGCGCCGCCTGGCGAAGCCCGTCGTCTCGTTCGCGGTGCTCGCGCTGCTGCTCCAGGTCGTCGTCATCTACGTGCTGAATGCCACGCAGAAAGTGGGCGCCACGTGGCGCGACGGGAGCGCCGTCCACTATGTCCTCTGGCAGGCGCGTATCAGCACCGACTTCGCCTTTTGGCTCGCCCACCACGAGCCCGCGTGGTTTTCGCCGCTTGCGAGCCGCGGCACCATCGTCACGGAAGCGCTGATTCCGGCACTCCTCGTGTACCCGTTCCGGCGCTTGACGCGGACGCTCGGCTTCGCCCTCGCCTGCGCACTCCATCTCGGGATCGCGGCGGCCATGTCGCTCGGTCCGTTCTCGTACGCGATGATGGCGCTCGTCCTTTCGCGTGTTCCCGCGGAGGCGCTCGTTTCTGTCGCCGAGCGGCTGCCCTTGAGGCTGCGACGACGCATGAACCGACTGCGCGCTCGAGCTATCGCGCTCGCGATGCCCTACGTCGCGCGCGGCCGCCCGCCGAAACCCGCGGCCCGACCGCTACCCTGGTCGAGGCTCCGCGAAGCGACCGTGCTCGCCTTGATGGCGGTGGGAGTCACCGAGCTCGGCGCCGACAATCCCGCGTTCCTCTTGCGCGTCCCGCAGCCCGACTGGCTCCGCGCGCTGGTATTGTACCCCCGCATCACCCAGCGCTGGACCATGTTCGCCCCCGACGCGCCGAAAGACGACGGCATCGCCGTCATCGACGCCGTCACCGCTGACGGCCGGCACCTCGACCCGTTCACGGGCGCGCCCCCCGATTTCGACGCGCTCGACAAAGGGCCGCTGCCCCACGCCCTCGAAGTCAGCGAATACCTCTTTCAGCTCCACTTCGACGGCAACACGGCCTACCGGCGCGAGCTCGCCCGCTTCATCGCGGAATGGCACGAGCATTTCGGCGCGGGTCCCGACGACCGGCTCGTCTCGTATCAGGCGTATTGGGTGAGCCGTAGGTCGCCGCCGCTCGGCTCCACGACCCCGGGCCCCACGGAGCGCCGGCTGTTCGACGGCACACGCTTCACGCCGCCCGCTCCCCAGCCCATGCTCCCGCCGCGCCCCACGGCGCCTTGACGATGCTGACCGACGACACGCAGCCCGACAGCGCCCCACCGTCGATACTCGACGACGAAGGCTGGATGCGCATTGCGCTCGCCGAAGCGGACGCAGCGACCGCGCACGGCGACGTCCCGGTCGGTGCCGTCATCGTCGACGCGGAGGGTCGCGAGCTCGCCCGTGACCACAACCGCCGCGAGGAGCGCGCCGATCCGACTGCTCACGCCGAGCTCTACGCCCTCCGCACCGCAGCGGCTCGCCAAGCGCACTGGCGGCTCGAAGGAGCGACGCTGTACGTCACGCTCGAACCGTGCCCGATGTGCGCCGGCGCCCTGGTGAACGCCCGCCTCGCCCGCGTCGTCTTCGGCGCCACGGATCCGAAAGCCGGCGCCCTCACGTCGCTTTACACCCTCGGGAGTGACTCCCGCCTGAACCATCGTTTCGCGGTGACGGGTGGAGTCCTCGCCTCCGAGGGCGCCCGTCGCCTGTCCGAGTTCTTCGCCAAGCTGCGCGCCGCCGGCCAAAAGTAGCCTCGTCTCGGACCGAGAAACCGCCCCGAAACTCCGATTTCAACCACTCTGCAAGCCGGTCGCAGGCGCCCAGCGTTTGAGCTAGTGTCCGCGTCCCGCGTTTCGCGTCCTCCCCATTCTTTCCGGAGTCGATTCAATGACCGATCTGAAGAGCATCACAGCGCACCTCGGTGACAAGGCGAGCTACTACCTCGAGCACCAGTCGAAGACCGTCACCAAGGACAAGCTCCACCTGCCGTCGCCGACGTTCGTGACGGACATCTTCGGGCCCTCGGATCGCAGCGCGCAGACGCTCCGCAGCCTCGAGGCGCTCTACGGCCACGGCCGTCTCGCCGGCACCGGCTACCTCTCGATCCTTCCGGTCGATCAGGGCATCGAGCACTCGGGCGGCGCGTCGTTCGCGAAGAACCCCGCGTACTTCGATCCGGAGAACATCGTGAAACTCGCGATCGAAGGCGGCTGCAACGCCGTCGCCAGCACGTTCGGCGTGCTCGGCATGACCGCGCGCAAGTACGCCCACAAGATCCCGTACATGGTGAAGTTCAACCACAACGAGCTCCTCACCTACCCGAACAAGGCCGAGCAGATCACCTGGGGCACCATCAAGCAGTGCTGGGACATGGGCTGCACCGCCGTCGGCGCGACCGTGTACTTCGGCTCTGCGGACGCCGGCCGTCAGATCGTCGAGGTCTCGAAGATGTTCCAGCAGGCGCACGAGCTCGGCATGGCGACCGTGCTCTGGTGCTACACGCGCAACAACGCGTTCAAGGTCGGCACCACCGACTACCACGTGTCCGCCGACCTCACGGGCCAAGCGAACCACCTCGGCGTCACGATGAGCGCCGACATCATCAAGCAGAAGCTCCCGGAAAATAACGGCGGCTTCAAGGCGCTGAACACGGGCGGGTCCTCGTACGGCAAGCTCGACGAGCGCATCTACACGGAGCTCACGACCGATCACCCGATCGACCTCTGCCGCTACCAGGTCATCAACTGCTACATGGGCCGCGCCGGTCTCATCAACAGCGGCGGCGCTTCCGGCAAGAACGACTTCGGCGAGGCCGTCACGACGGCCGTCATCAACAAGCGCGCCGGCGGCACGGGCCTCATCAGCGGCCGCAAGGCGTTCCAGCGTCCGATGGCCGAGGGCGCGAAGCTCCTCCAGACCATCCAAGACGTCTACCTCTGCAAGGACATCACGGTCGCCTGATCCCCCGAACGGCGCTCTGGGCCCTTCCGAGCTAGGCTTCCCTCATGGAGCGGAGCCGCATCGGTTGGGCCCGAAGCGCCGTTTCCCGTGCCGCCAAGCGCGTGGGCGGCACGGCGCTGCGCTTCAAGCTCACGCTGCTCTGCGCGATCGTCGGCTTCGCGATCGCGTGGGCTCATGCCTGGTGGCTGCTCCGCGTGTGGCTGCCCGACGACTTCAACACCTGGTTCCACGCGTCGCGGCCCAACTTGCTCTGGGCCGAACCCGGGAGCGTGTTCCTCGCGCGGGTGCGGATCGCGGCCGTCACGACCGCGCTCGGCGTTGCGCCGGTGTTCGCAGCCGAAGCGTGGCTTCTCCTGTGCGATGAGCTCCACGCCTACTCGCGTCGCTGGCTGGCGCTGCCGTTCGCCATCGCCACGGCGGGTGTCGTCGTCGCGGCGGCCGCGGCAGCACGCGCGGTGCCGGTGCCCCGCCTGATCGCGTTCGGGCAAGCGCTCGACGCCGCGCTCGAACACGGAAGCTGAGTGCTCGGCGCAACGGCGCGCGCACGATTCCCTCAACAAAGTGCCGGTCACCGTGACCCTTGGCAGTGATACGGTGTCGCCAATGAAGCGTGCAGGGCTCGTGGTGGCGTACGGCTTGATGGGCATCGTGCTGGCCGGTTGCCCGAAGGACAAGAAAAAGAGCCCGCCTGGCGCTAACGGCTCGTCGATCAAGTGGTCGATCGCCGACGTCAGCGTCGACGAGAGCGATGGCACGGCCAAGCTCACGGTGAGCCTAAGTGCTGCTGCCCTCGCCGGCATGACCGTCAAGTACAGTACGAGCGATGGCAGCGCCACGGCGCCCGGCGACTACGAGTCCGCGAGCAGCGAGACGCTCACCATCCCGGAAGGGAAGAGCTCCGCCAAGATCTCGATTCCCCTCGTCGACGATCCGAGCGTCGAGGGCGACGAGAGCTTCAACGTCACGCTCAGTGCGCCTTCGAAAGGCACGCTCGACAAGGCCTCTGCGGTCGTCACCCTGATCGATGATACGGGCGCGAACGGCGCAGGCGGAGAGGGCGGGATGGGCACGGGCTCCGGTGGAACTGGCGCGAGCGGTGGCACCAGCGGCGACGGCGGAGCGGACTCGACCGGCGGGACCGATTCGACCGGCGACGGCGGAGAGAGTGCTTCGGGCGGTACCCAGAGCAGCGGTGGCAAGGGTGGCACCAGCAGCGGTGGCAAAGGTGGCACCGGCAGCGGTGGCAGCAGCGGAAACGCGGCAACCGGAGGCGTCGGCGGGAGCGGCAGCAACAACGATACGGGAAACCTCTACCTCCAGTCGTACTCCAACGCGATCACGGTGTGTCAGCTCGCGTACTGCGGTAGTGCCGCCAACCTCTTTTTCTATCCGCAGGGCGGTGATTCGAACGACACGCTCGCGATCGCCGACTTCGTCATTTCGAACGACAGGACGAAGATCGCAGCCTTTGGGGTCCGCTCTCACGTCGACGAGAATGATGCGACGCAAAACTTCGACCAACCGGTCGTGTTCATCGGTACGATCCCGGAGTACCTCACCAAAACCACTTCGAGCACGGATTTGGGGTTGAAGGAGCTCGCCGTCGAAGGCCACCACAGCGTCTTCTTTGGGCCGGAGTACGCGACAGATGTCGACGTCGGTGTCTGGTCGCCCGACAATCAGCACGTCGCTTTCATTGCGCGTCCTTACGTGGACGACGACGTCGGATACGCCCCGGTAGCGACGGACGCGCTCTATATCGCTGACGCCGACGGCAACTACCTCGAGCGCGTCCCGCTGCCGGCCAAGGACTCCGTCTCTTATGCCGAGAAGAACATTCATTGGTCCGCGGACAGCACTGCACTCGGTTTCCTTGCGCAGCGAGCCGAGCCAGGCCCGGAGTACTTCATCGACGCGTTCACCTGGACGAAGGCCGGCGGCCTCAAGTCTTACCCGCAGGACTTCCTCAACAGCGCCGACGGCATGTTGCCCCGCCCAGGCAGCGGGCATGACTACGTCTACGGGTTCGACGGCACCATCTACGTGGTCGCAGCAGGCAGCACGACCCCCACACCGCTCACGCAGACCACGGAGACCGCAAGCCACCCACGGTGGAGTCCCGACGGCCTCCACATCGCGTTTTGGGCCACTGCCGACGGCGAGACGGCCAGCAACATCTGGGTCATGGACGACGATGGCGGAAACCGTCATCAGGTGACCTTCGGTGGATCCGCAGCGGGCAAGCCCTTCGCCTACTCACCCGACGGCTCGCTCATCGCCTACGCCTCGGACGAGGAAGCCGCCGGGCACCCGCGCCTGTATCAGATCAACGGCGACGCACCGACGGTCGCCAAGCGCAAGCAACTCTCCCCGAACGCGGACACAATCGCGGGGGTGAGCAACTGGGATCCCGTTTGGTCCCAGGACGGCGCCTACGTCGCGTACGGTTGGTACGACGAGACGAATCACTACCGGATCCAGATCGCGACGGCCGATGACGCACAGAGTGGTGTCACGGTGTCGCCTGCCGACCACGACGTGATCGTCGACGGCGCTCCCATCGAGCCTTGGCTCGGCACCTATCGACCGCTCAAGCCTTGCTGGTCATCGAGCACGTACAACCAGCTCGGCTTTGCCGCCATCAGCGACAACGGCATGTTCCAGAACGTCTACCGGGTCAAAGCCGACGGCTCGGCCCTGCTCCAGATGTATGGCGAGGGCCCGGACATTCCCGCGGAGCCCTTCACCGTAGGTTGGTTGACCTGGGACGTCGGCGACAATCTCGCCGCGCCTGTCTGGATCGGCCTGCACCGTTATTATCGAGTCTGGGCCGGCGACCCGAGCAACACGATTCGCTTCTCCGGCCCCAGCGGCGTCCCCGGGGGCAGCTGGGGCGTGGTGCACTAGCTCTCAGGGCGCTGCGCCCGGCCCGTCCAAAAATCGCGCATCATCGTCCTCGATCGACGCCGGCTGCGTCTCGCGTCGCCCGCCCGGTGACGCGCCGCTCCCCTGCCGAAACGCGAGCTCCTCCGCGAGTCCCGCCTCGAGCTCTTCGTCGTTGATGCGCTTCACGTCGCGCGCGATGCGCATCAGCTTCTTGATGTACTCGCCCCAGCGCGGGCTGATTCGTCCGTCGGGCTCGAAGTGCGTGCGCGTCGGATCCGGCAAGATCGACGCCAAATAGAGCGCTTGACCGAGCGTGAGCTCGCGCGCGCCCTCGTTGAAGTAGTAGTCCGCCGCTTGCTCGATGCCGTAGATGCCGGGCCCGAGCTCGACGATGTTCAAGTAGATCTCGAGCAAGTCGTTCTTCGAGAGCTTCG
>DATMCL010000130.1:0-5490 GCA_035558375.1 Polyangiaceae bacterium
AGCGGCGTCTTCACGCTGCCCCTCCTTCCGCCTTCACGAGGCTGGAAAGCTCGCTCTTGAGCGCGCGCCGGCCGCGCGCGAGCAGCGATTCGACGGCTTCCACCCCGACGCCCAGCACCTCCGCCGCTTCCGCGCCCGTGAGGCCGTGCAGGTGCACGAGCACGATCGCCGTCGCCTGCCGCTCCGGAAGCGCAGCGAGTGCGGCTTCGAGCGCGACGACACGGCGTTTTTCGTCGAGCAGCGTGGGTTGGCGAGCGGAAACGGGCATCTCTTCCTCTTCAGGGAGCGGGAGCGTGCGGCCGCGGGCGCGCAGGCGATCGACGGCCAGGTTGTGCGTGATGCGATGGAGCCAGGTGGTGACGCGCGCCTTCGGCTGGTAGTCGGAGGCGCGCTGCCAGAGCTTCAAGAACGTCTCCTGCACGACGTCCTCGGCTTCGGTTCCGTCGCGGAGCAATCGCTCCGCGAAGCGCGAGAGCTTCGCCGCGTACCGCTTGACGAGCTCGCGATACGCGGCGACATCGCCCTCGCCCACCCGCAGCACGAGCAGAGCGTCGTCGTCGATCTCCGCGGGATGCTGCGAGTGGGACACCATCAGGAGCTACCATGAGCATCAGCTCTTGTGGCAGTCGCCACGACCGTGCTCGGCGCGCTGAGCCTGGATCTCTTCCTTGGTGAGGATCTTGTCGTTGTTCTTGTCGAACTTCGCGAACCAGGTGAGCGTCTGAGTCTGCAGCTCGGCGAGCGTGATCTTGCCGTCGTTGTTCGCGTCGGCGCGCTTCATCATGGGGCGCGGGCCGCCTTCGAGCTCGGCCTGCGTGAGGACGCCGTCCTTGTTCTTGTCGAGCGCCGTGAAGCGCGCCTGCGCGCCGGCTTGCGCTTCGGCCACGGTCACCTTGCCGTCCGAGTTCGTGTCGAGCTTCTCGAACATCTTGCCGCCATGGCCATGGGCCAGGGCAGCGGCGCTCAGGGCGGTCACGGCAGCGAAGGTGAGCAGGGTGGGGATGGTCTTCATGGGGTTCTCCTTGGGGGGTTCAGGTGCCGGTTCGGCCGGCTTCAGAAGGTTCAACGGAGCCGCCCGGCGGATCCGTCGCGGAAAAAATCACTTAATGAATTCCGGAGGTTTGCCCCCCGCTGTTCCAGCTTGGGCACAATGTCTCTTCTGCTACAGTCGGTTTCTCCGATGAGCGACAAGGACGAGGACGATCTCGACGACGGTTGGGGGGACGACGCTCCCGCACCGGCCCCCGCCGCTCAGCCCTCCGCCGCGCCCGCAGCGCCGCCTGTGTCCGCTCCCACGGCAGCAGTCGCGCCCAGCGCACCCCCCGTGGCCGCTCGCATCCCCACGCCGATCCCTCGCCCGGCGAGCAGCACGCCACCCCGACCACCGAGCAGCAATCCGCCGCGACCCGCGAGCAGCAACCCCCCGCGACCCGCCAACAGCACGGCGCCGCGACCGCCGAGCAGCTCGCCCGTCCGCATGCCGAGTCTGTCGGCGCCCGCAGACGCTGCGTCGGCGAGCAACGCGACGCCAAGCAGCCTGCAGCCGCGCGAGAGCTCGACGCCGCGCCCCACGAGCTCGGCGCCGATGACGACCTCCGTTTCGCCGCAGCGCGCACTCACGCACAAATCCACGCTGATCGGCGTCCCGGCGCCGACGCCCACCCGCAAGGACGGCACACCGATCCCGCTCGCCGAGACGCCGCCGGAAGGCTTCCAGAAAGCGAAGCTTCCGAAGACGGATGCGCCGCCGGACGTAGCGACACCTCATGCCGAAGCAGCGCCCAGCGACGCTCCTCGCGGCGACTCACCGCGTGTGCTCACGCAGCAAGCCATCGACGCCATCAAAGCCGCCTCCGCGCCAAGCGACCCGAACAAGGTCGACTCCTCGACGCGTGTGACCCGCCGCGATCTTCCCGTCCAGGGCTCGCGCCCGAGCATTCACGTCGCGGAGCCCAGCGGGCTCTCGTCGTCGTCACGACTGCTCGCGGTGAGCGCCGCCGTGGCCGCGCTGATCCTGGGCGGCCGCTGGTTCTTCATGCACCGGCATGTCGCCGAGCAAGCTCCTCGAGCCTCCGCACCAGCGCCTACAGGCGTCCAAGTCGTTCCGCCGCAGGCCGACCAGGCTCCCGCCGCGGCACCGCCCGCCGAACCGAGCGCCCCCGCAGCGCCCGAGCCCGCGGCATCGGTGACTCCCGAGCCTTCTCCGCCGGGTTCCGCTGTGGCCCCGTCCTCCGCCGAGAAGGCCCCCGGGACGCGCATCGTGGTCGTCAAGCTGAGCCCCCCGGGTGCCCGCCTGTTCCGCAAGGGCAAGCCCGTCGGCTCGTCGCCGGTGACGATCGAGCTCGGCCCCGACGAGAAGAAGCGCTCCTTCGAGGTCGGCATGCCCGGCTACATCACGCGCAAGCTCGTCGTCGACGGCAGCAAGCCCGAGATCTTCATCGGTCTGAAACCGCGCTAGATCCGTTCGGACTTGGATCCACCAGCCTTAGCCGTCGGCACGGGGCGCCTCGCGAAGCGCCTCGGGCTCATGTTCGCGCTCGAGGCGTCGACGATGGCGGCCTACGCACCGCTGCTTTCGCTGCACGCGAGCGAAGGGCTCGGGCTCAAGCCGTTCGAGCTCGCGCTCGTGTTCGCCGTCGGGCCACTCACGTCGATGATCGGACCGCCGATTGCCGGGCTTTTGGCAGACCGCTGGGTGCATGCCGAGCGCGCGCTCGCCGTCGGCAACGTGCTGCGCGCGCTCGCGCTCTGCCTGGCCGCGCGCGCGCAGGGCTTTCACGAGCTCGTCGTGGCGATGGCGCTCCACGGCCTGTTCTCGGCGAATGCTGGCGTCACGGTGAACACCATCGCGTTCTTTCATCTGCCGAACGCGCGCTCCTTCGGCACGATTCGCGCGTTCGGCACCGCAAGCTGGTTCACGATGGTGAACGTCACGATGCTCTACCTCGGCGCGCGCGGCGATCGGCACGCCCAGCTCGCGGCCATTCACGACTGCTTCTACGTCGCCGCCGGCGTGGCGCTCCTGTCTGCGCTCTACGCGCTCACCCTCCCCGATACGCCGCCCGCGCGCGGCAACGGCGGCCTCCTCTCGGCCCTGCGCGCCGTGACGCTGCTCCGCTCGCCGCGCTTCGCTGCCGCGCTGGCGGTCGCGCTGATCTTCGGCAGCTTGTTCCAAGCGAACCTGATCTTTCAGGGGCTCTTCTTCGCCGATCCGCACGGCCTCGGCCTGACTCCCGCAGCGGCGGGACGAGCGACCACGGTCTCGCAGATGCTCGAGCTCCTGCTGTTCCCGTTTCTCGGCGGCCTCTTGAACCGCTTCGGCCTGCGCCGCGTCGTCCTCGTCGGCGTGCTCGCCTGGCCCCTGCGCTACGCCGCCTACTTTGCCGGGGGCCCGACGTGGCTCGTCGTCTGGGCGCAGCTCCTCCACGGCGTGATCTTCGTGCTCGGCTTCTCGGGGCTCCAGATCGCCGTCGAGCTGATGGCGCCGGCGGGCCTGCGCGCGAGCGCTCAAGCCGCATTCATCACGGCGGCATCGGGTTTCGGCAACCTCGCGGGCCAGCTCGGCTGCGGGGCGCTCCTCGAGCTGACCAAGCGCCCCGGCGGCCACGACTGGCGCGCCGCGTTTCTGGCTCCGCTCGTCGTTTCGTTCGTGGCCGTCGGCATCACGGCGTTCGGTGTCCGGAACTCGGAGGGCCTGCACCCGGGAGCGAGCCCGCCCGAGCCTACCTGACGACGGTCGCCGGAGCCTCGCGCAAGCTTGCCGCAAGGCCGTCGGGATCGGACGGGCTCAGCAAGATCGAATAGCCGGCTGTCGTCGGCACGTACACGACGCGCGAGCGATCCGTCACGTAGAGCAGCGCCTTCTCGCCGTCCGCCAGGCGAAACCAACCGGAACGATACCCGGGCAACGCCGTGCCGAACGTGCGGCGCACCGGGGCAAGCTTCGGCTCGCGATCCAGATCGATCACGCGCACGCCCTCCGTCTGGATGGACGCGCGCGGAACCGTGCGACCGTACATGTCCCCGCGCAACGTGAGCGCGTACGCATCGAGCTCGAACGACGCGTTACGTGAGCCGACCACGGACGCTGCCATCACGTACAGGGCCACACCGATGAGCAGTATCGGAATGACGAGCAGCAAGAGCACCCATGTTGCGTTGCCGGCCGGAGCAATCGGGAACGTCGTGGTCATGGCCGATCAAACTAACCACGCGCCCACCGGCTGCTAGTTGGTACGAAAACCGCCGTGGAATCGCCGCCTTGCGGGGGCGCTCGCTGTCAGCGGCTCGGGAAATTTTCCCTCAAGAAGGGCACCGCGTCCGAGATGTCGCGAATGCGCTCGCGGCTGCGTTTCACCGCTTCGGCGTAGATGGGATCGTCGCCCGCGCGCTCGATGAACTCCCGGTAAAGGACCACGGCGCGTTCGAGCGCGGCGATTTGGCGATCCACGGAGAAGCGCTCCTCGCCTTCTTCGGCGGCGCGTTGCTCTCGGGCGCGCGCCTCGGGGTCAGCGAGCGCGGCGGTCGAAACGGGTGGGGCAGCCGTGGGAGAGCTCGGCTTTTCGGCAGTGGGCGCCGTCGCATGCGCTTCGCTACGGCTCATGGTGACGGGCACTCGAGGTGGCTCCTTCGAGATCGCACCACACGCGGTGACGAGAGTGCCGAGCCCGAACACCCAGCAAACAGCAATTCGCATGAACCGTACCTCCAGCGGTGAGACACGGCAGCGGGGGCGTCCTTGGTTTTTTTGGGGCGCACTGGTCGCCAGGTGGCCAACGGGAGGCATACCAACCTGATACGCGCCGGCAGGCCGTTTTTCCGCGCCCGCAGCCGACGGCACGCCGCGTGCACTCGCTACCCGCCATGACCGAAGAAAAGCGAGCTCGTAACGAAAGCCTGCGCGAGGCCGTCGCGTCCATCACCAAAGCCTACGGCCAGGGAGCGATCATGCGCTCGGGCGACGGAGCCGTCGAAGCGGTCAGCGTCATCCCGAGCGGATCGCTCGCGCTCGACGAAGCGCTCGGCGTCGGCGGCTACCCGCGCGGCCGCATCGTCGAGGTGTACGGCCCGGAGTCGAGCGGAAAGACCACGCTGACTCTGCATGCCATTGCCCAAACGCAAGTCGACGGCGGGCACGCCGCCTTCATCGACGCCGAGCACGCCTTCGACCTGCGCTACGCGAAAGCGATCGGCATCGACCCATCGCGTTTGCTCATCTCTCAGCCCGATTGCGGCGAGCAAGCGCTCGAGATTGCGGAGATGCTGGCGCGCTCGGCGGCCATCGACCTCATCGTGATCGACTCGGTCGCCGCGCTGGTGCCGAAGGCCGAGATCGAGGGGGACATGGGCGACGCGCACATGGGCTTGCAGGCCCGCCTCATGAGCCAGGCGCTACGCAAGCTGACGGCCGTCGCGCATCGCACGAACACCTGCCTCATGTTCATCAACCAACTTCGCCAGAAGATCGGCGTGGTCTTCGGCAACCCCGAG
>DATMCL010000131.1:0-2223 GCA_035558375.1 Polyangiaceae bacterium
TGTCGACGTTGACGATGTCCCCGTCGCGCAGCGGGCGCTGCGACGGGATGCCGTGACACACGACCTCGTTGACCGAGGTGCAGATGCTCTTCGGGAACGGCGGGCTGTCGCCGTTCTTGTAGCCGAGCGGCGCGGGGCGGGCGCCCTTCTTTAGCGTGTCCTCGTGAACGAACGCGTTGAGCTCGTTCGTCGTGACGCCGGGACGAATGAGCTCGGCGACTTTCATGAGCGAGTCGCCGGCCAAACGCCCGACCTCGCGCATCGCGTCGATCTCTTTCGTGCTTTTGATTTCGACCGAGCTCGACCGGAAATGCAGGTCCAACGCCATCGCTCCGCTGTAGGGGAAAGCGCAGTCTACCTCAGCAAGCGCAGGCCCGCATCGCGCTGCACGCTGGCGCGCACTTCGGGGGTATCCGGCTCGCAGCGGAAATGGAGCGTCGTGGCCGTGCCGTCGCGGTAATGGCGCGCGAAGAGCAAGAGGTGGGAGCCCACCCAGTGCGCCCCGGCGCCGTCCACCCAGGAGTAGGACGGGCTCGTCACCGGGACATTTAGCACGAGGGGAGCTTCGCCGAGCTCGCCGACCAGCGGCGGCCCGCTCGGCGTGAGGGCGATCTCGTAGGCGCCCTTGTGCTCGACCCCGCCGATCCGCGACACCGTCTCGACGCGAGCCGGCAGGATGAACTCGGCGTGGCGCGTCCGCTCGCGGAGCTTCGGATCACGCGCTGGGTTGCGGCCCTCCGGGTCGAACCCGAACACGGCGGGGGCGAGCACGTCGTCGAAGAGGACGGCAGCCTCCGGAGTGTATGGCAGCAAAGATGCGTTGGGAGCCGACGCCTCGTGGCTCGAGCCGCAGCCCGCCGTACCGAGCAGGGCAAACGCGACGAGGGCTGGGAGGCACCAAGAACGACAGGCGGGCATGGCTTCGTCGGCTCTTCCTCGGGGCGGGGCGGGGGTGTGGTTGGGGCGGGAAAGCGCTCTAGCACGGCCTCAGGCGGGAAACGGTGAACATCGGGGCGTGGTCATGCGTATAACGATCGGCCGCTTGAGTGGGCGTGAAGCCCGGTGTTAGGTTGTCGCGGCTCTGAATCGCCCGGAATTGGTAGGAGGCATCCGAAAATGAGGCTCACGCTTTGGACGGCGCTGGTCGTCCCCACCTTCGCACTGTCGGCGCTCTGCGCCGCGCCCGTTGCTCACGCCGAGAAGGCCGAAAAGCCTGCGAAGGGCGGCGGCGGTCCGGGCTCTGTCTCGAAGAAGATCGCCCTGTCCCCCGAAGGCTTGAAGTTCGGGATGGGCCTCGAGGCGATCGCCAAGCTCTACGACAAGACGTTCGACGACGAGTACCTGCCTCTCTACAAGAAGGCGGCGCCGGGTCCGGAGACGGAGGCGCTCGATGCCGAGATCAAGCAGAAGAAGATGGAGGTTCGTCGAAGCAAGGTCGACTTCGGCAACACGCCGACAGGTGTCGACCAGACGCCGGTCAAGGGTGAGTACAGCTACGCGAACGGCGAGAGCATGGCGCGCCTCACGCTGCGCAGCGGCACGGAGCGCTACTTCTTCTTCTTCAACGATCGCCTGTGGAAGGTCTACGACGAGCACAAGCTGAAGAAGGGCACGCCGCTCGGCGACAACTACGCCGGCGCGGTCAAGGTGCTGCAAGGCAAGTACGGCGCTGCGCCGAAGAAGGCGCCCGCGAACCCCGACAAGGGCCAGAGCTTCGACGAGTCCGTGTGGACCACGCCGGACATGGTGATCCGCGCGCTCGATCGCGACTCGATCATGGCGGTCGTCTACGCCGATCGCGACACGCAGGAAGACCTGCCGCATCGTCGCAAGAACCACGTGAAGAACGAGACGGAGATGGACAAGGACGTCGCGGGCGCGCTGAAGAAGAGCGAGCCGCCGCCCGGTCCGCCTCCGAAGGGCGGCAAGAAGGACACGGGCAAGCCGCCCGCGAAGAAGTAACCCGCGACGACTCTCCGGGGGCCGCCCGCCGCCTACAGCAGCTCGGCGCCCTTGGGGATGAGCGGTCCGGTCGTGATCTCGAGCTTGAGCTCGGGGAAGCGCGCGTTGAGCAGCGGCTCGAGCACGCGGCGTTTGGTGAGCGTGTTGCCGGGGCAACCCGAGAAGCGTCCCGCGAGGTGGAGCGCCAGGGCCCGCTCGGCCACCGAGACCAAGTAGAGCTCGCCCCCGTCCGCCCGGATCAGCGGGCAGACGACGTCGCGG
>DATMCL010000132.1:0-24101 GCA_035558375.1 Polyangiaceae bacterium
CTGGGACGGCACGAGCGTGCATCCGCTGCCGGGGCTCGACCCTGCGCCGGGCGCGCAGACTTCGGCGAGCGCCACGGCCATCAGCGGAGACGGTCGCGTGCTCGTCGGCTCGGCGACGCCGTCGAGCGGTGGGCAGCTGCCCGTACGCTGGATTGACGGCAACATCGAGGAGCTGCCGCTCCCCGAAGGGGCGTTTGACGCTGGCGCGACGGGTATCAATCACGACGGCAGTGTCGTCGTCGGTGTCGGCACCTCCACCATCGCGATGGGCGCGCGTTGGACGGCGGACGGCGCGGATTCCTACGGCATGGGCAGTGTCGCGGTGTGGGACGTGAGCGACGACGGGCGCTTCATCGTCGGTTCCGAGAAGACCACCGACCCGCAAACGTTCGCGACCTTCACGCGAGCCGTCCGCTACGGTCCGAACGGCGCCGAATACATACCCGCTCCCGACGGCGAGTCGTCGGACTGCGAGGCGCTCGGCGTGAGCGGCGACGGCGCCATCGTGTTCGGCCGCTGCGGAAACGATGCAGGAGCCTTCCTGTTCAATTCCGAGCGAGGAAGCGTGACTCTGGCGAGCGTGCTCGCGAGCATGGGCATCGACAGCACCGCGTACAATTTGCTGAGGCTCGTCGACATCTCCACCGACGGCACGACGTTGCTCGCGGGCTTCTGGCGCAACAGCACGGAAGCCGGGCTTCGCATCAGAATTGCCGGAGTCTTTCCGTAGCTCGGGTGCTCGTCTGCGCACACGCGCGCGCGCCTTTTGCGGCAGGGCGAAAATCGTGCGACCACGGCGTCGTGGCGTCCCCTTCCGAGCGGCTCGTCGCCGTGCACCGCGAGCTCGACGAGCTCTTCTTGCTCCACGCCGAGTGCTTGCTCGAGCGCCAGCTCGAGCTCGCTACCGAGCTACTCGGCGCCTACCGGGAGCTGCTCTTCTTGCACATGGAGCACGAAGAGAAGGTGCTTCTCCCGCTGTACACGCGTCTCGGACCGCTCCCCCGCTTCCCGCTCGTGCTCTACACGGGTCAGCACGAGAAGATCCGCGGGATGGTCGACGCACTCGTCGCTCGCACCGGTAGTCTCGGCGGGGATGCGCGCGCCGTGCGGCGTGGCGTCCTCGAGCTTTTCGACCGCCACGCGACGTACAAGCACCTGCTCGAGCATCACGACGGAGCCGAACGCCAAGGCTTGTTCGCGGCGCTCGACGCGGCGCCGAGCGAGGCGTTCGACGACGGCACGGAAGCGTGGTGGGTGGCGCGCCGCGCGCACGACGCGCTCGTGGAGAGAGCCGCCACGCATTGAAAAAACTAACCATTTCTTCCTGTCGGCGGGCGGGCGACGCTGCTCGTCGTGCCTCGGGGATCCGGCGCCCGGCGCGAAATGCACATGAGGAGGGACGAACGTGCTCAGACACATTGACGTATTCATCGGGGTAGCCATCGTGATGTTGGCGGTGAGCTTGATGCTCACCATCGTGACGCAGGTGATCTCTTTTCTCGCCAATTTCCGGGGAAAGCAGCTGCAGAAGGGGCTCGGTGAGCTGTTCAAAGAGCTCGGGGTCGGAGGCGACGCCAACGAGCTCGCGCGCAAGATCCTGCTGCATCCCCTGATCGCCGACGGCCTCGGGGCCAAGCGCGTCGCGCCGGCCATCTCCAAGCTCGATCTCAAGGCGCTGATCGAGGACGCGGACACGTTGCTCGAGCACGCCGTCCACGTCTCGAAGGTCGACGTCACGGCGCTGAAGAGCGCCGCCGGCCGAGTCGAGCAATGGTTCGATGCGGCGATGAGCCGTGTCTCGAATCGATTCGCGACGCAGACGCGGCTCGTCACGATTGGTTGCGCTCTCGCCGCTGCGTTCGCGCTACAGCTCGATGCGTTCGGGCTCGTGACTCGCCTGTACGCGGACTCCGACCTGCGCACGAAGCTCGCCGGCGCCGCCGAAGGGATGCTCTCGGAGAGTCAGCGGATCCAGGCGAGCACGCCTGCCGGCGAGCTGACGCCCGCGCTCACGCAAGCGACGAACGAGCTCAAGACGCTCAACGAGAAGCTTGCCGGCGCGGGGTTCGCGTTGCTCCCGAACCCATATCGGCCTTTCCACTGCGAGAGCTTCGTGGTCTTCCTCGGCATGCTGACCAGCGCGGGGCTCTTGAGCCTCGGTGCCCCGTTCTGGTTCAACATGCTGAAGACTGCGACCAACCTTCGTCCCGCGATGGCGACGGCCGTGCAGGTCCGGGACGACGCGGCGAAGAAGTAGGATCGCAAGCGTTCAGGACGCCGCGACGGGCCACGCCTCCCGGCTCGCGACGCGGCCGCTCGACGGCGTGCGAAGCGCCCAAGAGAGCGCCGCCAATCCGAGGATCACGAGCGGAACGAAGACGTTCGACGCCGGATCGCCCGCCGCCGCGTGCGAGAGCGCCGCGCCCGTGAGATCGAAGAACATACCCGCGTAGGCCCACTCCTTGAGGCGCGGAAAGCGCGGCGCCACGATCGCGAGCGCGCCGAGCAACTTCCACGCACCTAGGATCGAAGCGAAGTAGGTGGGATAGCCGAGGTGCGACATCGCGGCCGCAACGGCCGGAGCCCGCGTGAGGTCGGCGATGCCGCCCGCCACGAACGCGAGGGCGGTGAGCGTCGTGGCGCCCCAGTAGGCGACGCTCCTCAGCTTGGCGGCGGCGGGGTGGGACGGTGCGAGAGCAATGGTGGACATGAGCAAGCCTCCTTGTCGGTTGCTCGTGAAACCTGCGCACCGGAGCCGCCAGTAACAATTACTCACGAATGGTAAGCATCTGCTACAATTTGATCCTAATGCACGAACCGCTCGAAACCGCAGAGCTTCTCGCGTTCGTTCGCAGCGTGGAGGAGAAGTCGCTGTCGGGCGCCGCCGCGAAGCTGCGAGTCCCGCGCGTCACCATCAGTCGCCGCTTGGCCCGGCTCGAGAAGCGTCTCGCCGTGCGCTTGCTGCGACGCACCACGCGCAGCCTCGCTCTCACCGACGCCGGCGAGGCGCTCTATCGTCAGGCGCGCGTCGTGCTCGACGCCGTGAGCCGCGCCGAGGCAAGCGTGCGCCGCTCGGACGGCACGATCCGAGGCGATCTTCGCATCTCCGTCCCTCCAATCACGAGCGACAGCTTTTTCGCGCTCGTGCTGCGCTTTGCGGCCAAGTACCCGGAGGTTCGCATGCAGATCCATTTCACGAGCCAGCTCGTGGACCTGGCGAGCGGCGCGTACGACATCGCCCTCCGCGCGAGCGCGCACTTTCCGCCCGGGCTCGTGGCGCGTCCCCTCGCGCGCGATCGCAGCATCGCCGTCGCCTCCCCGCGTTACCTCGCCGAGCGCGGGACGCCGCGCGCGGCACGCGACCTACGCCGGCATCGTTGCCTGGTCGGCTTCGCGCGCGGCGAAATCCCGGAGAGCCAGTGGCCGCTCGCGAAGGGCGGCAATTTCTCGGTCGACGGCGCCTTCTTCTCGAACGAGCTCAAGGTGCTGTTCGGCGCGGCCCTGCACCATCAGGGCATCGCCCTCTTACCCGAGGTGCTCGTCAAGAAGTTCGTCGCGAGCGGCCGACTGACGCACGTCCTGCCTGGCATCATCGAGGCCCGCTCGATGGTCGCCGTCGTCTACCCGGAGCGGGAGTTCGTCCCGCCGCAAGTCCGCGCCTTCGCCGACGCCATCGTGGAATGGGCGAAGCCGAACCTCGGCCTCGACCTCCCCGAGCCCGAGGATTGCGAGCCGGACGACGCGAGCGCGACGAAGCCGGCGCCAGGACGAAAACGATCCGCAGCCGTACGACGCGCCTCCGGGTACCGAACCTCGTGAGCCCAGAGCTGCCCAACCCACGCGGCTGAGCACGAAATCGCGCACCCTGTGGGGTACGTTCGCGCGCTGACCGGCCCGGGAACCCGCCCGAGATTGCGCTGTGGTTTCAGGAGGTTGCTCGGGAACCTCGAGGGCGCCACGGGCCCTCGCGACGATTTCGCGTACTATGTCTCGGCAGTTTTGGGGGGAGCTCCTGTTCTTAGCTAGAAGCCGTTGATGCAAGGTGGCGCCGGGATGGTGGACGAAGTAGCCGAAGGTCACATCCTGGATGGCAAGTATCGGATCGAGAAGGTCATCGGCCGTGGCGGGATGGGTGTGGTGGTGTCCGCGACGCACCTCGTGCTCGACGAGCTCGTCGCCATCAAGTTTCTGACCGAGGAGGCCCTCTACAACGAGGAAGCCGTCGCACGCTTCGAACGGGAAGCGCGCGCCTCCGTCAAGATCAAGAGCGAACACGTCGTTCGCGTGATGGATGTCGGCCGGCTGAGCTCGGGCGCGCCGTACATGGTGATGGAGTTTCTCACCGGGGAGGACCTGGCGAAGCGGCTCGAAACGCGAGGCCCCCTGCCGGTGGAGCAAGCGGTGGATTTCGTGCTTCAGGCCTGCATGGCGCTCGCCGGGGCGCACGGGGTGGGCATCGTTCATCGCGACATCAAGCCCGCGAATCTCTTTTGCGTCCCGGGCAGCGATGGGCACCTCACGATCAAGGTCTTGGATTTCGGCATCTCCAAGCTGAACCCCGCGAACAGTGTTGGCAGCATGTCGGTCACGAAGACCGCGGCCGTCATGGGCTCGCCGCTCTACATGTCGCCGGAGCAGGTTCAGAGCTCGAAAGACGTCGATTCGCGAACCGACGTTTGGTCCCTCGGGGTCGTGCTGTTCGAGCTGATCGCAGGGAAGGTGCCCTTCTTCGGTGAAGCATTCGGCGAGGTCTGCGTCCGGATCGCGACGCAGCCGCTTCCGCCCCTGACCCAGTACCGGCGCGACATCCCGCCCGGGCTCGACGACGTGCTGCGCACGTGCCTCGCGAAAGACCGGAAAATACGCTTCGCGAGCGTCGCCGAGCTCGCGGTGGCGTTGCAGCGTTATGCCTCCCCGCGCGGGCAGGCGTTCGTCGAGCGCATCGCGCGGATCGTGATGTCCTCGTCGGGGCGCTCCTTCGAAGGAGCCCCGGCGTCAGGTTTGCCGGCGAGCGCCGTGCCGGCCAATTCGGTGCGCGCCGACGATCCTACCGTTTCGGCCTGGGCGGACACCGGCGCGCGGCGCTCGAACAAGCGCGCCCTCGTGTGGGGGATGCTCGCGACGGTGCTCGTGTTGGGCGCCGGCGGCGCGGCACTGATGCGAAGGGGCGCGACCCCGCCACCGAGCGCCAGCGCGCCGTCTGTCGTCGAGAGTCCGGCGGCAGCCCCACCCGCTCCGACGCCGATCGTTGCGCCGATCGCCCCCCAGGAGCAGGCGCAGCCGAGCGTGCCGTCCGCCGAGCCCGCACCCGCGCCGACTCCGGCAGCGAATGACGAAACACCCGAGGCGACGTCCGCGGGACCGAGCTCTCCGCAGCGGCGCGGCACACCTGCCAAGCGGACCACGCGCGCGAGCTCCGCATCGCCCGCCGCCGAACCGCGGCCCGCTCCCCTCGAACCAGCGCCTGCAGCGGCCCCCCGCCCTGCACCCGCACCCGCACCCGCGGCCGCCCCACGTGCCGCCGCACCGAAAGCCGATTGCGACCCACCGTTCACGCTCGACGCGCAGGGGCGGAAGAAGTTCAAGCCGGAATGCTTCCTCAAGTAGCAGCCACGAGATTCATGCCCAAATTCTCACTGTTCCTCTGGTCGCTCGCGCTCGCGAGCTTCGTCTGGTCTCGGCCGGCGTCGGCCGCGGATCCTTCGACCTCCGAATGCCTGACGGCGAGCGAGGACTCGCTCAAAGACGGCAACGACCACGCGCTCCGGAGCGAGCGACGGCACCTCCTGATCTGCGCGGCGAGTAGCTGTCCGACGGAGATCCGCAAGGAGTGCATGCGTCGCGTCGAAGAGGTCAATGCGGCCATGCCCGCGCTCGTGTTCGAGGCGAAGAAGGGCGACGGGACGGACCTCACCGACGTCAAGGTGACGATGGACGGCGAGGTCCTTGCCGATCACCTGGACGGAACCGCGCTCGAGGTCGATCCCGGCAAGCACAGCTTCGTCTTCGAAACCCCAGGCGAGGACAGCATCACCAAAGAGCTCGTCGTGAACGAGGGCGTGAAGGATCGGCGCGAAAGCATCGTGTTTGGCCCGATTCCGGCGGGCGGTGTCGTGGGCCCGCCGGATAGCGGAGGCCAAGCGAATGGCGGCATGCCGACGCAGCGCGTGGTCGCGCTCATCGCGGGCGGCGTCGGGGTCGCGGGCCTCGCGACGGGCGGCGTGTTCGGCGTGATGGCGATGCAGAAGAAGCAAGATGCCGAAAAGACTTGTCCGCGCGATTGCGCGACGCAGGACGGAGTCGACAAATGGCACAGCGCGACGACATTCGGCACCGTCTCGACGATTGCTTTTGCCGCGGGTGGCGCGCTGGTCGCAGGAGCCGCGGTGCTCTGGTTCACGAGTCCGAAGCGTTCGGCGGAAGTCGGCATCGGTCCGGGCAGCGTCGAGCTCCGGGGGACGTTCTGATGCGCGGTGTACTGCTCGGATTCGTCGGGCTCGTCGCACTCGGCGGATGCAACGCGATCTTGGATATCAAGGAGCACGAGCTCGCTGAGGGCGCGGCGGGGAGCGGAGCGCACGGGGGGAGCGCGGGCAGCGGCGCGGGCAGCGGCGGCAGCGCTGGCAAGCCTTCGACGGGCGGTACCGCCGGGCAAACGGTGGGCGGCTCGGCCGGGCAAACGATGGGCGGCTCGGCCGGCAAGGGCGGCTCCGACAATCCGGGCGGCGAAGCGGGCGTTCCGAACGGCGGGACGAGCGGCGGCGGACCGGGCCCCGTGTGCGGCAACGGAAAGATCGACGGGGACGACATTTGCGACGACGGCAACACGAAGCCGAACGACGGCTGCGATGCCACCTGCCAACCGGAGGACGGCTGGACGTGCGACGCGACGGGCTGCGACGCGATCTGCGGCGACGGCCTCGTCGTCGGCGAGGAGGCGATGGCGGGCGGCTGCGATGACGGCAACACGGCGAACGGCGACGGCTGCTCGAACTGCCTCGTCGACACCTCGTACTCGTGCTCGGGCCAGCCCTCGACTTGCGACAAGACCTGCGGCAACGGCCAAGTGGACGGCGCCGAAGGTTGCGACGATGGCAACATGATGACCGGGGACGGCTGCACGTCCTGCGCGGTGGAGACCGGCTACGCGTGTGACAACACGCTCTACCCCAGCCTTTGCGCCGACATCGACGAGTGCAAGAGCGGCATCGACGACTGCGACGCACACGCCACGTGCGAAAACCAGATCGGCGGGTTCAAGTGCACGTGCGACGACGGCTACACCGGCACCGGCAGCACCTGCACGGACGTCGACGAGTGCGCCGGCACCAACGACTGCGACGCGCACGCCACGTGCACGAACCAGACCGGCTCCTACCAATGCGAGTGCGACGACGGCTACACCGGCACCGGTAAGCAGTGCGACGACGTCGACGAATGCAGCGGGACCAACGACTGCGACGCGCATGCCAAATGCACGAACCAGCCCGGCACCTACAAGTGCGACTGCAACACCGGCTACACCGGCACCGGCAAGCAATGCGACGACGTCAACGAGTGCAGCACAACCAACGATTGCGCCGCTGACGCCACGTGCACCAACACGCCGGCGGGCTCCTACACGTGCACCTGCAAGCCGGGGTTCGCGGGTAACGGCAAGACCTGCACGCAGAACAGCTGCAACGGCTTGAGCGCGACCTGCGGCAAAGGCGCCAACGAAAACTGCTGCGCCACCAAGGCCGTCCCCGGCGGCTCGAACTTCTATCGCAGCTACGACGGCATCAACCACACGGATATGTCGTTTCCGGCGAAGGTTTCCGCATTTCATCTCGACCGCTTCGAGGTGACGGTGTCGCGCTTCCGGAAGTTCGTGACGGCGTGGCGCGGCGGCTGGCGCCCGGCGGAAGGCGACGGCCGGCACGTGCACGTGAACGGCGGCAACGGCCTTCTCGACACGAGCACCACGGGCACGGTGTACGAGAAAGGCTGGAGCCCGGCGTGGGATCCGAACATCACGATGACGGACTACGACATCGGGTGTGGGGCGAGCGGCACCTACGCCCAGCCGACGTGGAAAACGAACGCCGGAACCGCGGCCGAAGAGAAGCGCGCGATGAACTGCGTGTCCTGGTACGAGGCCTACGCGTTCTGCATCTGGGACGGCAACGGGTTCATTCCGAGCGAAGCCGAGTGGAACATCGCAGCCTCGGGCTATACCGACTACCGCGATTTTCCGTGGCCCAACGGCAGTGGCCTCGACTGCAGCAAAGCGAACTTCAATCCCGGCTCTTCCTGCAGCAGTCCTCTCGGCCCCCTGGCGGTCGGCGGAACTTCCACGGGTGGCGACGCCAAGTATGGGCAAGCCGATATGGCCGGTAACGTCGCTGAGTGGGTCCTCGATTCCTACGACAACTACGGGACGCCCTGCAACGATTGCGCTCCCCTCGAGGACGACTTCCTCCACATGTTCCGCGGAGGCGACTACACCTCCGACTCCTCGGGGATCGAAACCGCAACGCGCTACTCCGGCCCGATCGCGAACCACACCACGACGATGGGTGTCCGCTGCGCGCGACCGTAGTCATTACGCGCAGCGTGTCGCGACGCCTCGAGCCAGCCCCCGCCACGGCGATGAGCGCCGTGACCGAGGGTCGGAATCGTAAAAGAAGAAAATCGCAGTAGCGCTTGAGAAAAAGCGGCCGGTTGTCGCCACTCATGGATCGAAGGGTGCTGCCGCGTTGGCAGCCTAGCTGGGTGCGCGTACGACATGGCAGTACGAGCAGGTGTCCTGCGATCAGCGGAGAAAGCTGCGGAGCTCGGCGGTGAGCTCGGCGCGAGCTCCGGCGAAGCGCCCACGCAGTTGACTCCGACGCCGGTGAGCGTATCGCGAAAGGTGATCGCGACGCGTACACCGGCGCCTTCGACGCCTTCCGTTGCAAGCGGATCTCCTCCGAGCCCGTTCGGCAAGGCGCACCGCAACTCCACCGCCAACCTGTCCTGGATGGAGCGCGCGGCGCTGTTCGAAGAGCAGCTCGGATTGGCGCGACGCCCCAGCGTCGTCATCCGCGAGGAAGCTCCGCCGCCGCGGGATGAACCGGCGCCGGCCGAGGTGCCGACGCCGGTCGCCGAGGAACCGACGCTGACCAGCGAGGAGCCGACGCTCACGCGCGACGAACCGACGTTGACCAACGAGGAGTCGACGCTCACTCGCGACGAACCGACGCTCACGAACGAAGAGCCCACACTCCCGAGCAAAGAGCCGACGCTCACGCAGGATGAGCCGACGCTCACCCGCGAAGACCGCACGCTCGAGTACGAGGTGAAGGCGCGCGCCGCGGAGCCTCAGCAGACCGAACCGGCTCCCCGCGAGACTCCGCTCAGCAGCGAGGTCGACATCCCGGACTTCCGACCTTATCGGTTCGGGCGCGCCAAGCTCCTCGCGGCATTCGGAGTGGCCGTCGCCCTCGTCATCGGGAGCATGGCAAGCAGACAATTCGCGAGTCGCTCCGAGCCCGCCGCCTCGACGAGGTCACGCCCGCGGCCGGAGCCGGCACCGTCCCTCGCGGCGCCGACCAACGCGCCAACCGATACGGCGCGCGCCCTCGAGCCGGCACCCGCGGCCATGGCGCTCGAACCGAGCGAGACCCGAGTGCCCTCGGTGACCGTCGATATGCTCCCGAAAGCGCCCCGTCACGCAGGACCGCGCTCGAAGTCGAAGCCGAACCGGCGCTAGCAGCCGCCTTCGGGCGGTGCGTTCGCGCTCGTGGCGCGGGGCGGACGGCGTCGCTATAAGCCGCCCATGAAGGCTTCGACGCTCGAATACGAGCTCGGCGGCGTCACGTTCGTGGGCGAGCTCGCGCGCCCCGACACGCAGAGCGGGCCTCGCCCCGGCATCCTCGTCATGCACGAGGGCAACGGCATCACCGAGCACGCGAAGCGCCGCGCTCGCGAGCTCGCCGAGCGCGGCTACGTCGCGCTCGCCGCCGACATGTTCGGCGGCGGCAATGTCGCACCGAGCCTCGCCGAAGGGCGACCGCGCATGATGGCACTAAGGTCCGATTTGGATCTGCTGCGCGGCCGCGTGAATGCGGGACTCACGGCGCTCAAGGCGCAACCGGGCGTCGATACGAAGCGCCTCGGCGCGATCGGCTTCTGCTTCGGCGGGCTCTGCGTGCTCGAGCTCGCGCGAAGCGGGGCGGACATCGCAGGCGTTGTCAGCTTCCACGGCATCCTGCGCACCGATCGCCCCGCGAAGCCCGGCGACATCAAGGCCAAGGTGCTCGCGTGTCACGGCGCGACGGATCCGTTCGTCCCGGCCGAGGAAGTCGCCGCGTTTCAGAAGGAGCTCACGGAAGCCGGCGTCGACTGGCACTTGCTCGTGAACGGTGGTGCAGGACACGGCTTCACGAACCCGGGCGCCACGGCGCTGGGCGTTGCCGGCGTGGCGTACGACGCGAACGCCGAGCGTCGTTCGTTCGCGGCGATGCGCGACTTCTTCGACGCGCTTTTCGGCGCTCCGTAGCGGGGAATGCCGCGCCTCAAGGATGTCGTCGTCGAGCGACCCGACGTGCTCCTCGTCGGCATCAACCCCGGTCTTCGCTCGGGAGCCGTTGGACATCACTTCGCGGGCAACGGCAACCCGTTCTGGCGGCTGCTCGAGAAATCCAAGCTGACGCCGCGCCTCATCCATTACGAGGAGGACCAAACGCTCGCGGACTTCGGCATCGCCCTCACGAACCTTTGCCCGCGCGTCACACGCACGGCGGCCGAGCTCGAGCCCGAGGAGATCGAGCGCGGGCGCCGCGCACTCGCGCGAAAGATCGCGAAACTTCGGCCGCGCGTCGTTGCATTCGTAGGCGTGAGTCTTTATCAGACGTATTTTCGGCTTTCGAAGAGCGGTGGGCCCGGAGAAAAGCCGGAGACGATCGCGGGAGCGCGAGTGTTCGTCGTCCCGAACCCGAGTGGGCTCAACGCCAGTTTCCCGGGATTCGAGCACAAGCTCGTGTGGTTCGAGGCGTTGCGCAGGTTCGTACGGTAGAATACCTCGATGGGTGTGCGTGGGTTCGGTCGCCTTCTCGTAGCGGCGTTTCTGGTCGCGGCATACGGGTGCGCGGCGGGCACGGATCCTGGGGCGGAGCAAAAGGCGTGCATGTTCGACTCCGATTGCTCGCCGACGGAGAAGTGCCGAATGCTCGACGCGCCTAACATGCACACGGCGCGAGCAGCGCCGATCCAATGCCCCGCGATGCAAACCTGTGCCACGAGCGACGACTGCAGCGCCGGCTTCGCGTGTATTCCGTACGCTCAGGCCGGCTTCGAGTCGTGGCAGAACTGCCCCCCGACGGTGTGCGGTGCTCCGTGTACCGCGTCGACCTGCAAGTCCGACGAGGTGTGCCGCTCGAGCGGCGCCTGCGAGCTTGCCGGCTGCGACGAATCCGGCGCGCCGGCTTGCGCGGAGCACTGGCGCTGCGATCCCGAGGCCGCCGCGACCGAGTCGACGGACGCGATCTCCGGCGCCGTGGAAACCGACGATCCGGTGCGCGCCGTCGCCCGCGGCTGCGTCCGCGTGCGCTGCGACGAGGAGGAGGGGTTCGCGTGTCGCGAGGACTGGGAATGCGAGAAAACCCGCTCACTCGAAGGCACGGGCTGCGCGGCAATTCCGTGTGAAGAGCTCGGTCACTGCTCGTCGGACGCTTACATCTGCGCGCCGACGGGCTCAGGGCCACGCCCGCACGAAACCGGCGTGGTCATAGGCGGGCCGAGTGGAGATCCCTTCGGCTGCGTGCTCCGCAACTGCGAGGAGGGAAGAGCCTGCCCCTTCGATTGGGGTGGGCGAGATCTGGGTTACTGCAACCCGAGCGCGCCCCATGCGGACCAGTACGGCTGCAGCATTCACAACTGCCTCGAGGTCTCGAACCTCTGCCCGGCCGACTCTCGCTGCGCGCCGACGGACCCGAATGCGAGTGTCGTCGGCTGCGCGCGCGATTGCGAGGAAGGCGCCAAGTGCAGCACGTACTGGAGCGTCTGCGTTCCGCTCTGATTGTCGGCCGGCTCGGTCCTAGTTCGCCAGCGTGCACGACGCGGTCGGATAGCCGTGCTCGTTTTCGCCGGCGAAGCAGATCACGCCCTTCGCGCTCTGACACGTCCCACGCAGCACGACGAGGCCGTATTCGCAGGCGATCCGATCGTCCCCGCGGCATTCAGCGGACACAGGGTCGTCACTGGCGCAGGGGGCGTCGCCCGTCCAGCACGCGGCGCCTCGACGACCGTTGCTCGTGATGGTCTCCGTGCATGTGGTGCCCGATCGGCACGAGACGAACCTCGACGTCACGGCGCCGTCCGTGCACGAGTATAGGTAGCCGTCGGCACAGATGCGGTCCGCGTCAACGGGGCAGCTCTCCGGCGGCGTCGGGGGCACGAACGCGGGTTCCTGGGCGCCGAGATCGGGAGCCGGGCATTGCTCCGGACAATCGGAGGAGCAGCCACGCTCCTCGCAATCCAGCGCCATGCTGAAGTTGCAGGCGCCGAGCGACGGTCCGGCCAGGAGTGCAAATGTCGCCACCAGGAGAAGCCCACGCATGCGCGGTTTCGAGTGCAAGGCGCGTGCCTCCGCGCTGCGCGTGAATCGTCGCGTTCTCAGCGTCACGTCGACCTCGCAGCGTGCTCCGCGTTCACACCTGTGCGCCCAGAGCCGCGGACCCACGGGGATCCTGGATCCCCGGGCCCGCCGACAGCCCGCACCCCCCGGAGTGATATTTTTCCTGCGTCCAGACACGGGGAAACAGTGCAGAAGTTGCGGGACACTGGAAAAATCGTAAACGCGGCCCGCCGGCACGCCTTATTGGCGCGCCCCTGGTGGCCGTTCCCCCCAAGAGAACCTTTCGACCTGCCCCGGCCTCGCAGGACATGCTTACGAGCTCCCCGATGCGCAACGACCCCAGCCGCATGCTGCGCTTCACCCAGTTCGCCGTCGACAATCTCGGCGACGCCGCCTACTGCCTCGAGGAAGACGCCAGCATCGTCTACGTGAACGACGCGGCCTGCCAGATGCTCGGCTACTCGCGCGACGAGCTTCTGAGCATGCACGTCTACGAGATCGACGGCGACGTCACGGAGGAGATCTGGCCCAAGCTCTGGGTCCTGCTCAGGCAGGTCGGCAAGCGCACGATGGAGGCGCGCCATCGGACGAAGGACGGTCGCCTCATCCCCGTCGAGATCGCCGCCAACCTCCTCCTGTTCGAAGGAATCGAGTATAGCTGCGCGTTCGTTCGCGACATCAGCGAGCGCAAGCAGCTCGAGCAGCGCCTACGCCAGAGCGAGAAGATGAAGGCCATCGGCCAGCTCGCCGGCGGCGTCGCGCACGACTTCAACAACCAGCTCACCGGCGTGAGTGGTTACGCCGACCTCCTGAGCGACCGCCTCAACGGCGACGCGACTGCCGCCCACTACGTCGAGCAAATCCAGATGGCGGTGCGCCGCTCGGCGAGCCTGACGCAGCAGCTCCTCACTTTCGCGCGCCAAGAGAACCAGATCTCGGAGGTCGTCGACCTGAACGCGATCGCCAAAGAGGCGATTGGCCTCCTCGAGCGCAGCATCGACAAGAAGATCGTCATCGTCAGGAACCTCGACGCGCGTGAACCCACCGTGATTGGCGACGCGTCGCGGCTGCAGAGCGCGATCCTGAACCTTGCCCTCAACGCACGCGACGCCATGCCTCGCGGCGGGCAGCTCTCGATCAAGAGCGCTACGGTCGAGCTCGACGCCGCTTTCTGCGCCAACCAGACGCTTCCCGTCGAGCCCGGCCGCTACGTGCTGCTCGAGGTCGCCGACGACGGCGAGGGCATGACGCACGAGGTTCTCGACCGCCTCTACGAGCCCTTCTTCACGACCAAGGACAAGGGCCGCGGCACCGGCCTCGGACTTTCCGCCGTCTACGGAGCGATGAAGAGCCATTCTGGCACCATCGACATCCGCTCGGAGGTGGCGAAGGGCACGGTCGTCCGCCTCTACCTCCCGCTCCACGAGACCACGAGCAAGGCCACCCGCACCGACTCCATTCCCGTCGCAGCGCTCCCACGCGGCCTCCGCGTGATGGTCGTCGAAGACGAGGAACCGCTTCGCACGATGGTGAACCTCATCCTGAAGGCCCTCGGCTGCGAAGTGTCGACCTTCGAGAACGGCGCCCGTGCTGCCGACTACTACGCGACGGGCTGGAGGACCGTAGACCTCGTCGTCCTCGACATGCGCATGCCCGTGATGGACGGCACCGAAACCTTCCACGCCCTCCGCGCCATCAACCCGGCCGCGAAAGTCCTCCTCGCCTCCGGCCACAGCCTCACGGGAGCCGCCCAGGCCCTCCTTCAAAGCGGCGCCAGGGCATTCCTGCAGAAGCCGTATCGCCGGCAGGCGCTCGTCGAGAAAATTCAGGAAGTGCTCGGTTCCGGAAGCTGACGCTCGAGCTCGTCAGGGGGCGGGAGCAGCGGCGGCGTCGTGTCTCCGAAGGACGCTTATTGACAACCCGTCCGCGTGCCTCCCTACTGGCACGAACATGCTTGTTCGTTTCACCGTCCTTTTCGCAACTTCCGTTGTCTGCGCTGCGTGCTTTCCCTCCATGGAGGGCCAATCGGCTGGGCTGACTGGCTGCCACGAGTCCGAGCTCGTCATTTCCGAACAGGACAGCTCGATGTCGACCGAGACATGGATCGCGACCTGCAACGGTCGACGTTTCGTGTGCAGTCGGGCGACGATGGGCCCAACGGCGTACGCGGCGAGTTGCACCCCGGAAAGCTCCGAGAAGAAGGCCGCGGCGGCCCCACAGGCAGCGAACGCCGCCGAAACTCCCGCACCGAAGCCCACGAGCAAGGCGCCCACGGGCGCCGGCGGTTTCCACTTCGGCCAAACACGTGACGACGCGCAGAGCGCCTGCACGGGCGGCAACTTCGAGTTCAGTCCGACCGACAAGGGGGGCTCGCGCTGCAGCGGCCTACTTGCCGAGCTCGGCTACAAAGCGGCCGCCGAGCTCGAGTTCTGCGGCGACGCAGTCTGCAAGATCGCGCTCGTCCTCGATGCGACAACGCCGGGCGAAGAGCTCTTGAAGTCGTTTCGCTCGCTGAACACGTCCCTCACCAAGAAATACGGCGAGCCCGCCAAAAAGCTCACCACGCTGCCCTCCGAATGCACGGGAGCCAAAGTCGACGAATGCCTGAAGAGCGGCGACATCGCGTTGAGCCGGACTTGGAGCTGGCCGACCGCAAAGGTTCAGTTGTGGCTGAACCAGCCGAACGGTGCGGCGGAGCCGCGCTTCGTCGTGCTGTACAGTCAGAAGAAGTCCGCGGAAGCGACGCCGGATGCACTCTGATTCGACGACGACGACTCCGGTCTGACGGCGTCTAGTCAGCGAGGCTTCTCGCTGCACGAGGCAGCGCGTTCGGGTTTCAGCGCGGGAATTCGATGACGGGCGCGCAGGTGAAGCCGACGGCGAGCTTGGCCTTGGCGTCGGCTTGCACGGTCGTACACGCCTTCGGGCAGAGGATGACCTCGGTCGGGGCGGCAACGTCGTCGTAGTGCCAGCCGTCGTCAAGCGCGCACGCGGCGTCGTACGTGAGCGCGTGTTCCGCGGAGCCGCTCGTGTAGGTGACGATCACGGAGTCTTTTTGAAAGGACCGGCCGTCGGGCGGTGACGGGACGGGCATGTTGCACGCGATGGATTGGCCGCGGATGGCGTCGACGGCGGCGAGGAACGTCGCTGTCGTGCTAGCCGGATCGCCGGTATCGATGATGAACGCCGTCTTGGTGCCGCCGGCTTCCGCGACGCCGACCAGGTTACTCACCGTGTCCGGCGCCATGTTGCCGTCGTCGTCCGTGAGCGGCGGGTTCTTGACGCCGATGACGTAGGTCGGAATGTCGGCCGCGACGCTTCGAACGGCGTCTTCCACGGAAGCAATGCTGTCGTCGTCGCAGTCCTGCGGGTAGCCGTCGGTCACGAGCACGACCACGTAATGCCCCGGGTGATCCTTGCGGTAATCCGCGATGAAGCTTTGCACTCCCTCGACGACCGCGAGCGTCGGCGTGCCGCCGCGCCAGTCTTCTTGGCGAATGGCGTCGAGCGCCCCGCCGAAATCCGCTGACGGCAGGGCCGTCATGCCGATGAGCGGCTCGACGTAGCTTGCGGAATCGCAGCGGTCGTCGTCACTCGCGTCGATGGGAAACACCGTGAGAGAAGCCGTGAGGCCCTTCGAGGCGTCGTCTTCGAAGAACCCGCGCGTCGCCGCCACGACCGGATCCCACTTGAGCGCGGCGTCGTGCCACGGGTAGTCGCCTTTACCCATGCTGCCGGAGACGTCGAAGGCAAACGCCAGGTAAACGGGCTCGAGCTCGGCGCTCGCGCTGACGGTCGCGCACACGTCGGCCGCCCCCGCGTCGTCGCCCGGCGAAGCGTCGACGTCGATTCTCGGCGTTCCACCGACTGCGGCGGTGCCGCCTGAGCCCCCATTACCGCCGCTAGCAGGCGTGCCGCTCGCTGCCGCAGCCCCTGCCGTGCCGCCGGAGGTGCCTGCCGTGCCGCCAGCCGAAGCGGTACCGAGGCTCGCCGGCTCGCGGGAGGGAGAATTGGTGCACGCGCCCGCAGCGAGCAGCGCGAGAAGGACGGCCGGCCAAGGGCGTGAATGCGTGGACATCGAGGGCCGCCCGTCTAGTCGACCGGGCCCCCACCTCACCTGTCATCTTTTCGCGACGGCGCGCGCGGAGCGGAAACCTGCCAGTGCCCCGCGACCCACCCTCGTGCGGGACGCGACATGCGCGCTCTCGCGGCATTCGTGACATCTCGTCATGAGTCAGTTGTCCTCCGGGGGATTGGTCTCGCGCCCGGTGGGTGAAACAAATGGGGAGTGCGATTTCGTTCGGCGGTGCTCGGGGTGCTTCTGTCGCTCGTGTGCGGGGCCTGCTTCACGCCCAGGCACTTCACGCTGAAGGGCGACGATCCCGACGACGACGTTCCGATGACGGGCAACGACGGCGGTGGCGTGCCGCCCGACGCCGGAGCACCCGACGCGTCGAAGCCGGATGCGTCGACGCCCGATGCATCGACGCCGACAGAGGACGGCGGGGCGCCACTGCCCGACTCGGGCGCACCGACGCCACCCCGTGCGATGTGCGGCAACGGGCTGGTCGAAACGGGCGAAGAGTGCGACGGCGACCAGGCGTGCAGCGTCGAGTGCCTCAAGGTCGTCTGCGGCAACGATCGCCTCGATGAAGGCGAAGAATGCGAGCCTCCGACGGCCGGCGCCTGCAGCGACCGCTGCCAAATCGTGCGTTGCGGCAACGCGCGGGTCGACCCCGGCGAGGAGTGCGAGCCGCCGAGCGTGGGTGCCTGCTCCGACGCTTGCTTGATGGCGGCGTGCAAGAACGGCCGCATCGATCCGGGCGAAGATTGCGACCCGCCGGTCGCGGGTAGCTGCGACTCGACCTGCCATGCGATCCGCTGCGGCAACGGCAAGCTCGAGGAAGCTGAAGGCTGCGAGCCACCCAACACCGAGAGCTGCGACGCCGCGTGCCATCCGACGGGTTGTGGCGACGGCAAGCTGAGCGGCACCGAGGAATGCGATCCGCCCGCCACGAAGAGCTGCGACGGAAGGTGCCGGCGCATTCAGTGCGGCAACTCTCGTGTCGACGAGGGCGAAGGCTGCGACCCGCCGAACTCCACCACGTGCGACACGAGCTGCCAGAAGATCGCATGCGGTGACGGCAAGCTCGGGGGCGGTGAAAAGTGCGATCCGCCCCAAACCGGCACGTGCAATGCCCAATGCCAGCCGGTCGTGTGCGGGGACGGCCGGCTCGATCCCGGCGAGCAGTGCGAGCCGAGCGCCGGTGGCGATGCCACGTGCTCGAGCCAATGCGCGCGCATCGACAGCACGGGTACCGCGTACCTCTTCACGTTCGACAAGGACGTGAGCGGCTGGACGCTCTACGCCACGTCACCGGAGCGACTCGCCGCGAGCTCGAGCGTCGGCTTCGACGCGCAGAACGGCGACAAGAGCCCCGGTGTCCTCGTGCTGAAGGCTCCGTTCGACTCGTCGAACCAGAAAATCGAAGCCCAAGTGGCGATCCCCGTCACCGACATGCGCCACCACACCATCCGCGCCCGCGTCCGGCTCGGCAGCGGCCTCAGCAGCGACACGACGAACCCCGGTGGCATCAAGATCTTCGCCAAAGCCGGCGATGATTTTGACTATGCGTCCGGAGCCTGGACCTACCTGCGCCCCGGGTCCGGCTGGCAAGACATCACGCTCGAGTGTGACGCCCCCGTCCTCGTTCCGAGCACGTTCGACCCGGCCGAGGTCCGTCAAATCGGCGTCGAGCTCCGCGCCTTCAGCGAGACCACCAACGTCACCACGGCGGTCGTGTACCTCGATTCGATGAGCTTCTAGCGGCACCGTACCGTACCCGTGTTTCGGGTCCCGGCTCACCGCATAGCCTCGTAAAGTCGCAGCTCGTGAATCGAGAAGTAACTACCGGGTACTGGTTGCGCGACCGTGATGCGGAGGCGATCGAGAGTCACCGGCCTTGGGAGCACCAAGCGGAATACGAAGTTCTTGGGGTCGAAGATCTGCGAGCGGTAAAGGCGTACTTGCTGGCGCTCCAAGACGACTCCGTGATCCGCATTCCCGTTCAGCGCGGTCAGACGAAAGGACGAAGGCACGTCCCAGACGCGCCCCGGCACGTCGATTTCGAGCGCGATGACCGGGCGCGGCGCGCCGAGAGCGATCTCGAAATACTGGCCTGGCGTTTGGAAACGCCCTCCGGTCCAGTAGCTGTCCGCTTTGCCGTCGAGCGCCAAGCGGGCCAACCCCGGTTGAAGGTTGGCGTCGGCGCGAAGCTCGCGCTGTGGGATGAGGCGGGCGCCTCCTGGCAGCTCAGGCGTCGAGAGCAGCTCGAGCGACTGTGGCTCGGGCTCGAGCAGCGTGAACACGCTGTCCTTTCCATCCTGGAAGATGCGCCGGAACTTGTCGGGTTGCGCCGACAGCATGTCGGGTAATCCCGCGCGCTCCGCCGCGAGATCCTCTCCGAAGATCACGAGGTGTTTCGCGCCCATCGACAGGAGCGCGCGGCGTGCGCCGTCCCCAGGCAGCGCATCCAGGGCACGAAAGCCGAGCGTCGTCACGTCGGGCTCATAGCTCGACTGCCCGTTGACGAAACGATGCTTGTGGTGAAGCGCAAGGATGTTGTGGAGCGCCATCCCCGAGTCGCCTCGGAATACCTCGCGACCGGCAGCTTGTGGCAAGAATGCCAAGAGGTCGTGCGCTGGAAGCATGGCGGCGAACGACAACGACCGCGGTGCCTCGTCGCCGGCCCACACCCGTTCGAGCGGATGCGGGAAACAACGTAGCTCGTAGCAGAGGGCACCAAGGAGCGCGGTTCCGAGCAGGCTTCTCGTCGATAGCCCGCGGAAACGGGAGAAAAGCCAAGCACCGCCGAAGCCCGCGAACACGACGATGAGAAAGGTCGTGATCACCGCTTGGCGGCTGACGTGGCGGATGCCGTTGAAGCCCGGAAAGTAGCTGTAGAAGTAATAGTAGAGGCCGCGAACGGGTTCGCCGTCCCAATCCAAGGGATGGATCCCGAGGAACATCGTCACCGCAAGCAGCAGCATGCTGAAATAGACGAGGGAGTTTCCGCCCAACGCACGCACGAGTGGGTGACGAGCGGACCACCAGACCCCTGCGCCAACGGTGATGGTGCCAGTCAGGAAGCTGTGCGTGAGCAGACTGGCATAGAGGGCAAGAATACCGAGCACCACCCAGCGACCGATCGCCGCGAAGGTCTTCAGAGGCCCGGAATGGGACAGCGCGCGTGCAGCGGGGACCGCCACCGCTAGTAAGGCCAGTGCCAACGCGGTGAAGCTCGGGAACGCGATCTCGGTGGCGAAGCGTCCCGTGGTGTCCACGTGGTGCATCCCCTTCAAGGTGAGGTTCGTGGGGTGCACGTTGGCGAAGAAGCTGAATTTGCCGTCGTAGGAAGACGCGTACTCTAGGCTCCTATCCAGACTGTACCGGTGTCGAGCCGAGAAGTACGGATACACCATGCCGAGCGCGACGGCTCCCGCGCCGGCCGCCACGGCGCCGAACCTCACGACGAAGCGCCGTGAAGGGCGGTAGCGCGCGACGAGCACGCCGCCAAGAACCGAAAGCACAGGAGCCAGGAACATCGCGTAATAAAGGCAGGTACCGATCTGCAGCACGATCGCGAGCCAAAATCCGAGCGCGTCCTTCAGACGCTCACGTTCGAGCGTGCGATGCAGAAACAGAAACGCCGCGGGGATCCACGGCGTGGCGGTGAGCTGAATGCGGCCGAGCTCGTAGAAGACGTAGGGGCAATAGGCAAACGCGACGCCGCAGATGACCCCCGCCCAAGCGCTGCCGGTCAAGTGACGCACCAAGAGGTACGTGAAGAACACCGACAGCGCGAACGTAACGAGCAGCGTCATGTTGTACGCGAAGAGCCCGTTGCCGGAGATCAGATAAAATGGAGCAAAGACCAGCGACAGCCCGAAATGGTTCTCGTTGAAGACGATCGAGTCGGGCAGCGGCGCGAAGTAGTAGTTCGCATAGATCGACATGGGCGCGCGACCGAGAGCCGCGTCCACTCGACTCGCCATGATCATCGCATTGGTGTAGGCGTCCCAATGGAAGATCGCGCCGAGCACGTGGCTGCGAGCATTGACCGCGAGCGGCCAGGTGAAGAGCACCGCGCTCGCCACCGCCACGATGACGGCACCGAGATGTCGAGGCCAACGTCGCATCAAGTGGAGCCACGACGTCATACGAAGCGAGCGAAGCGGGTGCACGAGAAGAGACTTGAACCCCTACACCCTTCGATACGGAACCTAAATCGAGGGGCCGTACGGCGCGAACGACCGCGAACGGCGGCGAATGCGGGATTCCGGGCTGGTGGGTGGGATCGTGCCTGGTGCCCTCAAGGGCGGCAACCGCTGCCCCGCGGGCTTGCCACGGTGTACGTCATCGTTTAGGCGGCGTGACGCTGCGAGAGGTCGAGAGGGTCGCCACGGTAGCTCCGCGGGCGACAACGGCGGCGAGCGTCGGAGGCACTTCGTCGACGAAGACTG
Organism: Polyangiaceae bacterium; assembly: GCA_035558375.1. Lineage (GTDB taxonomy): Bacteria > Myxococcota_A > Polyangia > Polyangiales > Polyangiaceae > PMG-095. The sequence continues at coordinate 21,122 of DATMCL010000132.1, forward strand.
TGAGCTCCGCGTCAGGAACTACCTACGCCTTGTCGACGAAGGAATGGCTTGCTTCGACGATCGTCGGCGTCTCGCCCTCGAAGGCCGACTCGAAGCGACCTTCAAGCCCGTAGCCTTATACCCACGACGGGGTGCGCATGACGCGAGGCTGCCACGCCGGGCGGGTACTCGATCAGGTAGAGTCGCGTTTCCCAGCCCGGCATTTCTCGAACGTCCTGCTGAGCAAGGAGCTCGCGCTTTATCTCCTTCGACCCGCTGGCATCGGCCGGGAGATACGACGACGGTGATGCATTTGCCGGGCAACAACGAGGACCTGCCCCTATTCCCGTCGGGACGGGGTATCTCTCGCGCCGGGGGTCTGCCGAAGAGTCTCCGCCCTGCTCGATCGATGCGGCGACGCTCGCACCCGGCCTCGCTCGCAAACCCTGAGCTTCCTCGTTACGCCTGTCCCGCGGTTGGAATGAAGGGCGGAGGTACCGGTGGTGCGGCGGGAGAGTCCTTGCCGCGCTCGATCGAGCTGCCGGTTTTCAGACCGAGCACGAACAGCACGAGCGAGATCACGCCGAACGTGAACAGGGTGTCGCCCGGCACGCGGAGCCAACGAAAAGACTGCATCGCGCTCGTCTGCAGGAACTCGGGGCTGCGTGCGTACCAATAACCATACTCGACCGATGCCCAGGTCTGCATCAGGCCCACCGGCAGCAGACTGAGCAGCAACATGGCCATCAGTCCGCCATTGAGCGCCCAGAACGCAAACCGCAGCTTGCCTTCGCGCCAGACTTCGTGCGGGTTCATGGCGCGGAAGCAAAACAACATCAGGCCAATGCCCAGCATGCCGTACACGCCGAAGAGCGCCGCATGCCCGTGCAGCGGCGTGGTGTTGAGGCCCTGCATGTAATAGAGCGCGACTGGGGGATTGATCATGAAGCCGAATAGGCCGGCCCCGACCAGGTTCCAAAAGGCGACCGCCACGAAAAAGTAAATAGGCCAGCGATATTTTTGGACCCACGGGCGCGAGCGCGTGAGATTGAGATTGTGCCAAGCCTCGAAGCCAACGAACAACAGCGGCACGACCTCGAGCGCACTGAAGATGGACCCAAGCGCCAGGACGAAGGTCGGCGTACCGGAGTAGTACAAATGGTGAAGCGTGCCGATGATGCCTCCGGAGAGGAAGATCGTCGAAGCCAGCACCGTCGAGACACCAGCCATCTTCAAGCTGACGAGACGGAGCCGCGCGAACAAGAACGCGATGACCACCGTGGCGAACACCTCGAAAAAACCCTCGACCCAAAGGTGTACGACCCACCAGCGCCAGTATTCGGCGACGGCAAGGTTCGTGTGACGCCCGTAACCAAGCGCCGCCCCATAGAACCCGGCGATTGCTGCCGAGGAAATCAGAAACAGCGTCAGGATTGGCTTCTGCTCGTCATTGCGCAACAGCGCCGGCCAAATGGCGCGCGCCATCAACACGAACCAGAGCACGAGCCCGACTAGGAGCGCGATCTGCCACACGCGTCCGAGATCGACGTACTCGTAACCGCTGTGCCCGAAGAAGAACCACGCCTGTTCCGATAGTTTGTGCTGCACGCTCAGCCATTGTCCGGTCATCGACCCGGCGACTACGAGCAACAGCGCCCCGAACAAGACATTGACTCCGAGGCGCTGAAATCGCGGCTCGACTCCCACGGACGGCCCGATGTAGAGGCCGGCGGCCAACCACGCGGTCGCGATCCAGAAGATACCGAGCTGGAGATGCCACGTGCGCGTGACTGCGTACGGCAAGATCTGCTCGAGTGGAATGCCGTAGAAGGCCCCGCCTTCGACGCCGTAGTGCGCCGTGAGCACGCCCATGATCACCTGCACCAAGATCAGCGCGGTGACGATCCAAAAGTATTTGACGACCGCGCGCTGAGAGGGCGTCGAGCGCGACCCGAGCAAGGGGTCGTCTGCGGGAATGTCGTCCGGCGGCGGCTCGGACTTTTGCGTCGCATACCAAAATGCCATCGCACCGATACCCGCGAGGAGGACGAGAATGCTGACGCCGGTCCAGACGATCGCTTCACTGGTGGGTCGGTTACCCACCAACGTTTCATGCGGCCAATTGCTGGTGTATGAGACGGTATCAGCCGGGCGATTCGTGACGGCCGCCCACGAAGTCCAGAAAAAGAACGCGGCCAAGCGCGCTTGTCGCCCCGGATCGGACACCGCCCCCTTTTGAATGGCGTATTCGCTGCGGCCGTTACCGAAGACGTCGGCGTAATGCGCCGCGTTGGCAGCGAAGGCGCGCGCGCGCTCGGGCTCGATGGTCAACGTCTTTTTGGCGGAGTCGTAGTGGTTGATCCGCAGCATCGTCTGCAGCCGCCCTTGCAAGCCGCCTTGCTGCTCCGGATCGAGACTCGCGAACGTCTTACGGTATCGAGCGTGGGCCCATTCATCGAGGATGAACGTCGCCTCCCGGTGCAACCAATCGGCGCTCCAGTCGGGCGCTACATAGCTGCCGTGTCCCCAGATCGAGCCGACCTCCATGCCGCCCATCGCTTGCCAAACGTTCTGACCCGCGCTGATTGCTCCGGGCGGGATGACTTCTCGTCCGTCCGTTGCGACAACCCGATCGGGGATCGGCGGGGCCTGCTGATAGACACGCAGCCCTGTCCAGCCGAGTACCGCGAACGACACAACCAAGACCGCAAAGAACGCGAGCCAATAACGCCGCATGAACGTCCACCTCCGCTTAGGGGGTCCGCAACCAAGCCCGAAAGAGGCAGGCTCGTCGCGCGGGAACCCTGGCCCCAAAGCGGGCCAGGACGAACCCTACGCCTTTCCCGCCCGGTGGCAAGCAGCGGACCGACACCGCTGCAAGCGGTCGTCGAGGCGTGAGTGCCTCCTCGTTCACGACCTAAGGGACCACGCGTGCTCGGCCCAAGGCCGGGAGGGACCTACCCACACACCTTGCGGTGCCGGAATCGGGAGCGTTCGTCGT
>DATMCL010000133.1:0-6850 GCA_035558375.1 Polyangiaceae bacterium
CTTGCTAGTCGTGGCACCCGCGCCTGCGCTGCTCGGTGTACCACCCGCCGATGTCCCCGGGCCGCCCGCGCCGTGCGACGCGCTTTCTCCGCAGCCCCCGGCGGGCCACGCGCTCGCGATCACGAACGCCGAAGCGACCACCGTCCCGCCCCTTCCGGGTGCCATGGCTCGATTTTACGCCGAGACGCGCGCCGCTTGGGAGTGAACCTGGTGCTCCTCACCGCACGGGCGAAAAACGAAGCGCGTCATTCACTTTGGCACAAGCAGCCAAGGACAGGCGGGTCGGCAAGAAGTATGCCCGCAAGAAGGCATTGAGGGCCCGCTCGGTCGCGAGCGAGCGCGCACCGGACGCAACTCAAGCCGCCGATCGTCGTCGGGGGCCGGTGTCAGTCGGCGCGAGGAGTGATCAAAGACCTAACGGTGGCCGGGCCCCCCCTGCGTCAACCGTGTTACCTGCGAAAGGTGAGCCTCGTTCGTGGGTGGGCGGCACGCGACCTGCTAGGGTGCGCGGCATGAGCGAAGGCACCATCAAGCGCGTTACTGACAAAGGTTTCGGATTCATCGACACGGGGAAGGGGTCTGACCTCTTTTTTCACATGTCGGCGATCGAAGGGGCTCGGTTCGAAGATCTGCAACCGGGACAGCGGGTTACCTATAACGAGGGTCAAGGGCCGAAAGGTCCAAGAGCCGAGAACGTGAGGCTTGCCTAGGGCAGCGAGCGTTCGAGGCGGCTAACAGGCTGTACAGGGGGGGGCTCTAACGGGAAGTTCCGGCGATCAGCTGAGTCGTCAGCGCGGGCGCCTGCCCGACGCGATCCCTTCGAGGGCTTCGGGCGGGTAGTAAAGGATCGCGGTCCTGCCACGACGCTTAGTAAAGAAGTGGTGCGGGTATCGCGTTCGCGGTTGCGCTCGAGGCGCGTGCGAAGCCGTGCCGCAAACCTGCCCACGCTCACAGCGCGGTCGTCACCCACTCGCTAACCACGAACGTACCGGGCTCCGGGTAACCGACAGCTGCAGTGGACGACGCCGTCGGCACCACCGCCGCCGAGGTCAGATGTCCGAAGAAGACCTCCAGCGGGAGGCTCGTCGCTGCCCCCTGCTTGAGGTAGTAGCGGGCGCCCGCGGGCAACGCTACGCCGATGGCATAAAAACGGCCAGCGACGATGGGCACCTGGATTGGCCCGGTGTTTTCGTCCGACGCCTCGTTGGCCCCACCCGACAGGGTCGTCGTGGAGAAGATGCTCTGATACGGGCCGGCCTGATTCATCGCCTCGAGGATGCGCCAGTCGAGAGCGAAGACCTCCGGCTGGACCATGGTCATCTCGACCTTCGTGACCGTTCGGCTAGTGGTCACCTCGTAAAAGTCGAGCAACGTGACCCCCTCGGCGCCCGCCTCGGCCACCGGCAGGTTCTCCCATCCGGCAGCGATGCCGTCGAGCACCGTCGCCCGGCAATACCCGGTCTCGCAGGTCTTGCCAGTCATCGCGCAATCCGTCGTGATGGTGGCGGTGCCGTCGTCGTTGCAGACGGAGAGCGTGTTGCCGCTGCACGCCGCCCCGAGGCCGATGTTGCAGCCTCTGACCTTGCAATCCGTCCCGCCGGAGGCTCCGCAGTACTCGAATATCTTGAGGGTGAAGTCCGTACCGAACGGGAGCTCCGTGTCGACCCCAACGATGTAGTCGCCCGGGTCGGACGGCGCGAATGGCGTCAGGGTCGGGACGCTCGCCCTCGTTGGCCGCGTACCGGTCACGCCCCCGCTCTGACACGCTGTCTGGATCGCATCCACGATGCAAGGCGCGCCGGCCGGGAAGACGTAGAACGTGCCCGTCGAGAAGCCGGGCACGTCCAAGAGAAATGCATACTCACGGCCCGGGCGGGTCGTGAACCGGTAGTAGACCTGCCCGCCCTCGAGCGGCCCTGCCACCTCGCCTCCGCAGCTCAAGGTGGGGAACTCGTCGGTCGCCCGCCCGGTGTCGTCCGACACGGTGACCTCACCGTTCACGAAGGCGAGGGGCAGCGGATCGGCGCAGTGATCGTGGACCGGGCCCATGCCGCCGGCACCGCCGCCGTTCTGGCCTGCCGTTCCCGCGCCACCGCTTCCCGTCGGGCCGGTGCCTTCGCCGCCGTTTCCCGTCGGGTCGGTGTCCGCGCCGCTGTCTCCGCCGCTGCCCGCCGATACGGGCAAGCCCGCGGCGCCCCCGCCGCCCGCCGGAGCGCCCGCCACGGCTCCGTCGTTCCCGCCGTTCTGCATAGCGCCGCCGGAACCACCGCGACCTCCGGCCGGCATGAGTCCGCCCGATCCGACCGCGCCCCCGCCTGTCCCGCCGATGGCCGACTCGCCTGCCGCGTTACCGGTTCCGCCCGATCGCCCGCGCTGCCTGATCGTCCGGTCGCCCGAGCATCCCAGCACGCCGATAAAAATGCACACGAGCGCCAGGCCCACGACCAAGCCGCGTCGGGCTCTGAGAGCGCGGAGGTTCACCTTCAATCGATCCCTTCCGCGCGCAGGATGATCTGGGCGATCGAGCAGGTGAGGCCGTCGTTCGAGGCTACCGGGACGGAGACGTAGTCGGTCTTGCCGCGTGCGGCGCGCCGGGCGCAGCGTACGGCGAGTCTGGTGCTCATTCCCCTCAGAGGTTATGCGCGGGCCTGCGAAGTATCATCTTCTTTTTCCTCCGGATCTCTTTCGGACGCCGGTCGAAAAGATGACGGATCTCGCGTCGTCTCGACACTGCGCGTCCCGCGGGCGTTAGCTCTTCATCGCCTCGACGAACGCGCGGACGCGCGCGGTCTGGCGCAGCTCGATACGGTGGATCACCCACGTTCCGCTTCCCGGCATGTCCCAAGTCGGCAACACCTGACGGAGGTGTCCGGCTGCTAGCGCCTCGCTGACGAGCCATTCTGGAACCTGAGCGAGGCCGACGCCGGCCTGCGCAAGCGCGGCCACCGCGGCAGGTGTCGAGGCGCGCACGGATCCTCGCACGTCGACGTCGATGTGTCTGCCTTCACGCAGGAAGCGCCACGGGCTCCCGCCTTCGCGCGTCAGCATGGTGAGGCACTCGTGCTCGCGCAAATCTGCCGGCTCTTTAGGCGTCCCTCGCTGTCGCAAGTACGACGGCGCTGCGACGACCACGCGACGGATCGCGAGCAAGGGGTGCGCAACGTAAGCCGTGCTGTCGGGCGGTGACAGGGCGGCGCGCACGGCGACGTCGACTCCCTGCGCGAGGAGGTCGACGACGGCGTCGTTCATGTGCAGGTCCACGTGAAGGGCAGGGTGCCGCCGCAGGAGGCGTTCGATCCTGGGAACGACGTAGTGAAGCCCGAAGGCGAACGACACGCTCACGGACAGCCGCCCTGCTATGGATCGCGCCGACCGAGCCGCCGTCATCGCTTGCTCCGCCTCCCGGAGGGCTTCCTTGGCATGCTCGTAGAACGTGCGCCCGGCGTCGGTCACGGAGAGGCGGCGCGTCGAGCGCACGATCAGGGAGGTCCCGAGCTGCTTCTCGAGCGCGGTGAGCTGACGGCTCACGGCCGGCAGTGAGAGACGAGCGGAGCGCGCGGCGCCCGAGAGGCTTCCGGCATCCACGATACGGACGAACACGTCCATGTGTGCGAAGAGGTCCACGGGGACAGCGTTCCCTGATTCTTTACTATTTTGCAAGAAACAGTTGGCGCGCGCGGCTCTGGAAGAGTCCGCGCGACTCCTTAGATCTCTCTTCGCCGACGCACTCACACCCGGCGACGGCAAGGAAGGTGGATCATGAAGATCGAAGGTAAGAATGTGCTCGTTACGGGCAGCAATCGCGGGATCGGCCGCGCCCTCGTCGAAGCGGCGTTGGCTCGAGGCGCCGCGCGTGTCTACGCCACGGCGCGAACCTCGGCGGCCCTTGCGGCGATGCCTGCTAAGAACGACAGCCGCATTGTCCCCTTGCTCCTCGACGTAACGTCAGTAGAGCAGGTCGACCGCGTGGCGCAGTCAGCGAACGACGTCGACCTGCTGATTAGTAACGCTGGTAGCCTGGCCTCGTACGGCGCGCTCGCGGGATCGCCTGCCGACGTACAGCGGGACCTGGACACGAACTTCTTCGGTCTGCTCCTGCTCGCGCGCGCCTTCACTCCCGTGCTTGCAGCGCGGAAAGGCTCGGCGCTGGTCAGCATCCTGAGCATCGCGGCGCTCGCGAGCATGCCGTCGCTCGCCGGATACTCGTCCAGCAAGGCAGCCGCATGGTCTCTCACGCAGGCCCTCCGGGCAGAGCTCGGAAAGCGCGGCGTGAAGACGTTCGCCGTGTTCCCCGGACCTGTCGATACCGACATGACTCGGGGCTACGAGATGCCGAAGACGCCGGCAGCGACCGTGGCTCGCGCCATCCTCGACGGCATCGAGAGGTCCGCTCTCGACATCTACCCGGACCCTATGTCGAGCGACGTCGGCGCCTTGTTCGCCAAGGACCCGGCGGCTGTGGAAAGGCGGTTTGCGAGCCCATGAAAACCAAAGGAACGGTCGCCGGCGCGCGCGAGCGCTGGATCGCCGCGGGCTTTGCAATGCTCGCGCTCGCGGCATGCGATGGTCCCGCAGACGGTGTGGCGCGAGCCGTCACGACGGAGGCGACTCCCGTCGTCGCGGAACCGAAACCAAGTACCTCGGAAACCGTCCAGTACACGTTCGATCAAACGACGTCGAAGATCGAATGGACCGGATCGCAGGTGACCGGGAAGCACGAAGGCGGCTTTGGGACTTTTTCCGGCGCCATCTCGCTCGTTGGTCGAACGCTCGAGCAGAGCTCGGTTACCGTCGACATCGACGCTGCCTCGCTCTTCGCGGACGTTGACAAGCTGCAGAGCCACCTGAGGTCTGCGGACTTCTTCGACGTGGCGAAGTTCCCGAAAGGGTCGTTCGCGTCGACGGCCCTGACGAAGGGCGGTGAGAAGGGCGCCACACACACGGTGAAGGGCAATCTGACGCTGCACGGCGTGACGAAGAGCATCGGCTTTCCCGCCACGATCAAGACCGACCCTGGTCATGTCGACGTCGACGCCGAGTTCGCGATCAACCGGAAGGACTTCGGTCTCGTGTACCCGGGCAAGCCGGACGATCTGATCCGTGACCAGGTCGTCATCCGGCTGACGATTCGAGCGCGCAGCTGAGCTTTCTCGTGGGCGCTGCCCGGCTCCGTGTTCGTGGCAGCGCACCACGATTGCTCGAAGGGAGATTGGCGCGCGCTCAGCGTATGCTTGGCGTATGCGCCGGGTTGGCCGTTTCCACGCGCTCGCGGCGCTGCTGGCGCTTGAGGTCGTCAATTCGGGCGCCTGGGCGGGCGGTGATATCGAAGATGATCCGCGCCTCGCGCGCGTGACGGCGACATGGGCACGTCAGGGCGCGGGTGCGATTCCGGCGCAGATCCGCGCGTTGTGCTCGAGCGATCATGCGCTCGCCCAGCGCGCGGCGGAGACGCTGACGGAAACCGGCGCGATGGCGGTCGGGCCCCTGCTCGACAGAGCCATGACCGGTCACTGCGACGCTGACGCGCTGGAGCGCACCGTCGCCGACATCTTGTGCGGCGCGCCGGCCGACGCGGAAGCTCCCGCGACGCGACGGCTCCGAACCGCGCTGTCGCCGATCGTTCGGGCGCTCGAGGGGCGGGGGCAGCAGCGACGGGTTTGGGCCCTTGAGGTCCTGAGCCAAGTCCCAGCCGTCGACGGTTGCAGCAACGAGCGCGCTGTGTTCGAGGCCACGGCGCCTGCAATGCTTGCGTCGTTCGAGCGGCTTGCCTCCCGCGGGCCGGTCGATCGCGACGAGCTCGTTGATTGCGTCGCTCACCTCTCGGCCTGGCGCGATCTCGCATTGCCCGCGCTGCCGCGTTTGCTGGCGTTGCTCGATGAGCCCGCGCTTCACGCGGTGTCGCAGCACGATCCGTCGCCAATCGCGGCAATCTTGCGGACCGTGGGGGCGATAGGGTCTGGCGCGGCTTCTGCGGTGCCGAAGCTGAGCGATGAGCTCGCGGGCGACCACGCCACTGCCGCGGCCTCGGCGCTCGGCGAGCTCGGGCGTGCCTCGGCTCCGGCCTTGCCCCTGCTCACGGGGCTCTTGCGGCGTTCGGTCGCGCTGGGCTGCAGCGGCACTCCGCGTACGATCGACGTTGCGGAGCCCGTGGCAGCAATCGCGCAACAGAGTCCGGATCCGACGGCGACGGCGTCGCTGGTCGTCGCGTTCCAGCGCTGCCGCAAGGACGAAAAGGCGCTCGCTCGCGCGCTCGGCACGCTCCACGATCCGGCGGCCATCCCCGCGCTGGTCACCCGTGTGCGCGAGCCGGAGCGCACCTTCGAGACTCGTCTCGAGCTCGTCACCCAGATTCGACGCATCGGCGCACCGTTGGCGGCCGCGGACGAGCGCTACGTGGGTTCACTCGAGCGCAAGAGCTCCCTACGCTCCCCGTTCGGTCCTTTCGCCACCGGGCAGGGGATGGCGGGTGGCTTTCGCCTGCCTGCCGACAGCCGCGCGGCTTGGGCACGTTACGAGCTCAACGTCTGTCAGCAGGAGGCCAATGCCGCGCTGCCGCTCGTCGACTTTGCCGCCTTGCCGCACGACGGGGTGGAGCGCTTCAGCGCGTGCCTGCGTGAGCGACCGTGCGGTCCTGGACGCGAGGAGCTCAAGGCGGCGCTCGGCGCCTGCTGCCGGCTCGCGTTCCCCGCACGCGCGCCGACCTGGTGCGCGCCGTAGCCGTCGCGCAAGTTGCTCGATAACGAGCTTGAGTGGGTTCGAAGCAAAGCGCGTGCCGAGCGGAAGCCGTCTATCCTTCGCGTCCTTTGGCTACCCGACGGCTCGCGACCAAAACCGAAAGCCTATCGCTGCA
>DATMCL010000134.1:0-6760 GCA_035558375.1 Polyangiaceae bacterium
CGGTGAGCCCGAAGACCACGCCGCTCACGAGCATCGTGTTTTGCCAGACGGGCCAGATGCTGCTCGCGAGGTCCATCTTGAGCCGCGCGTTGTACTGCGGCACCCGAAACCACGCCGTGGGATCGAGCCGCAGGTTCGAGACGCGGTACGGAACGAGATCGTCGGCCGGTAGCTCGACGCGGCACGGCAGCTTGCAGACGAGATGGTAGGCGACCGTGTTCTCGTCATCTTCCCCGATGCGGCGCTGTAAGAACGACGAGCGGTTAGCGTCGAGCTCGAGCTTCACGCGACGTCCCGGGATCGCGGCCAGGATCTTGTCGAGCTCCGTCGCAGGCTTGGCCACCGATACCGGCTTCGTCCCGGCCGCCGCGGCGGCAACGGCAGGAGCTGCAGCAGGTGCCGCGCCGGTAGCAGCCGGGGTCGTCGCAGCGCCGGCAGGGGGCGGGGCCGTTGCCGCGCCCGCTGGCGGCCTGAGATCCAACGGCTTGCCACCGCGATCCGCCGAGGCCACCTCGGCGATGGGGATGCGGCGCACCTGCCCGTCGGGCATGCGCAGGCTGAGGTGGCTGCCCGGTTCGACCTCGATGATGAGGCCACGCAGGTAGCCGCCGTTCTTGAGCTCGACGGCGTCCGACACGGCAGCTTCGGACGAAGCTGCAGCCGGCTCGGCATGAGCAAGGGAGGTCGCCAACGAGAACCCGACCAGGGCGGGGATGGCGACGAGCAGACGCGTTTTCGTCATGCTCGGCGGTCAGAACGATTCGGGCCGGTCGGGCGGGTCCCACGATGAGGACCGCCCGACCAGCGCCAGTCCGATCACTCGCCGGTCACGACGACACAGTACGTGCCGTAAACGCCGAGGATGCTAGACGCGGTGCCGTCCACGGACGCGATCTTGGTGATGCCCGCCTGCTTGGCCGCCGAAGCAGCCGAGGCGTCACCCGTGGCGATGATGCCGAGGATGTTCGAAGCGCAACCCTCGCCGCGCTTGCCGCCGAGGGCGTTGTCCGTCGTGCGCTCGTTGAACTGCACGTCGGAGTAAACGAAGCCACCGCCTTGGTGCTTGCCCTTGATGACCTGGCCAGCGATGCAGCCGCTGAGCGAGGCGCCGAAGCCGAGGACCGCAATCGCCATGATGAAGTGCTTCATTGATTCTTTAGCTTTCCCTGAGTTGGTGCGACGGTGGGCTAGAAAGGGACCCACTCCACCTAATTAGGCCCGCCACGCTAGTCAGGCGGAATGCCCCCTGTCAAGCTCGCGACCTGCAAGAGTCCCGTGACGCGAAGTGAATGAATCGGCGAGTTCACTCGTTCGTCAGGCCGTGGTCGTACTCGCGCTCGCGTTGCGAGCGCTCGGAGTCCGCGCGAACACGGTTCGGCGCCGCACCTCCAGGGGTCGTGCAACTCGGCCGGCTGGCGGGTCTTGTGCAGCCGTTTTTCAGGGTTCTATAACCGTCATGCCGCTGCGCGACGAAGCCCGTGCTTCCAGCGACAGCAGAGCCGCTTCACCCCGTGCTGTACCGACCCGAGCCCGCTTCGAACGCCATTCGCCGTCGCTTCCAGCGCGGCCGCGAGCGACCGCGCGGAGTCGTGTGGTTCGGCGTGACGTCGTTCTGGGGACATTTGCGGCATTTTCTGGCCGCCGCCATCGCGACGGAGGACGTCGACTCACGCGACTGGATGACGCCGGACAGGCCGCGCGAGCTGCTCCGGCTCGTCGTCGACCGCTTGGGTGGTGACACGCGCGCCCCGACGCTGCTCGAGGCTCTCGGGCGCGACGTGTGGATCGACTTCATCGCAGACACCGGCGACGACGTCGCAGTGAGCCGCGCCGTCGCGCGTCTCTTGTTTGCGCCGTACGAGCTTCCGGACCCGGACCAAGCTGGCGGCTTCCTCGCCGCACCACGCGGTGAGCTTTTGATCTTCGGGGGCGACACGGCGTATCCGGTCGCCACGGCGCAGGAGATCACGAACCGCGTGCTCGTCCCGTTCAACCAGGTGCTCGACGCTCTGCCGCCGGATCCCACGCCGCGGGTGCTGCTCGGGATCCCCGGTAACCACGACTGGTACGACGGTCTCGACGGCTTCGCCCGCATGTTCCGGCGCCGCGAAGGGTCCGACAACGCACCGGCGAGTCGGACCGGATTCTCGACGCTCATGCTGCAGAACTACGCGGAATGGGCGCGCGAGTTCGTGCGTGGCGGCAAGATCGAGAAGCCCAAAGCGCTCGTGCTCCGCGGCTACGCACCCGTGCAGAACGCCAGTTATTTCGCGCTACCGGCCTCGCCCAGCATCGAGCTCCTCGCCGTCGACCGCCAGCTTCGCACCCCCGACTCACGCCAGCGTCAATTCCTCATCGACGCGTACGAAGCGCACCCCGGGCGAGCGACCTGGGCGCTCCTCCCCGACCCGGTGTATCGCTTCGGCGGCGCGAGCAACTCCGGGACGGCGATGGTCGAGAGCCTGCATTTCGACCTCGGCGCGCGCGACCACTTCGTCCTCACGGGCGACATCCACCACTATGCACGCATGCAGCGCGGACGCTTGCTGCACGTGATCGCCGGCGGCGGGGGAGCGTTCCTGCATCCTCCCCGCATCGCGAAGGGCGGCTTCGTCGCCGACCGCGCATGGCCCGAGCCCGCACAATGCAAGCCGCTCCTCCGCGGCGTACCGTGGAAGATCGCGCTCGGTCGTTCGGGGTTCCTGCCGCACCTGCTCCTGCTCGTGCTGTTCGCGCCCGCGGTGACGTTCGGGATGCGCGCCTGGGAGCGTCACCACGTGATCGTTTCGATGCCGATCGCGGTCACGCTGCTCCTCACGACGATCCTCGCGCTGATCGGCGGCGTTCGGCGCCGCCCCTCCGTGCTGCCGTTTGCCTTCGTCGCCGCGGCGTTCGTCGCACTTTTCCCGGTGTTTTTCTCGTTCGGCGTCGGCCGGCTACTCGACGAGCTCGCGCTCACGACGCCGGCGACCGTGGTCGCCTGCCTCACGCTCACCGCCGCCGTGCTCGCGGGCACCTGGGTGTTCGGCGCGTACCTCACGCTCCTCACGCGCCTTGGTTACGAGCACACGCAAGCGTTTACCGCGCTCGACCACCCCGGCTACAAGCACTTCGTGCGCCTCCGGCTGCGCGCCGACGGCCGCGGCATCGACGGCTACTGCCTCGGCCTCGCCGACCCGTGCGGCAAGGACCAGGTCCCCGTGCTCGTCGATACCTTCGAGTGGCGGCCCACTCGCTAGGCACGGGGGCGGCACGCACTAAATCCGCGAGACTTCGACGACTCCGCTCACCTTTTGCAGCGCCTTGATCACCGTCTTCAGCTGCGAGACGTCGCTGCAGTTGAAGGTGAAGACGTTGCGGGCGTGACCGTCGTCGTCGGCGCGACAGTTCGCTTCGCTGATGTTGATGCTCTGCGCGCTGAACGTCTGGCTCACGGTCGCGAGAATGCCGGGCTTGTTGGTGGTCGTGACGCAGATCTGCACGGGGCGCTGGACCTTCGCCTTCGAGTCCCACGACACGTCGATGCGGCGCTCCGGATCCATGTCGAGCGCCTTCCGGCACTCGCGGCGATGCACCGTGACGCCGCGCCCGCGCGTGATGAACCCGATGATGCCGTCGCCGGGCAGCGGGCTACAGCAGCGCGCGTAACGCACGAGCACGTCGTCGATGCCACTCACGCGGATACCGGCCTGGTCGCGACCGGTCACCTTGCGCACGAATTGCTCGATGCGGCCCGTGCGTAGCTGCTCGCTCGGCGGCTCGCTGTCGGGCGTCTGCTCCTGCATGCCCTGCACGACTTCTTCGGCGTGCAGGCGGCCGTAGCCGATGTCGAGCATCAGATCGTCGAGGTCCTGCGCCCCGTGCCGCGTCGCGACCCGTTTGATCTCCGTCTCGTTCTTCACGAGCTTGGTGAAGCTCAGGCCCGCGCCGCGCATCTCGGCCTCGAGCAGCTCGCGTCCGAGGTTCACGCTCTTCTGGCGGAGCTCCGTCCGGATGTGCGAGCGAATGCGCGCGCGGGCGCGCGTCGTCACGCAGAAGTCGAGCCAATCCTTGGTCGGCTGCTGCGTGGGCGAATTCATGATTTCCATCACGTCGCCGCTCTTCAGGCGGTAGCGAAGCGGAACGATCTGGCCGTTGGCGCGGGCGCCCGAGCAGTGGTGCCCGACCTCGGAGTGAATGGCGTAGGCGAAATCCACGGGCGTCGAGCCGCGCGGCAACACGCGCACGTCGCCGCGCGGCGTGAACACGTAAACCTCGTCCGGGAAAAGGTCTATTTTCACGCTCTCGAGGAACTCGACCGGATCCTTCACGTTGCGCTGGAAGTCCGCGAGCTCACGCAGCCAAGAGAACTTCTCCGCGTCCTTCGGATCGACGCCGCCCGAGATGCGCTCCTTGTAGCGCCAGTGCGCCGCGACGCCGTGCTCGGCCACGCGGTGCATCTCGTTCGTGCGGATCTGGATCTCGATGCGCTGCCGGCCGGGCCCGATGACCGTCGTGTGGAGCGACTGGTACATGTTCGGCTTGGGGAGCGCGACGTAGTCCTTGAAGCGTCCGGGGATCGGTGTCCAGCGCGAATGCATGGCGCCGAGTGCCGCGTAACAGTCCGCCACCGATTCGACGCAGATGCGGAACGCAAGGATGTCGTAGACCTGCTCGAACTCGCAGCTCTGGTCCTTCATCTTGCGATAGATCGAGTACATGTGCTTCGCGCGCCCGGTGACGTCGGCCGCGAAACCCTGCTCCGCCAGCCGCGAAACGATCGTGCGGCACACGCTCTCCGTGTAGCGATCGCGATCCTTGCTCGTCCTGTGCAGCTTGCCGGCGAGCTCGTGATAGATGTCCGGCTCGAGGTACTTGAACGCCAGGTCCTCGAGCTCGCTCTTCACGCGCTGCATGCCGAGGCGCGAGGCGAGCGGCGCGTAGATCTCGCGCGTTTCGCGAGCGATGCGCTCCTGCGCCTCCGGCTTCATCGAATCGAGCGTGCGCATGTTGTCGAGCCGATCGCAGAGCTTCACGAGCAAGACGCGGAGGTCGCGCGCCATCGCCACGACCATCTTGCCGAAGCTCTCCGCCTGGCGGTCCTCGCGCGAGACGAAGTTGATCTTGCCGAGCTTCGTCACACCATCGACGATCGTCGTCACCTCGGGACCGAACTCGCGCTCGAGGTCGCCGTTGGTGATGCTCGTGTCCTCGAGCACGTCGTGTAGGAGGCCCGCGCACACGCTGGCTGTGTCGAGGCGGAGCTCCGTGATGAGACCGGCGACGCTCGCCGGGTGAATGAAGTAGGGGTCGCCGCTCTTCCTCATCTGCCCCTGGTGCGCGCGCTCGGAATAGCGGTACGCCTTGCGGATGAGGTCCACATCCGCGGCCGGGTGGTAGCTCTTCACGAGCTCGACGAGGGAATCCACTGCGAGCATGGGGTTAATCGGGCTGCCCCGTGCCCGGTCGTTGGCGCTCCCAGGCGCGGGGTAAACAGTAGGTTAAGACTGCTCGGGCGCTCTGGCAAAGCGCCACGCTTATCCTGGGGGTTTGTGGATAACCCCCCAGCCAGGTGCGCCGACTCGCCAGCCTGACTGGAAAGACTACTCCGCCGGGTGAGCCGCCAAAGGAGCCGAGACCGGCCTCGGAGCAGCCCCGTCGAGCCAGCTTCCCAGGTCCGCCAATGCCCGCTCGGCCATCGCCTCGTACTTCGCGCGCTTGGCGAGGCGCTCGAGCTTGCCGTTTGGCAGCGTGCGGGGCTCCCACGGAGCGACGTGCGAGAACGTGATGTTCGAGGGCTGGTAGTCCTCGGGGTGGCGGCCCAGGTGGGCGATGAGGCCCCCGTGCGCCGTCGTGGGCGGCGGCAAGCTCGGCTCGCGCCCGGCCAGGCGCTCCGCGATGAACCGAGCGACCAAGAGGCCGCTCGCGGCGCTCTCGACGTACCCCTCGACGCCGCTCACCTGCCCCGCGAAGTAGAGCCCCGGCTCGCGTTTGAGCTGGAAGGTCGAGTCGAGCAAGAGCGGCGCGCGCAGGAACGTGTTCCGGTGCACGGCGCCGTAGCGCAGGATCTCGCACTCCTCGAGGCCCGGGATGGTCCGGAAGATCCGCTCCTGCTCCCCGCGGATGAGCCGCGTCTGGAAGCCGACGATGTTGTAGGCGGTCGCCGCCGCGTCCTCCGGGCGGAGCTGAACGACGGCGAAGGGCCAGCGGCCCGTGCGTGGATCGGTGAGCCCGACGGGCTTCATCGGTCCGAACGCGAGCGTCATCTCGCCGCGCTCGGCCATCACCTCGATCGGTAGGCAGCCTTCGAAGTAGCGCACGTCCTCGAAGCTCTCGGGCGCGACCTTCTTGGCGGCGAGGAGCTCGGCGACGAACGCCTTGTACCCGGCCTCGTCGAACGGCGCGTTGACGTAGGCGCTCTTGTCCTCTTCGGTTTCGCCCTTGTCCCAGCGCGAGGCGCGAAAAATCTTGGTTTCGTCGATGGAATCGGCGCTCACGATGGGCGCGATCGCGTCGTAGTAGGCAAGCCGCTCCTCGCCGATGCGCCGCGCGATGTCGGCGGCGAGAGCGTCGCCCGTGAGCGGCCCCGTCGCAACCACGAGCGGGCGCTCCTCGGGCAAGCGCTCGACCACCTGGCTCACGACCTCGACCAGCGGGTTGTCCCGCAGCTCGCGCGTCATGTGCTCCGAGAAGCGATCGCGATCGACGGCGAGGGCGCCGCCGGCGGGCACCTTCGTCTGCTCGGCTGCAGCCATCACGCGTGAGCCGAGCCGCCGCATCT
>DATMCL010000135.1:0-3104 GCA_035558375.1 Polyangiaceae bacterium
GCGCTTGAACGCCGTCTCCATCCCGATGTCGTAGGCGCGCGCGATGCCCGGGCCTGGCAGCTCGGACAGGGCGCGCGTGATGCGGGCGTGCTCGCTCCAGGTGGGCTCGGCGGCGAACGCCGGATCGAAGAACTTGATGGCGGCAAAGCGCCGCTGGTGCGCCTCCTCGGCCTCGTACACTTCCGCGCCTTCGCTCTGTCCGAGCAATCCTCCCATGATCCAGCGCGATCCCAGCATGCTGCCGGGCGCGAGCAGGGCGGGCGTCACGCGCCGTACCTTATCAGACGACGGCGCGATCGAGCCGGTCGGCGCGCCGGAGCGCCGGGAATAACGCCGCCCAGATCATGACGACGAGGCAGGTGCCCACGCCGCCCAGCACCGCTGCCGGTACCGCGCCCAGCCAGGCCGCCGTCACACCCGACTCGAACTCGCCGAGCTCGTTCGACGCGCCGATGAAGAGCAGGTTTACGGCCGACACGCGCCCCCGCATCGCGTCGGGCGTCTCGAGCTGAACGAGCGAATGGCGCACGTAGACGCTCACCATGTCCGCGGCGCCCGCGACGGCGAGCATCGCGACGGAGAACCCGAGGTGCTTCGAGAGCCCGAACGCGATGGTGGCGAGGCCGAACAGGAAGACGCAGGCGAACATGATCTTGCCGGTCTTGCCGCCGAGCGGTCGCACCGCGAGCACGAGGCCCGTGAGCGCTGCCCCCACGGCGGGCGCGCTCCGGAGCAGGCCGAGGCCGGAGGCCCCAGCGTGGAGAACGTCGCGCGCGAAGATTGGCAAGAGCGCGACGGCGCCGCCGAGCAGCACCGCGAACAGGTCGAGCGAGATGGCTCCGAGCAGGATCTTCTTCCTCCAAACGAACGACAGCCCGGCGCCGACGGTCGCGAGGGACATCGAGCGTCCCGTCTCGCCGCGGCTCTCGGTCGTCATGCGGAGGAGGAGCGCCACGCTGATCGCCTCGAGGACCGTCGTGGCGAGGAAGACATCGGACGCGCCGCGCGCGTCGAGCAAGAGTCCCCCGAGCGCCGGTCCCACCATCACGGCCAGCTGAAACGCCGACGAGCCCCAAGAGATGGCGCTTGGCACCACCTCGCGCGGCACGAGATTCGGCACGAGCGCGTGCCCGGCCGGCCCCGAAAATGCCCGCGCGGTGCCGATCACCACGAGCACGACGTAGACCAGCGTCACGCTCGGCGACGGCGCGCGCGACAAGACCCAGAGCGCGAGCGTCGCCGCGGTTTGCACGGCAAAGCACGTGCGCAGCACGAAGCGGCGATCGAAGCGATCGGCGGCGAGCCCCGTGACCGGGAAGAGCACGAACGCCGGGAGGAACTGAGCCAAGCCGACGAGCCCGAGCGACAGGGCCCGACCCGTCGCCAGGTAGACGAGCCAGGCGACGGCGACGCCCTGCATCTGCGTGCCCACGAGCGCGAGAAAGCGCGCGAGCTGAAAGCGCAAGAAGTCGGGGTAGCGGAGCGCGGCCGTGCGTCCGAGCCGGAGCTCGTCGCTCACGGGCGGGACGGGCTGCCGGACGGAGCGTCGTCCTTGCTGGCGTCACCGCCCGCGGGGCGGTCGCCATCCGACTTGTCGGCGCGGTCCGGCTCGCGACCGGCAGCCTCGGCGGCTTGCTCGGCGAGCTCGTCGAAGTCGGCGGTGCTCGCGACCGGGGGCGCGTGCGCGGTCTTGCGCGGTGCCTCGCCGGGGCCGGCGTAGTCGACCCAATGGGTCGAGCGCCCTCGCACGTCGAGGTGCAGGAACGTGGAGTTCGGGTAATAGCCGACACCCACGTTTTCCAGGCTCATCAGGTAGTCGCGGGCCACGGCGTTCGGCACGCCGACGATCGCGAAATCCATCGCCTGGCTCGTCTTGTGGCGGGAGTCGCGGAAGTAGGAGGTCGTGCGGTAGCCGCTCACGATGTGAATCGGCCGGCCGCCGAAGGTGTTGCTCACCTCGACCAAGAGCCGGATCAGGCGATCGGGGGCGCCCGGGTGGTCGCCGTTCGCGTCGAGCAGCTCGCAGATGGCGGCGCGCGCGGTCGGACGCAGCTTCCCCTTGGAGTCGATCACGAGGCCACGCCACTTGGAGCGATGCGTCGAGAGCTCGACCCAGTTCTTGCGGCGGGGCGTGCGCGCGTAGTCTTCCCAAGCCGGTCCCGAGCGGCGGCGTCCGTTGCTGCGCTCGAGGGAGGCGCGGCGCGTGGGGGGCGCGTCGCGCTCGGTGCCCGGCGCGAGATAGAGGGCACGCGCTTCGCTGCCGTCCTTGTCGCTGCGGTCGGGGATGATCAGCCGCTGGCCGGGCTTGATCGGATCCTTCTGGCGAATGCCGTTCGCGTAGGCGAGGGCGTCGATCGAGACGTTGTAACGCTTCGCGATCGAGCCGAGGCGTTGGCCCTGACCGACGACGTGCGTGTGGGGTGTGCCCTTGGCCGTCCCCCACGCGGGCGTGGCGACTGCGGTCAGCAGGCTGAGGCCAAGCGGCAAAAGCAGGCGTCGCAACATCGAAGGCGGCCGCTACCGCTCCCACAATTTGCGGCGTTCGGCCACCCCTTGCGCGCCAACAGGATGCGGGTCGGCCGGTCGGTCAATAAAGATTCGGCCATTTTCGCGCCCTTGGTGCGCGGGACCACGGCTTGACGCGGGGTACCGATTACCGGCATTCATTCGACGTTTCGCGGTGAAGACCGAGCGCAACGTGCGACAGGTCCAAGGCACCGGGGACACCATCCCCGAGCAGGCGAACGTCTACGTGCCGCCGCGTCCGCTCGCGGCGCTGTCCGAGCACCGCACGATGGACATCAAGGCGATCCGGCTCGCGGCGGGAGTCGATCCGCGACAGGCGATGACCGAGCTCAAGTTGTCGGCGCCGCCCCTCAAGAAGGACAACACGTGGATCGCTCCGCTCCTTCTGGCCCTGCTCGCCATCGGGTTCATCGGTCTGTGGTGGCTCACACCGAGCCCGTTGCCGCTTGCCACGACGAGCGCGACGAAGGAGCCGCTGGCGTCGCCCGCCGCCGCTCCGGTTCCGGTCAAAGCCATCCCCGCGCCTCCCGTACTCACGAGAGAGCCACCGCGCTCGTTGCCGGTGACCCCGAGCGCAC
>DATMCL010000136.1:0-9711 GCA_035558375.1 Polyangiaceae bacterium
GAGGGCGACCAAGGGCTCGAGGTAGCGGCGTTCGTCGCGGCCTTCGGCGTCGAGGCGGGCGCGGCGCGCCAGGCCGTCGCTGGCGATTTCGAGGAGGCGGACGGCAAGGTGCGTGGCGGATTCGGAGCCGATGCTCGCGCGGAGCGCGTTCTTGACGAGCGCGGGGCGGGCGGCTTCGAGCGTTTGGAGATCGAAGCCGAGGGAGAGGGCTTCGGCTTGGTCGAGCGCCTTGTCGTCGTAGAAGATGCCCGTGAAGAGGGCGGGAACGGCGAGCGTGAGGGCGCCGGATTGCGCGTCGCAGGCGCGAACTTCGAAGGTGTTCTTGAGGCGGGCTTCGGGGAAGAGGGTCTGGAGGTGGAGGCGGAAGTCGTTGAGGGTCGCGCGCTCGCCGCGGAAGCCGCTCTCGATGAAGCCGCGGAAGCTCTGGCCGGTGTTCTGGATCACGCGGTCGCCGCGCTTGAAGAGGAACATGCCGGCGCCGAGCGCCCAGTCGATGTAGTCGCGGTAGGTCGGTCGCTTCTTCCCCCAGAGCGGCGGAATGAGGCCCGAGCGCGTGGGATCCATGTTGAGCCAAACGTCGCCGCGCACGCTGCGGAGAGGGCTCACACGCCGCTCGCTGAAGGGAGCGTTCGCGGTGAGGGCGTGGATGAGCGGGCTCAGGCGGAGCGCCACCATGAGCTTGCGCATCGCGTCCTCCTCGCTCGAAAAGTCGAAGTTGGCCTGCACCGTCGCCGTGCGGCGCATCATGTCGTGGGCCGCGCGACCCTTCGTAGGCAGGTATTCCTTCATGACGCCGTAGCGGATCTTCGGAACCCACGGCAGCTCCGCCTGGCGCGCGAGCGGGTGGAAGCCGGCGCTGAGCCACGCGAGGCCGAGATCGCGCGAGACACCCGCGAGGTCGCGGAAGTGATCGGTGAACTCGCGATCGATCGCGTGCATGTCCTCGACGGCGGAGCCGCTGAGCTCGAGCTGCGCGCCGGGCTCGAGCGTCACGGATGCCGAGCCGCGCTGCAGTGCGACGACGGGGCCTTGCGGAGTCTCGCGCTCGGGATGCCAGCCGAGCTTCTCCAGGGCCGAAAAAATTCTTACGACGCCGTGCTCGTAGTCGAGCGGTGCCCCGGTGCGCTCGACCACGGCGAACTTCTCGGCCTCGGCCCCGATACGAAACTTGGCGGGCGGCTTCTCGGCCCCGCGAAAGATCTCCGTGAGCTCGTCGAGATCCGTGATGGATCGGTGCTCGCCATCGGGCGCCGGAACGGTCGTAATCAACACTGCCTCGCTCAAGAATGCCTCAGGGATCGTGGGGGGGCGGTTTCACTTCGTCGACCACTGTGTCGGATCGATGGGCTGGCATGGACGGATGGAGCGAACCGAGCGCCTGCGCAAGGGCTCTCAGGTGACTTTCCGTCGTTCCGGCGCCACCCCCTATGACACGCGCGCCGCCAACGTCGAGGTCGAGCGCGTGGTCGGCCCATTGCTCGGGCGAGCCATCGAGGTCGGGAAAGCCGGGAAGCGCTGTTTCGCTCGAGGCGAGCAATATTCCCGCAACGAGACCCGCGTCCTCGAGGGCCTCGCGCGTCCGCGCGAGCTCGTCGAGCCCGAGCTTCACGCTCGAGACCTCGAACAGCACGACGCTCGCGCCGGCGCCGTGCAGGCTCTGAAAGAGCTCCCGGTCCGAGCCGGTCGACGTGTCGCCGGTGCGCTCCACCACTGCCCACGTGGGGAGCTCGGTGCGAGCGCCGGCGACGACGGCCGCCATCAAGTTCAGTCGCGAGCCCTGGCCGCGCGCGATGAGCAGCTCGCAACCCGCGGCAGTGAGACGCGCGGCGTGCTCGCTGAGCTCCTCATGCAAGCGGGTTGCGGCGACCGGGCTCACCATGTCGGAGCCGAGGATCCCCGCTACCGCGACGGGCTTCGCGCTCTCCTCCGCGGCGTCGAGCGCGAGCTCCACGGCGCGCCCGGTGAGCTGAGCCGCGCGGTGCTCCATCCCGACTTCGGCGAGCGCGCGCGGCGTCGTGTCACCCGTGAGCGCGGCGAGCACGTCCGCTCGGCAGCTCACCTCGACGCGGTAGTGCTCGCGTACCTCCTCGGGGTGTTCTCGGAGGAGCTGCCCGAGCGCCCCCGGCACGTCGAGGGCTACTCCCCTCGCACGCAGGCTCGCGTTGCTGTCGGCTGCGACGACGAGCGGCCGGCCGGCTAGGAGGCGCTGCTTGACGTGAGCAAAGCTCATGGGAGGCCAAGCCAAGCCTATCTCAAGTCATTCTCCAAGCCCTCCGCCAACGAATCGTGAAGGCTGGTGCACCGGGACCCATGCTCGGCTAGGCTCCGGCCCGGAGTTCCACCCATGCGCGTCTTCGTCTTCATCCAGCCCCTCGTGATCTTCGGCCTCGTTTGCTGCGGCGTGACGAGCTGCTCTTCGAGTCAGGACGCGGAGCAAACCGTCGGTCTCGCCGGCAAGGGCACGGGCGCCAAGGGCGGCACGGGTGGAACCGGTACCGGTGGCAGCGGCGGCTCGGGCGGCAGCAGCGGCGCAGCGAGCGGCGCAGGCGGCACGAGCAGCGGCGGCGCCGGCACGTCGGCGGGCGGAGCCGGCTCGGGCGGTGCTGCGGCAGGCGGCGCGGGCATGAGCTCCGGCGGCGCTGCCGCGGGCACGGCCGGCGGCGCGATGGGCGGCGGCGCAGGCGAGTGAACGCGCCGCGCCGAGCGCGCGGCTACTTCTCGTAAACTTGCGCGGCGACGAGACCCGTCCCGCCGGGTACCTGGACGACGACTTTACCCGGCGCGGGGATCACGCCGAGCGTCCACTTGTAGCATTGCGTCTTCTTGCCGATGACGGCGGTCGGGCCGCGGTCGGAATCGACGGCGAGCACGGGCGCCATGCCAGGCAGCACCGTCGTGAGCTGCAGCTGGAGCCCCACTTCGCTCACGGGCGGCAATCCCGCGGCGATGACCGTGTAGCACTTGTTCGGCTGAAGCTGGACGGGGAACTCGAGCGTTTGGTTCGCGCCGAAGTTGCCGACGACGGCGTCGCCCACGGGCTTCGCACCGGACTGAACGTTGTCCTTCACGAGGCCGGCGAGGATCGGCGTGACGGCGGCTGCCGCGGTCGCATCGAGCCGCGCGGCGACGGGGCCCGGTTGCGGGGGTGGGAACGCCGGTGCCGTGGCAGAGGGCGCAGGTGTCGCCGGCACCGTGGTCGCCGCGGGCGCGCCGGCGGCACCAGCGGGCGCCGTAGGTGGGGTCGCGGGGGCGCCGCCCTGGGCAGCAGGAGCAACCGGGCCGGCACCTGCCGCTTGCCCGGGCCCGACTTGACCTTGCGCGTAGCCGCCGGCTGCCGCCTCGCCGTCGTTCTTCTTGCAGGCAGCGATCACGCACAACGCCGTGACGACGAATGCCGCACGGTTCGAACGCAGCGTACGACCAGGCTGGGACAATGACATAAGGGCTTCGCTCCTCGACGCGCGGGGATGGCGCGGCGCCGCGAGGGTACACTAGGACCGATGACGATTTCGACTTTGATGCGTGCTTTCGGTGGCGCGTTTTTCGTCTTGGCGGGCGCGCTTGCCGTCGCGGGCTGCTCTTCCGCCACGGTTCCTCCGACGGAGGACATGCCCGAGATCCTGATCTCGGCCCTCGACACGACGGTCGGGGACCAGCGCCTCACCATCGACGGCTCTGCCGTCTACATCCAGAAGCTCACGTTCATCCCCTGCGATCCGCAGGCGGCAAGCATCGGGACGACGGCCTTCCCGGTCGACCTCTTGGTGTTCCCGCCGTCGGGGCTCGTGCTCGACAGCGCCGTCAGCGACTACTGCTCGATTCACGTCGAGCTCGCCGCCGGCACCTCGACCAAGCCCGCGCTCGACGCGGCGAGCGTTCACTTCACGGGCTCACGCGCGGACGACGTGCCGTTCGAGGTCACGAGCACGGTCGCAGCGACGCTCGACTTCGTCTCGATGCCGATCGGTACGCCACTCGCCGCGACCAAGCTCTTTCTGGGCGTCGATTTCGACGCGTGGTTCGCCGACATGGACGTGGCGGGGGCCGAGCCCGACGACGACGGCACCGTGGTCGTGAACGCCGACACGAACCCGGATCTGCTCGCCGCCTTCGACGACGCGACGGCGAGCGCGTTCGCGCTCTACGTCGACGCCAATCACGACGGCAGCCTCACGGATGCCGAGCTCGAGCCCGTAGCGTTACCAGAGTAGCGAGCCCTCCGGCCGCGAGCAGGACGGAACGCGCGCACCACACGTCCGCGCTCGCCGGTCGCGAGAAATCGACGAGCACGCGCACGGCGAGGTAGCCCGCGGCAACCGCGAGCGCCGCATCCCCGGCGCGTGTCGACCGCCGCCGCACGAACAGCGAAAATCCCGTGAGTGCGAGCGCCAGAATGCACTCGTACAGCTCGCTCGGGTGCACCGGCAGCGACACTTGCGCATCCGGCGCGAGCGCGCCCGAGCTCACGTGGTCGACCCAGGCGTGCGAGCGCGCGGGAAACGTCCCGAGCCGCGCGAGCCAGCGCGGCGCGGAGGCGGACAGCGGCCGCCCGAAGTCGCAGCCCTCGAGGTAGCAGCCGAGCCGCGTGAGCGCGACGCCGATCCCGAAAACGGGCGCGACGGCGTCGAATAGCGTCGCCGCCGAGAGCCTACGAGACCGCGCCGCGAAGAACGCGACGCTCGCGCCCGCAACGAGACCGAGCGTCCCCGAGAGCCCGCCGCTCTTGAGCGAGACCGCGTCGCCGAACGACTGAACCAACCCGGGGTGAAGCAGCACGAACCCAAGCCGCGCGCCGAGAAGCCCCGCGAAGAGCGCTGCCGCGAGCACGGCGAGGAGCGGCTCGCGCCCGAGGCCCGCGCGCTCGCCGAGCCGGAGCGTGACCCAGCCGCCGAGCGCGACGGCTACGGCGAACAGAGCGCCGAATGCGGCGACCTCGAGCGAGCCGAGCCAGAGCACGTGCCCGAAGAGCGGCACCCGGCTCGGCCCCAGCGGAATTTCGAAGAGCGTCGGGTGCATGCGGGACGAACCCCGTCCCTTCGCGTACCATGGCGTCCGTGCGCTCGGTGGTTGCGTTCGGCGCGGCTCTCGTGATCGGCTGCCTGCCAGCCGATCCACCCGGCTTTCACCGCGATGCGGGTCGCGGGTCCACCAAGCGAACGAGCACGGCGGCGGCGAAGCGCAAGGCCTCGCCCGAACCGGGCCGCATCGCGCCTCAAGCGTCGGGCGACGGCGGCGAGGGGCGTCTCATCACCGAAGCCCTCAACGAAGACTTCAACCGCGCGGCGCTCGGCCCTGACTGGAATCCCACTTCGGACGCCTGGCGGATCGACGATGGGCGGCTGTGCGTGAAGGGCGCCAAAAATCATCCGGCTTGGTTCGTTCCGAGACTGCCGCGCAATGCGCGCATCGAGTTCGACGTCACGGGCGGCTCCCCCGACGGCGACCTGAAGGCGGAGGCGTGGGGCGACGGCCACAGCGTGCCGAGCGGTGCTACCTACGACGACGCGACGAGTTACATTGTGATCCTCGGCGGTTGGAAGAATCACTTCAACGTCCTCGCCCGGCTGAACGAGCACTCGTCGAAGCGCTTGGAGCATCGCCTCGTGCCCGGCTCGGAAGATCCGCGCCTGCAGCCCATCGTCGAGGGGCGCACCTACCACGTGGAGATCGAGCGCGGCGACGGCAAGACGCTGCGCGTGACGGTCGACGACACGCTCTTCCACGAGCTCGACGATACGGCGCCGCTCGCCGGACCGGGCCACGAGCACTTCGCGTTCAACGATTGGGACGTGCCCGCTTGCTTCGACGATCTCCTGATCACGCCGTATCCGGATTGAGGTCACGGTGCATGCCCAGACGCTTGAGCTCTCCCGCTCGCCAAGTTCGCGTTTCGGCGAGGCTTTGGCGAGCACCGCAGCGGAGCGTACTTTCGTACGTGAGCAGCGGAGCGCAGCCAAAACGAAGCCCAAACGCGAAATCGGCGGGCGTGCTCGAAGCTAGAGATAACGGGGATAGGTCACGGTGACGCTCGAGGAGCTCGATGTCGCTTTGGAGGAGCTCGAGACGCGCGTCGAGCGTCTGCGCGCGCTCTACGAGCAGTACTTCATGGGCTTCGAGAAGATCGAGCCGGCGGTGCCGCGCAAAGACGTCGAGCGGCGCATCTACGTCCTCCGTCGCGAGAAGATCCGCAACACGGGGAAACGCTTCAAGCTCCAGACGATCATCCAGCGCTACAACACGTTTCAGCAGTATTGGCAGCGCATCTGCCGCGAGATCGAGAACGGCACCTACAAGCGCCACGTCTTGCGCGCCGAACGGGCGCTCGCACCCGACGCGCAGCTCACGATCGCGGCGCGGCGTCGCTTCGGTAAGCTCATTGCCGCGGGCGCGGGCGAGGGGATCACCAACGCCGCGTCGGAAGAACCACAAGCAGCTCATCCGAGCACCCGTCCTCCGGAGAGCATGGACGAGGAGACGAACCGTCCGCCTCCGCTCAGGCGTTCCGAGGTGCGCGAGTCGATTCCGATGCCCGCGGAAGAGGCGCCCACCCAGGCCCGGCGCGTTCCGCCGGCAAAGCCCGTTCAGCCGCGCCCGCTCTCGAGCAAGCCGCCGGAAGGCGCGCAGAAGTTCGACTCGCTCGAGCTGGACATGGGCTTTCTCGGAAGCTGGGTGCCCCCACCACCGAAGCCCGCGCCAAAGGTCCCCCCGAAGGCCGCGCCCGAGCCGGAGCCGGCACCCGAGCCGAAGGCGAAGAGCTCACCCCAAGCCGCGCCGCCGCCGAAGCCCAAGAGCTCGCCGCGTGCGGCTCCGCCCCCGAGGGCCGCGCCCCCAGCCAGGGCTGTCCCACCGCCCAAAGCCGCACCTCCGCCGAAGCCCGCCGCACCGAGCGCTCAGGGCCTAAGCGACCAACGCGTGCGGGACCTGCACGAGAAGCTCCTGGCCATGAAGCGTGAGAACAAGGAGGCGGGCCAGATCTCCCTCGAGAACCTGAGCCGCTCGTTGCGCGAGACCGAGAGCAAGCTGCGCGCGCAGCACAAAGACCGGAGGATCGACTTCGACGTCGTGATCCGCGATGGGAAAGCCATCGTGAAGCCGACGGTTAAATAGGCCTGGGTCGCGGGCGCCCCGGGGCAGTCCCGTCTAGCTCATGCTCGCCGCTGGGGCGGCGCGCTGGGTCAGGCCGTGCGGTCGCTGACGCCGAGGTCGCCGGCGCCGCCCGCAGCCCCGTCCGTCTCGACGAACACGTCGGACTCGCAGAAAACGATGGTGCAGGACGAGCGGCCTGCCTCACGCATCCGAGCGCAGAGCTCGGAGAATTCCGTATCGGAATCGACCACATCGCCCTCGAGAGGCTGACGGCTCTCGTCGTAGCGACAGTTGTCGATTGCGACCCAAAGTCCTTTGTAGGCGCCGGAGCGACAGAGCTCCCGCCAGGTCATCCTGGAGATCATCGTGGCCATGCGTTCTTGTGCGTCCGAGGGCGACTCCCTCTGCCGGAGAGCCAGTTGGGAGTCTCTGCCGCAGTCGCCAAGCGTGACCCCCCGGATGTAGCTCCCCTCTGCAGAATCCGTCAAGCGAACGGCTTTTTTCACCGGCCGAAAAGCCGGGACAGCTCAGCCTAGTCCCCGAAAGCATAGGGGATTCATGAGTGAGCAGTGCGACTGAAATCCAAAAGGCGCGTCGCCGAACCGCTACTTGCACTTCCTCGTCGCGTCTTTGAGCTTCTTCGAGCCGGCGCCCATGCCTTCGGCGATCTGCTGGATGGTCTTGGCCGCCTGGCAGTTGCCGTTGAGGGCGGCGGAGTTCGCGAGATCGGGGGCGGCGCTCTTCGCGCGGGAGACGCAGATGCTCTTTTTGTCGGCATCCGTGCACTTAGAGAGCAGGGACGAGGCCACGGCGAGGTTGCCTGAACGAGCCGCGTTCTCGCAGGCCGCGCAGGCGTCGCTGCCGCCGGCGGGCTTGGTGCTTTGCCCGGTGCTCGTGCCAGTTGCGGCGGAGTGAGCGGGGGTCGCAGGCTTGGCGGACGCGCCTGCCGCGCCTTGCGGCGGGGCCGTCTCGCCCGTGCCTGCGTCGGCCTGCGGCACGGCGACGGTCGGGTCGGCGCTGGGTGTCGGTGTCGTTCCCAGGGGAGCGACCCCGGTGTTGGCGGGAGTCGCGGTGCTCGCCGTCGGAATAGTCAGGACTTGCGGGTCATTGCTGCTCGAGCTCCCCGAGCGCATCGCGAGGACGCCCATCGCGGCGAGTAGGCCGACACCGACGACCCCGAGCCCGATGATGAGCCCCTTGTTGCCGCCGCTCTCGCGGCTCATCTGCGGCGCGGGGGGGACCGCGGCGACGACCGCCGGAGCCGTCGCAGGGACGTGCGGAGAGTGGCCCGGCATCGGACCGGCCGGGAACGCAGGGGGCGGACCGCCGAAGTCCGGGGCCTGAGGCATCGCCGCCGTGTCGGTATGGCGCGGACCACCGCCGCCACCCGGGACGTCGCCCGTGACGGTCATGCGCCCGCCGCCCGAGAGCTCGGCGAAGAACTCGCGCGCGGAGGTTTGCCGCTGATCGCGATCCTTGGACAGGGCCTTGAGGATCGCCTGGCGCATGACCATCGGCAGGTCGCGCGACGGGGCCGAGACCTCGAACGGCGTCGGCTGCACGGACATATGCTGCGTCGCCCACTGCCACGGCGTGTCGGCTTCGAAGGGCAGCTTACCCACGAGCATCTCGTACGCCATCACGCCGAGCGAATAGATGTCGCTGCGCGAGTCGAGCGCCTTACCGGTGAACTGCTCGGGGCTCATGTAAGGCGGCGTGCCCAGCACCATGCCCTGTTGCGTGAGCTTCTGCTCCTTCTGCGCGTCCCCCGATTCGCGCCGCGCGGCGATGCCGAAATCGAGCACCTTCACGAAGTCCGTCTCGCCCGCGCGATCGGCGAGGATGATGTTGTCGGGCTTCAGATCGCGATGAACGATGCCTTGAAGGTGCGCTTCGTCGAGCGCGCCGCACACCTGGCGCATGATCTTGGTCACGCGCTCCGGCGAGAGGGCGCCGTGCGAGATTGCGTCGCTCAGCGGCTTGCCGGCGACGAACTCCATCGCGATGTAGAGCGTGCCGTCCTGCGTGGCGCCGAAGTCGAAGAACTTGATCGTGTTCGGATGCTCGAGCTGCGCGACCGTGCCGCACTCGCGGTGGAAGCGCTGGAGGACCGACGGGTCTTTCGACAGGTGCGAGTGGAGCGTCTTGATGGCGACCTTGCGCACGGTCGAGCCCATCTGCTGCTCGCCGACGTAGACCTTGCCCATGCCGCCTTCACCGAGCACGCCGATCACGCGGTAGCGCCCGCCGATCAGCTGCCCGACGAGCGGATCGGGTCCCTCCTCGTGCACGGCGAGGATTGCCCCACACTTCGCGCAGAACCGCGCCCCATCGACGTTCTCGTGTCCGCAGGCCTCGCACTTCATCGAAGTGCCGAGAGCGTTACACGAATCGGGCGCTAACCGCTAGCGGGCAGGGGTGCCACGATTCGGGTCGGAACGAGCGCGCGGAGGCAGGGGGCGACGATTTCGCGGAGCACGTCGGCGCGCAGAGCGCGGCGTGCCGATGCGGAAAGGACGCCGTGCGCCGAGGCTTCATCGACGGCCGCCGCGCCGGTGTCACACGACGTGTGGGCGCTCGCGAGCTCGCGGTCGAGCACGGCTGTCACGGTGCGCGCTAGCTCGG
>DATMCL010000137.1:0-6537 GCA_035558375.1 Polyangiaceae bacterium
CGTCTTTCCTGCCGCGCCGCCTTGCGCGCTGCGACCAGCGACGCTCGGTCCCGCGACGCCCTGGCCTGCCTGACCGCCCGCAGCGTCGTTGCCTCCGTTGCCGGTCGGCGCGTCCGGAGCTCCGGCTTGGCCCGCCTGACCCGGAGCCTCGCCACCCTGGCCACCCGGCGCTCCGCTCTGACCAGCGGTGCCGAGCTCGCCCGCCGCGGCACCGACGCCGCTCGCCGCGGCGTCTCCGCCCTGGCTCGGATTCGGCGTGCCGCCGCTGCCGCCCGCGCTGCGCCCGCCGCCGGGAACCGGAGACGGACCGCTGCCGATGCTCGGCTTGCAGAGGTCGTTCGTCGTCTCGTCCGGGACGCAGCTCTCGGAACGAATGCCGCAGAGATCGTCGTACGGCGAGGCGCCGCCGTTGCCGCCCTGCCCGCCCGCGGGATCGACCGTCATCGTCATCCCGTCGCGGCCGCTGGTGCCGGCAGCAGAGGTCGGCCTGCGAAGAGCGCGGGGTTCGCTCGAGCCACAGCCCTGACCCAGCACGCCTCCGAACGTTCCGAGGACCAGCCAGCCGAGGAGCTTCCCGCGCTTCGTCATCTACTTCAGCTGGACGTTCTGGATCACGAAGTTGTTCGCGTCGTCGTAAACGCGAACGGCGAGGATCGCCGGACCTTGAGCGCTCAGCACCGTCGCGTCGAAGTCGAACTCCTCGCGCGCCTCGTCGAAGATGCCGTCCTTCGGGTAGAACGGCACCCATTCGTCACGCCCCGCGAGCGCCACGTCGAGGCGCTGAATCGGCCCGACGCCGTCGAGCGCCGTGCCCTGCACGCGGCGGCCCGTCGCACGCAAGTTCTCGAGGCGGGGCGGCGTGTTGTCGACCAGCACGATGCCGCTCTCCGCGTCGTCGCGCGTGACCCGATCGGGCGGGTTCGAAAGCTCGTCGCTCGCGCTGACGCGGACGCGGTAGCGCCCTTCGGGCAGCGTGCTCGTGTCCCAATCGTAACTTTCCTTGGTCACGACCTCGTCGCGGCGCGTGAGGTCGTACCAAGTCGCGGTGCCGACGAGCCGGTACTGCAGGCGGTACCGCATCTCGTCCTTGTCCGGATTGTCGATTTTCCACGAAATCGCGAGCTTGGTCTCGGACTTACGCGACACGGGCCCGCCCGACGGCTTGAGATCGTCGTTCGAGTCGCGGCTTCGACGCGCGTTCACGTCGTCCACCGTCGCGCGCAGGTTGTCGGTGACGAACGCCACCTCGAACTCGGAGAGCTCCGCATTCGGATCGTTCGGGAAGCGCGCGCGCACCTGGAAATAGCGTCCCGTGGGGCTCGCGACCGGGCCCGCGCGATTGGCGTCCGCGCTCCAGGGGCTCCAGGTGCCGTCCGGCTCCTTCGTGTTGCCCGTGCGCGTCGAGATCTGCACGGCGCCCGTGGCCTCCCAGCTCATGCGACCGAAGCGGGCGCGAAGACCCGCGTCGAGCACCTTGCCCGTCCACACGGCGTCCGCTCCGCCGATGCCCTTGAGCGGATGCAGCACGGCGGGGTCGCTCGAGGTCACGAAGCGCGTCGCTCCGGCGAGCACCACGGCGCCGACCTGACGCTCGTCCGTGTCGGCGACGAGCGCCACGCGTTGATTGGCGTCGACCGCGTAGACGCGTCCTTCCGCGCCCGTTCCGACGTAGACGCGGCCGTCATCGCCGAGGCCGATGCTCGTGAAGTGCTCCTCATCGTTGTCGTAGAGGCGATCGGGCTGGCCGTCGGGCGTGAAATGATAGAGCGACCCCTTGCCCTTGGGCTTCGGACCCGCGGCGCTGGGGCCGGCGGGCGTGCTCTCCTGATTGCGCGTGGGCTTGGCCGGCACCGTGAAACCGTTCTTGAGGTCGTTCGCGATCGCGTACACGTCGCCCTTCGCACCGACGGCGATCCCGCGCACCTCGGTGCGGTTGAAG
Source organism: Polyangiaceae bacterium (assembly GCA_035558375.1). GTDB lineage: Bacteria > Myxococcota_A > Polyangia > Polyangiales > Polyangiaceae > PMG-095. The sequence continues at coordinate 1,940 of DATMCL010000137.1, forward strand.
TCGTAGAGCACGCTCGCGCGGCCGGGGCCGGTCACCTTGTAGAGCTTCGCCTTGTCGCTCGCGCCCGCGAGCACGCTGCCGTCGGGCGCGACGGCGACGCTCATCAGGTGCTGCTCCTCGGCATCGAAGTAGACCTGAGATTCACCCCCTTGGGTGATACGGAAGAGCTTTCCTTCTGGACCGGTCGCCGCGTAAAGCGCGTTGGCCTTGGCGTCGAAGGCGAGACCGAAGACGTGCTTGGCGCCCGGGAGCGTCGTGAGCTCCGTGAGCTTGCCGCGGTCCCACTTCATGATCTTGCCCTCGGGCAAGGTGCCGGCGAGCACGCTGCCGCCCCAGCCGTTCACGAGCGAGGTGATGACGAGCGCGTTCGTTTCGGCGGCCACCGTGACGGCCCCGCCTTTGACCTGCAGGAGCTTGCCCTCGTTGCCGGTGCCGAGCAGCACGGAGCCGTCCTTCTGTGGGAGCGCGCACCAGATCGATTGGGCTTCCGAAACCGGAACGGCACCGAGATCCAACCCGGCGCGTACGGCGCCGTGCGAGTCGACCGCCACACCCTTGAGGTCACCGCCCTTGAAGTCGGCCTCCTTGTCGAGGGTGAAGCGGCGGGTGCCGACCGCGGCCGCCGACGCGGCGAAGAGCAGCGAGGCCGTGACGAGCGCGAGAGACGAAAATGACCTTTTCATGCGTTTGGCAGGCGGCATTTCGGGTTAGCGGACGACCGGACGGATAGTGACGTTCACACGATCCCGACCGACCAGGTACTGGTTCAGCGGGAAGGACTGACGCACGGTGGTGGTGTACGCGTCGGGAGCGATCGAGCTCGTGCTCGGGCGGAGCGCGTCGATGGCGCCCATCGGCAAATCGGTGGCGATGCGACCCTTGTGCGTGACGGTGGCCTCCGGCGACGCGTAGCTCACGACCACCGACTTCGGGGGCTGAATCGGATCCTCGAAGTTGTGGACGAGGTCGCGCAGCGTGTCGGGCGAGGCCTTGTCCTTCTCTTCGACGTAACCGGGGCTGATCTCGAGCGTCAGCGTGCGGCCGGCGAGGTGAGCGGGCAGCGGGACCGACACCACCTTCTGCACGACGGGGCCCGAGAACGGCACCATCGTGAGCCTTATCTTGGCGGGCTCGCCAGCGTCGAGCTCGCTCGACAAGAGCTCCGCGCCGCGCAGCCGGTAGAGCTCGCGCCCGTAGTGCAGCTCGACGTCCATCTGCACGCTCTCGACGCGCGCGGACTGCCAAGGGTTGTTGAGAATGGCGCCCACGGCACGCACCAGGTTCGAGCGCGCGAACTCGCCGGCGTCGGGCGTGCCGCCGATGGCCACGCCGAAGTCGCGCAGCGTGATCTCGCCGTAGTCCTTGATCTTGAGCTTGCTCGTCGCCGTCCAACTCACGTCCTGCTGCTCGCTCGCGACGGTTTGCAGGCCGCTCCCGAGCGCGACCGACAGGAACGACGGCGTGAGGAAGCGCTCGTGCGCCACCTCGAAGCTCCAGCTCGAGAGCGGGACGCCCGGCACGCCCTTGATCGCCATCTTGACGGGGATGACGGGCGCTTTCGCGGACTGCGACACCACGATCGAGGCGACGCGATCGTTGACGAGCGCGCCCATCGAGCGCACCGGCATGCCGATCTTGAAGGACCGCTGCTCGCTCGCGAGCACCCACAGGACTTTGCCGATCGCCGTCGGCAGGGCCGTATTCCCCGCCTCCATCATCGGATGGCCGAACGCGACGAGCTTGTCGCCCTCGACGCGCGTCACGGTGCCGAGCCCGGTCGCGCTCATGTCGCCGCGGATGAGCTCGACGCCGATGGCTCCGCCGTCCTCGAACTTCTGCGGAGCGTCGGGCTCCGGGGCACTGCCGCCGCCGCCGGCCTGGAGCGGCTCGAGCCCGAGCGGCGAGAGCAGCTCGGAAGCAAGGCGAATCGCCGAGGGTGTGAGGCCGCCGACGAGTAGCGGCGTCGCCACCGGGCGCACGGGCGTCGGGCTCGACTCGTAGCTGGTGCGCGCCACCTCGGCCGCGTGCTCGCGCACGTCGTAGCGTCCGAGCTCGCCATGAAATCGGCTCCGGCCCTCGGAGGCGCCGGCAGCCGGCTTCTGCGCGACCTTCTGCCCCGGCACGAGCTTGAGCGGCCAGCCGTTGATGGTGTCGGGCAAGGGCAGCGCCAGCTCGTCGAGCATCGTTCGGATCGGTGTGACACCGGCGATGGGCTCGCTGCCGAACGTCCAGCCGTACGCGTAAGCGCCGATCATCTTGCCGTCGATGAAGATCGGGCTGCCGCTCATGCCCGCGACGACCTTCGCCACCTCGAGGCGCGGGTGGAACGTCTTGATTAGGATCACCTCTTGGCGCGGCCGAAAGTTCTTGAGCACGCCGATCACTTCGACGTCGAAGCGGGTGGGCTTGGTGCCCTCGAACACGGTGAGGCCATAGCCCTTCATGCCGGGCTTGATCTCGCTCACCCCCATGACGTTCGGGCGCAGCGCGGTGCCGTCGGCGCGGGCGAGTCCCTCGGGCAGCGTCGCCGCGAGGCCGAGCAGGGCCGCCCCGGCAAGCAAGAGGGTATTTTTCATGGACGCGAGAGTCTACGACATCCCCCGGCAGCGTCCACCGCACAAGGTGCGTGTTTCTCGTCGGTATTTCGCTGAAATTCGGGCCCTCGGCCGCGGCGCGGCGTGCGCTCGGCGCGGCATGGTAGGTGAGTCCCTCGTGAAGGGCTCGGCGCTCACCGACGTGCTGCTCGTGCTCGCGCCGTCGCTGTCGCTCGCTTTGCTCGTGACGGCGCACATCGCGCTGGTGGCGGCGCTCGCGGTGCGGACGCCGCGCTGGCGAGCAGCGGTGGCGCTCGTGGTGCCGCCGCTCGCCGTCGTGTGGGGCGCGCGCGAGCAGCTGCGCCGCACGTGCATCGTGTGGCTCACTGCCCTCCTGCTCTACGTGGTCACGCTGTCGCTCGCGAGCATCGGCTAACGATTCGGCTCGGCGTTGCGCGAGTCGACCCAGGCGGAGATGCCGCCGTGCTAGCATCCGCTTCGTGATGGACTGGGTCGCGCCCGGCGCTGTCCTCGCCGGCAGGTACGTCCTGGAGCGAAAGCTCGGGCAGGGTGGCATGGGTGCGGTCTGGCGCGCCGAGCATCGCGAGCTCCGCTCGCCGGTCGCCATCAAAGTCATCGACGAGCAGATCGCCGGTAGCCCCGAGGCGCTCGGTCGCTTCATGCGCGAGGCGCAGTCGGCCGCGGCGCTCCGGAGCCCGCACGTCGTGCAGATCCTCGACTACGGCACCGACCGTGGCGTCCCCTACATCGCGATGGAGCTCCTCGAAGGCGAGAGCCTCGCCACGCGGCTCGAGCGCGTCGGCCACCTGCCGCCCCCGGAGGTCGGACGCATCATCACGGAGATCGCGCGCGCCATCGGCAAGGCGCACGAGCTTTCGATCGTTCATCGCGATCTCAAGCCGGACAACGTGTACCTCTGCCGGAACGACGAGGACGAGGTCACCAAGGTGCTCGACTTCGGCATCGCCAAGGCGAGCCAGGGCTTCGGCGTCGCGTCGAGCTCCGAGACGCGGACGGGCGCAATCCTCGGCACGCCCCACTACATGAGCCCCGAGCAAGCGGAGGGCACGAAGCTCGTCGATCATCGCACCGACGTCTGGGCGCTCGGCGTGATCGCGTTCGAGTGCCTCGTCGGACGGCGCCCCTTCGACAGCGATGCACTCGGCAGCCTCTTGCTCGCGATCTGCACGCGACCTCTGCCCGTCCCCTCGGCGTATGGCTACACGCTGCCCGGCTTCGACGCGTGGTTCGCGAAAGCCTGCGCGCGCGAGCTCGGAGAGCGCTTTCAGTCGGCGCGCGAGCTCGCAACCGAGCTCCGACGAATCGTCGGCAGCGGCGAAGCCCGCGACACGAGCGGCAGCGACGATTCGCGCGCCGCCTTCGCTGCGACGGCCCTCATGCACGCGCCCGTGCAGACGCCGTTCGTGGCCGTGCCGCCGACGGCCGGCGCGGTCCCGGCGCCGCACCCCCGCACGAAGAAGCCGCCTGTTTTGGCGCTCGTGCTCGGCGGGCTCGCGGCGCTGCTCGTGATCACGATGGTGGGCGTCGTGATGGTGCGGCAACGCCCGACGAACGCCGCCGCCGAGCCGCCGACGCCCACGGCGACGACGCTGCCGCTGCCGACGGCGGCGCCCATCGAGCTTTCACCGCTCACGACCGCATCGGCGGCGAGCGCTCCTCCCGCGAGCGCTTCCGTTGCTGCGGCGCCGCTCGTGGGCCCTCTGCCCGTTGCATCCGCGGGTCCCGTCGCGAGCGGATCCGCGAGCTTCAAAGCGCCAGTGCGACCCCGCGCGCCGGCGCGCAAAGCCGAAGCGCCGAGCGCGCCGGCCGCGCCCGCAACGGCGACGGCCGGCAAAGTGAATCTCGGGATCTGAAGCGCACGGCGCGGCGCTCGTCTCGCAACGGGACGCGCGGCCCGGGATATCGGCGGCACCTCCGCCTAGTGAGCCGGGGGAGCGGACGGCGTCGCGCCCTCGGGCGTGGCGCCCGTTGGCTTTTCGACGGGTGGGTCGTCGTGCGTGTGACGGTACGGCTTCTCGGGCG
>DATMCL010000138.1:0-7970 GCA_035558375.1 Polyangiaceae bacterium
CCGGGCTGCACGCGCACCGTCACGGAGAACGATTCGTGATCCGGCGCGGTGACGTCGATCTTCGAAGGTCCGGGATCCGCGGGCACCGCAGACCCGATGATGCCGAGCCCCGTGTCGGCGCCGTCGCGCCGGATGCGCAAACCGGGAAGCGCGCGCGTCGTCTCGGCGACCTCGATCGTGAGGTAAGCGAGCTGCGGCTCGAGCTTCGCGTAGCGGTCGCGCGCCGCCTTCGCGCGTTTCGTCTGCCCGCCGGCGTCGGCTTCGGAGGCTGCCTCGCGGAACGTCGCCCACGCGCTCGCCGTTCGCCCGAGCTTCTCGTAGCACTCGCCGAGGTAGAGCAGCGTGCCGACACCGGGATCGATGCGCTGGCTGTTCTCGAGCTTCGGGCACGCTTCGGCGTAGCGGCCCTCCTTCATCGCACGCAGCGCTTCATCGAAGAGCGCTTCGGCGGATGCTTTGTCCGAAGCGGATGCTTCGGCCGCGGCATGCCCGGGACTGAGCGCAACGAGCAACCCTAGGAGTCCCCCAACGAGCGCAGAAGAGCGTGTCATTCGCGGGCGGAGCGTATCATCTCCTTCGTTTCACCGTCATATCGCGTTCGCGCTGGGCGCCCGGAACCGGCCGGCCGCCTCGAGGGCCGAACGCTCCTGGCACGCGTGTGCGAAGCTCAGCGACGGCCGCCGAAGTCCGAGATCGTGGACTCCGTGGCAGTGGGCTTCGGCGGCGCCGGCGCGACCGGTCGGGGGCGCGAAGCCGCAAAGTTCGTTGGCTTTCCGAGTCCCGCTCCCACGGCAACCGTCGCGCTCGGTGGGGGCTCGGCCGTGGGCTCGAGCACGGGCTCGACCGGACCCGCGGAGGCGATGGGCTCGGCAGCGGGGACGGCCGCCTGCGGGGCGGCCGCGGTGGCGGGGCTTTGCGGCGTGGGCGGGGCCTCGAGCGGCGCGACCTTTTCCTCCCCGGCAAACGGCGGCGCCATCTTGAGCACGGCCGCGCCGCCGGCGGCGAGCACGAAGAGTGCGGCCAGGAGGATGGCCCAGCGGCGCCGGCGCTCCTTACCGCTCAGCTGCCCCCAGAGGGCCACGGCGGAGACGGACGCCTGAATGGTCGGAGAATCGCTGGCGATCGGCCCTGGCGCGGTCGAGGTCGGGCGCCGCCCTTCGGCAGCCTGAAGCACGCGCCGCGCTCGCTCGACGTGAACGCGACCCGCCGCCGGAGCGAACTCGACGAGCGCCGCCCCGAGCTCGGCGACGCTCTGAAAGCGCCGAGCCGGATCGCGAGCGAGCGAGCGGTGCAGGACGACGTCGAGGTTCGGGGGCAAGCCCTGGCGAACCGTGCTCGGCGGTGGGGCATCTTCCGTGAAGAGCTTCGCGCAAAGCTCGGGAATCGTTTCGCCTTCGTACGGCGGGCGACCGGTGATGAGCTGGAACAGGATCGCCCCGAGCGCCCACACGTCGCTGACTGCGTCGGCGTCCTTGGTCGAGCGCATCTGCTCCGGCGACATGTAAAGGGGCGAGCCGATGATCACGCCGGTTCGCGTGAGCGACATGTCGCGCGACGACTGGCTCTCGATCATCGACTTCGAGATGCCAAAATCGAGCACCTTGAGCAGACGCGAGCGATCCGCGCGGCGCGCGACGAACAGGTTTGCCGGCTTCAGGTCACGGTGGATGATGCCGGCCGCGTGCGCCTCGGCGAGCGCCTCGACCGCTTCCAAGATGTAGAGGACCGCCTCCGGCACCGGAAGCGGCCCGCGCTGCTGCAGCTCTTCCTCGAGGTTATTGCCATCGAGGAGCTCCATCACCATGTAGGGCGCACCGTGCTCGAGCGTACCGACGTCGATGACGCGGCAGACGTGCTCGCTCTTGATGCGAGCGGCCGCGCGCACCTCGCGCCGAAAGCGCATCGTGGCTTCGCCCTGCTCGAAAACGTCAGGGTTCAAAAGCTTCAGCGCGACTGGCTGATCGAGCTCGAGGTGCCAGGCCGCGACGACGAAGCCCATGCTCCCGGCACCCAGAAGTCGATCCACGCGGTATCGGCCGCTGATCACCTCACCGATCTTGACGGGCGAATGTGCCACCAGAGGGTCCCATGTTACGCTGGGCGAGCCGACTGTCAAAACGCGGCCCCCGTTTTTGAGTCGAAACTCGGGAACCGGTGGGTGCCGTGCTACTCGAATGGTGCGCGTACCCCGGCTCGTTTCCGGGATGGTACGTGGCCCCATGGCCGCCCGCGGACCCCTGCACTCAAGAAAGTCTTTTTGGTGACGAACACCGCAGCAACCGCAACCCTAGACGCGTCCCGCGTCGCGGGACGCTATTTGCAAGGCGTCTGGCGACTAGGACGCGGGCCGACGCGCTCGTTCCAACTCCTCTTTCTGGGGTTATTGAGCGGTTTTGTGGCCTGCTCGGATCCGGAGCCGGCAAAAGAGCCGGTGCTTTCGGGCGTCCCGACCGACTCGGTCTGCCCGGCGGGCTCGAAGCTCACCTACGACTCCTGGGGGAGCACCTTCTTCGCGACCTACTGCACGCGGTGCCACAGCAAGACGCGCGAGGGCGAGCAGCGGAACGGCGCGCCCGATGGCTACAACTGGGACGACCTCAACAGCGTGCGTGCGCACCAGGAGCAGATCGACCTGATGGCCGCCGCCAGCATCGACGTCGTAAACCACGAGATGCCGCCCTCGGATCCCCGGCCCCCGACGAGCGAGCGTCAGAAGCTCGGCGAGTGGCTCGCGTGCGGCGCTCCCTGACCGACACCGCTCTTGCGGCGCCGTCAGGACAGTCTTGCGTCGCCTTCGCCCGCCGAACGGCGGTCTTAGGCGCCTTCGCGCGACCAGCGCAGCCGCGGCTTGCGGGCGGCGCGCGCTTCGTCGAGTCGTCCGAGCCGCGTCGCGTGGGGCGCTTGCTTCACGAGCTCCGGCGTCTCGCGCGCTTCGCGGGCGATCGACACCATCGCCTCGACGAATGCATCGAGCGTTTGCTTCGTCTCGGTCTCCGTCGGCTCGACCATCAGCGCTCCGCGCACGACGAGCGGGAAGTACACGGTGGGCGGGTGCACGCCGTAGTCGATGAGGCGCTTGGCGATGTCGAGCGTCTTCACGCCCGTCGACGCCTCGAGCTCGCGATCGGTAAACACCGCTTCGTGGAGGGCCGGCGTCGAGTACGCGAGCGGGTAATGCCCGGCGAGGCGCGCCGCGACGTAGCGGGCGTTCAGCACGGCGAGATTCGAGACCTGCGCGAGCCCCTCGGGGCCGAGCTCGCGCATGTACGTGTAGGCCCGGACCATCATCCCGAAGTTGCCGAAGAACGAGCGCACGCGGCCGACGCTCGCGGGACGCTCGACATCGACGACGGCGCGACCGCCCTCGCGACGAACCACCGGGATCGGCTGGAACGGCGCGAGCTCGGCCTTGAACGCGACGGGGCCGGAGCCGGGACCGCCACCACCGTGCGGCGTCGTGAAGGTCTTGTGGAGGTTCAGCTGAATCACGTCGACGCCCGCGTCGCCCGGGCGCGCGCGGCCGAGCACGGCGTTCATGTTCGCGCCGTCGCCGTACACGAGGCCGCCACGCGCGTGCACGAGCTCGGTGAGCTTCGGCATCGCCTGCTCGTAGAGGCCGAGCGTGTTCGGGTTCGTCATCATGAGCGCGGCTATGTCGCCCGGGGCGGCGTCGAGCGCACGAACCAGCGTCTCCGGCTCGACCACGCCGGCGGGGCCCGACGGGAACGCGACGGACTCGAAGCCGTTCAGCGTCGAGCTTGCCGGGTTCGTGCCGTGCGCGCTGTCGGGGATGAACACCTTGCGCGGGGCGCGACCCTTCGCCTGATGGCAGGCGCGAATCATCATGAGCCCCGTGAGCTCGCCTTGCGCGCCGGCCGCGGGCTGCAAGCAGACGCCGTCCATGCCCGTGATCTCGGCGATCTCTTCCTGCAGGGCGACCATCAGCTCGAGCGCACCGGGGATCAGGTGCGGTGGCATCAACGGGTGCGCTTGCGCGAAGCCGGGGAGGCGCGCCGCCCACTCGTTCACCTTCGGGTTGTGCTTCATCGTGCACGAGCCGAGCGGGTAGAACTGGGTGTCGATGCTGAAGTTCCACTGGCTGAGCCGCACGAAGTGACGCACCGCTTCGGGCTCGCTCACCTCGGGTAAGCCCGCCGGCTCGCGCCGCGCGAGTGCTCCGAGCGCTTGCCCGAGGTCCACTTCGGGGACGTCGCTCGGGCCGAGTGATACCCCCGAGCGACCGGGGGCACCGCGCTCGAAGATGGGGGGCTCGCGCCATTCGAGGCCGAGCGCGGCTTCGCCGCGCGGCCCTGCGCCTTGTAAAGCTTGCTCTGACAAGGACTTACTTCGAGTCGTCGGCGGGCTTGTCGGAGTCGCCTTCTTTGTCGCCGCCCTCGCCCGAGTCCCAACCGCCGCCCGTCACGCGGCCTTCGTACTCGTCGGGCTGCACGGCCTTGAGATCCGGCGGCATGTTCTTCTGCTTCACGGCCTGCCAGGAGTTGCCGGCCTCGTTATCGCCGAGACCCCATTCGCCCTTGATCTCGTGGGCCTCGCCCTCCTTCGGGATCTTGTAGACGAAGTAGCCTTTGCCCTTCTTGACGGCGTCCGCGCCGACGGCGCCGATGCGGCGCTCCTTCCACTCGTACTTGAGGAGGTTGCCGTCGATCTCGCCGTGGAGCTCGCCGAAGGCGTCGCCCGCCGCCGTGCGCCAGCCGCCGTTGCAGGCCTTGCCGTCCGCGACGATGTGCAGGTAGCCGTAGAGGGGGCTGAAGTAGACGCCCTGCCACTCTCCGCCGGCCGGCATCTCGCCCGCCTTCACCATCGCGTGCTTCACGTCGTCGCCACCGCCACAGGCGACGACACCGAGGAGGAGCGGCGTGCTGAGTGCCAGACCGAAAAGCGTGCGTGAGACCTTGCCGAACGACATGGCCGGGGACCTTACCAAAAATCGGCCGCGCCGAAAGAGGGCGCCAGGGACCGCAGCTTTTACCGCGTTTGGGCGCGGCAAAGTGCCCTGCCCGGAATGAACCCCTCGGGCTAGTCGCGGGCCTCGCCGAGCTCGGCCTGGACGCGGTGCCACCACTCGGCTTGCTTCTTCGGGGCATAGCGGGCGGACGTGTCCTCGTCGAACTTTCCGTTCCGCTCGATCAAGCGCTCGAGCGCGTCGCGAATGACGTCGTCGAGCTTCGCCTGGATGGCGTTCTTCACTTCTTCCTGCGAGTCGCCTTCGGCGTGCATGCGCGAGGTGACCGCGGCGGCGGAAGCGTTGAGATTCTTCGCCTCGATCGCGGCGATCGCGAAGTGGATCTGCTCATGCTGGAGGACGTACTCGATGGGAACCTCTTTGAGGTTCGGGTTCCACCAGGAGCGCTTGCGATCCATCTGCGCGCGGAAGTGGAGGCGCGATTCGAGCTTGCCTTTGTAGTGCGTGTCGCCGTCGGCCTCGCGTGTCCCCGTGATGAGGATCTTCAGGTTCGGGTCCGGCCGCACGATCGCGTAGGTCTGCGCCCCCATCGCATCCATGTGCTGAGCCGCCTCGCCGACCGGTTTGTCGCCGCGAAAATCCTCGGGGGTGAGCGCGCGGTACTCGATCAAATCCTCGCCGTCGATGGTGCCCGGATCCATCAGCGAGCCCTGCGGGCGCGCGTAGCTCGGCAGGCGCGAGCACGCGGCAAGTGCCCAAAGGAGAAGCAGCAGGAGCCGCTTCAAGCGCCGCGGTTCCCCTTGAGCTCAGCGCCGAGGTCCCGCCCGAGCGCCTGCGCCTCGGCTTCGCTCGCGGGCCACGCCGCGCGGCGCTCGGCCCGGCGCAGCCGCGACCCATCGGGCTCCGCAAGCAGCCCGCGCAGGTAGAGCTCGCCGCCGCTTCGCACGGCGTACGCCGCGACCGGCGTCTGGCAATCGCCCTCGACCGCGACCATGACGCCGCGCTCGGCTGCCACCGCAAGCGCCGTCTCCGCGTGAGTGACGCGAGCGAGCAGCCGGGCGACGCGCTCGTCCCCCGCTCGCTGCTCGACCGCAAGGGCGCCCTGCCCGACGGCGGGCAGCGACACCTTCACGTCGAGCACCTCCGTCGCGCGGTCGGCGAGCCCGAGCCGCACGAGGCCCGCCCGAGCGAGCACGATCGCATCGACCACGCCGTCCGCGCATTTCTTGAGTCGCGTATCCACGTTGCCGCGAATCGGGACGATCGTGAGGTCGGGCCGCACGGCCTTGAGCTGCACGCTGCGGCGGAGCGACGTGGTTCCAATGCGGGCGCCCGACGGGAGCTCCGCGAGGCGCGCGCCGGAGCGCGAAACGAGCACGTCGCGCGCGTCCTCCCGCTCGGGAAAGCAGCTGAGCCACAGGCCCGGCATGAGCTCGCCCGGAATGTCCTTGGAGGAGTGCACCGCGAGATCGGCTTGACCGTCGAGCAGGCTCTGCTCGATCTCTTTGACGAAGAGACCCTTGCCGCCGACCTCCGAGAGCGGACGATCTTGAATCCGATCGCCCGTCGTCGTGACGGTGAGCTCTTCGATCGCGAGCAGCGGCTCGAGCCGAGCGATGGAGGCGACGAAGGCGCGCGATTGGGCCAGCGCGAGCTGGCTCCTACGGGTGGCGTAGACGAGTCGCTGCATCAACGAGCGCCCAGCTTGGCAACGTCCGGGGCCGATGCAAGCTCGGCGCTCTCGCCGCGCGGCGGACCGCTAGGCCCGGCGGCGCTCGGGGGCGGCAGCGACGCCTCCGCCTCGTCCTCGCTAAGCGCGAACAGGTGCTCGAGCGCCGCCGTGAGCTCGGCGAGGCCGGGCGTCTCCAAATCGGCGAGCGTCGCGGATTCGCGCAGCCGGGTGCTCGGCACGTGCAGCAGGCGATTGACCGACGCATCCAGCATGGTTTCGAGGGCGTCGCGCTCCGCGGCGCCGAGGTGGCGGAGCCTGCCCTTGAGGCTGCGCCCGAGCTCGGCGGCGAGCGCGGCGCGGATCCGCTCGCGGAGGGCCACGATGAGGGGCGTCGCCTGCTCGGCGTCGGCCCAACGATCGAAGCTCTGCACCTCCGCGTCGATGATCTCCTGCGCCAGGAGCGCTTCGCGACCACGCGTCTTCAGCGAATCGGCGACCACCTGCGAGAGGTCGTCGATGTTATAGAGGAACACGCCGTCGCGGCCCTGCACCTTGGGGCTCACGTCGCGCGGCACGGCAAGGTCGATGAGAAACTGGCTCTTGCCGCGGCGCTTCTTCTGCGCCTGCTTGACGTGGTCGAGCTCGATGACGTGACCGGGAGCGCTCGTGCTCGTGATGACGATGTCGACATCGCCGAGCGTGGCGCCGAGGGTGTCCCACGCGCGTCCTTCGCCGCCGACGGTGCGCGCGAGCGTATCCACCTTCTCCTTGGTGCGACCGATGACGATGAGGCGCGCCCCCGACGATTGCAGGAGCCGCGCGACGGTTTCCGCCATGTCGCCCGAGCCCACGAGCAGCACGCTCGAGCCCGCGAGATCGCCGAAAATCCGGCGGGCGAGCTCGGCCGCGACGCTCGGCACCGACACCTGCCCGGAGCCGATCGCCGTACGCGAGCGCACGAGCTTCGCCGTGTGGAGCGCGCGCGACAGGGTCCGGTGCAGCACGGCGCCCACGGTGCCGGCGCGACGCGCGACCTCGTACGCCTCCTTCACCTGGCCGAGGATCTGCGGCTCCCCGAGCACGAGCGAGTCGAGCGAGCAGGCCACGCCGAACAGGTGCTTCACCGCGCCCCCACCCGTGAGCGCGTAGAGGGCGCTCGGCGGCGCGCCGGGAGCGAGCGCCGAGAGGGCATCGCGGCTCGCGCGGGCGACGGCGTCGAGCGCCGCCCCCGAGCGCGCGGCCGCCACGAGCTCCACGCGGTTGCACGTCGAGACGAGCAGCGCCTCGCCGACCTCCGGTCGCGCGACGAGCTCGGTGAGGAGCGCGGGGATGCGCTCCGCCGGCAGCGCGAACTGCTCGCGCACCTCGATGGGG
>DATMCL010000139.1:0-2967 GCA_035558375.1 Polyangiaceae bacterium
GCAGGTCGAGGCGCTCGCCACGCACTGGTCGCGCGCCGGGGAGGTTCGTCGCGCGGCGCGGGCCGCCGCCGCCGCGGGGCAAGCCGCCGTCGAAGCCTTCGCGTTCGATCGAGCAAGCTCCTTCTATCGGCTGGCGCTCGCCGGCACCGACGATCGGCAGAGCGCCGCAGTGCTCGGCCGCGCGCTCGGCGACGCACTAGCGAACGCCGGGCGAAGGCTGGATGCGGCGCGCGCCTACCTCGATGCGGCGCGCCTCTCGGAAACGCAAACGGCGGCGAGCGAGCTGCGGCGGCTCGCGGCCGACGAGCTCTTGCGCGGCGGCCACATCGACGAAGGCATCGACGTGCTCGACACCGTGCTCGCGCCGATCGGCCTGCGGCTCGCGAAAACTCCGCGCGGCGCGCTCGCGTCGTGCCTCTACCAGCGCGCCAAGCTCGCCGTGCGCGGCACGAAGTTCACGCTCCGTTCGCGCGACGCCGTTGCGCCCGACACCTTGCATCGCATCGACGCTTCGTGGTCCGTGTCATCCGGCCTCGGCCTCGTCGATCCGATTCGAGGGCTCGATTTCCAAACGCGCGGCCTCCTGCTCGCCCTCGACGCCGGCGAGCCCGAGCGGATCTCGCACGGTCTGGCGATGGATGCCGCGATGATCGCCGCGGGCGGCGCGCGAAACCTGCCGCGCGTCACGGACCTGCTCGAGCAAGCCGAGGCCCTGCTCGAGCCCACGTCACGCCCGGAGTGGCGAGCGTTCCTGCTTGTCGCGCGCGGCGTCGTCGCCTTCCAATACGGCCGCTTCACCGAAGCGAATCGCTACCTGACCGAGGCGGAGAGCATCCTCACCGAGCAATGCATCGGCGTCCCCTGGTTGCTCGCGCGCGCCCAAAATTTCCTCGTCTGGCAGCTCGCGTACGTCGGACGCCTGCGTGAGATCCGGACGCGCGTCTCGCGCACCTTGGACGAATACGGCGCGCGGCAGGATCTATTTTCGACGATGGCGCTCACGCTCGGGCCCGTCCACATCGTGTACCTCGCCGACGACCGCGTGGCGGCGATGCGGCGCGATTGCGAGGACCTCACGGCGCGCTGGTCGCAGCGCGGCTTCCATTTTCAGCACTTTTCGGCGCTCTTCACGCTCGCCGCCGCCGATCTTTACGAGTACGAGCCCGCGCGCGCGCTCGAGCGCCTCGACGCGAGCCAGCTCGAGCTCGAAGGGTCGATGCTCCTGCGTTCGCAATTCTTCCGACTTGATCATGCTTACCTGCGTGGGCGCGCGGCGCTCTTGCTCGCAGAGCTCGATCAGCAGCGACGCACGAGCGCCGTCCGCGAGGTGCGGCAAGCGGTGCGCACCATCGAGAACGAAGGCGACACCTGGGGCCTCGGCGCGGCACGCGCGCTGCGAGCCGGCCTCGCGCGACTCGACGACGACGCGCCACGCGCCGCGCGTGAGCTCGACGCCGCCGAGCACGCGTTCCGTGCGGCGGGCATGAGCCTGCACGCCGCCGCGGCCGCGCTCGTGCGAGCAACGCTCGACGGCGAATCACGCGAGCCGGGTACGGAGGCGCTGCGCGCGGAGGGCGTCCTCGATCCCGAGCGCTTCGCGCGCTTCCTCGTCCCCGTGCTCGGGCGCTGACCTCGACGCCGCGAGCGACGGCGCGCTCAGAAGGTCACGACCGACGTGTAGGCGGGCTTGGGCTTGTGATCGGTGTCGAAGAGCAGCGGGAAATCCTGACGTCCCGAATCGAACTCCGAGAGCCAGGTGTTGTCGTCGGCAATCCCCCAGAACGTCACGCCCGTGATCACGTTCCGGTACCTGCGGAAGAGCTCGAAAAACGCGGCATAGCGCGCGGCTTGCTTGGCCTTGAGCTCGGCGGTGAACGTCGCCGCCGTGTAGTACTGGCTCGACGTGTACGTGACGCCCGGGACGTAGAGAGAGAGATCGAGCTCGGTGACCTGCACGTCCAGGCCGAGCGACGAGTAGAGCTTGATGGCGTCCTCGAGGTGGGCAACGTCCTGGTAGTAGCCCTGGTTGTTCGGATCGGTCGAGGGCTCGATGTTGAGGTGACACTGCATGCCGACGCCGTGCACGGGGATGCCCTGATCGAGTAGCCCCTTCAGCATCTTGTAGATGCCCTGCTGCTTTGCGGGGATGTAGTCGTAGAAGTCGTTGTAGAAGAGCTTCGCGTCGGGGTCGGCCTCGTGCGCGGCCTTGAAGGCTTCGGCGATGTAGCTCTCGCCCATGATCGCGTACCACTGGCTCTTCTTGTTGTCGTCGGCCTCGTTGCCGTCGCGGTACGACCCGTCCTCCATGATCGCTTCGTTGACGACGTCCCACGCGTAGAGCTTGCCCTTGAAGTGACCCACCACGTTCTTGATGTGGTTCTTCATGCGAGCGAGCAGGGTGTCCTTCGTCGCGCCCGAGAAGAGCCACGAGGGATTTTGGCTGTGCCACACGAGCGTATGACCGCGAACTTTCATGTTGTTCGAGGTCGCGAAATTCACCATCGCGTCCGCAGTCGAGTAGGTGAAGGAGTTCTCGTTCGGCTCGAGCGAAGTGAACTTCATCTCGTTTTCGCACGTGAAGCTATTGAAGTGCGCTTTGAGGAGCGCGGCATGCGATGTGGTCTCGCCCGAGTCGACCGCTGCTCCGATCGGGAAGCAGCCCTTGTACTTGGTCGCGACGCCGACCTCGCCGCTCGCTCCCGCGGCACCGGGCGGATCGCCACATGTCGCGTCGAGCGGCGCCATGCCCGCGGCGCCAGCGGCACCGCCCACCGTTGCGCCGGCGTCACCACCCATCGACGTGCCAGCGCCACCGGGCGAAGCGCCCGCGCCACCCGTCATGCCGCCCGTGCCCGTCACACCGCCCTGCCCGGCTCCTCCCGATGCGGTCATGCCCGTACCGCCGTTCGAAGGGGTACCCGCGGTGCCTGCCATCGGGGAGCCACCGGAGCCAGCCACGGCCATGGT